>CAXNJS010000019.1:0-18990 GCA_964202795.1 Candidatus Planktophila sp.
GAGGAGTAGAGCCTACGCGAGTATGTCAGCCCTTCCTGCCACGATACGGCTATGTCAGCATCAGTAGTGGTTCTTCTAACAGGTTTAGCCATCGGTTTAGCCCTTGGTTTCTTCATTGCCAGCCTTAAAAACAAGGCAGATCAGGCACAAGGTGGTTCAACGTCGGCTGCTATTGCCGCCGAACTTGCCGGGGCAAAGGCGCTGGTTGCAAATTTAACGGGCCAAATCGCAACAATGAATACCCAAAACACTTCTAGCGCCGCTCTTAATCAAGCACTCGATGATGTCAAGACTCGCATGAGTTCGCTTTCGACCCAAACTTCTGAAGCTGAAACAAAACGTGCTGCTGCAGAGGCTGCAATTAAAACTCAGATTGATTCAATGCAAGTTGGTAATCAGAATCTGCTCGAGCAAGCCACCAAATTAGCTGGCGCACTATCTAGTTCTCAAACACGTGGTCGTTTCGGCGAAGTGCAACTAGAAATGTTGCTAGAAAATGCTGGGCTCATTGAAGGCATTCACTTTGAAAAACAAAGTTCTGATCGTGGCAACGATGAAATTTCTCGCCCCGATATTCAAATCGCAATTCCTGGTGGCTCTCGCATCTTTATTGACTCTAAGTTTCCATTTACTCGTTTCTTAGAGGCCATCGATGCCGATGATGAAGAAACTCGCGACTCACTCATGCAACAGCATGCTAAAGATTTGTTAAAGCATGTCGAAGCGTTAGCAAAGCGCGATTATCAGGGCGTTACCTTCTCCCCTGATTTTGTGGTTCTTTTCGCACCATTTGAATCAATCTTGTCTGAGTCATTACGCGTTGATCCCATGTTGCTTGAAAAAGCTTTTTCTAAGAATGTAACTATTGCGACTCCAACAAATATGTTGGCGCTGCTGCGCACTGTGGCATATGCCTTCGGTCGCCAAGATCTTGCCGATAACGCAGTTGCAATTCAAGGCCATGCAAGTGAGCTACTAAAGCGCGTTGGCTCACTTCATTCAAAGCTTGCAACGCTAGGTGATCGCATTAAGTCAGTAGAACGTGGCTTTAATGATGTAGTACAAACTGCAGAAACCTCATTATTGCGTCCAGCTCGCAGCATGGTGAACCTCGGCGTAAGCACCGGAGCCAATAAACTAGCGCCATTAAGTGATGTTGATGATGAAGTTCGTGCGATTAAATCCGCCGCCCTTGAAATTGATTATATAGATGCTGAAGAGGATGAGAAATAATGAGCACAACAGCTGCACGTAAGATTGCAATCACAGGCCCTGGTCTGAAAAAAGAGGGCATCATCGTTCTGCAGTTCTTCTTTATCGGCATCTTCTCTTACCTAGAACTATTAGTGCGCAATGGTTTTGGCATCGTCACAGGTTTAGTAATCATGTTGGTGACTTTCGGTGGCGTTCAATATGGTCGCAATGGCACTAGCTACGTGGCAGCAGTTAACCCACCACTTGCTTTCGCTTCCCTTGCATTCCTTGAGCTGCTTACAAGAAATGGTTTATCAATCACACGATTAGGTATTGATTTCTTAGCAGCCCTTGCCAGCCAAGCACCGTTCTTGTTGATCTCAGCAGCCTACGCTTGGTATTTCTACTTTGATCGTCGCGCCAAAGCACAAAAACGCCAGCGCGCTGAATAACTTACTGCGCAGCTGCCTTAATATCTTTACGTAGCTCTGGTGGCAACGCGAAGAGCAATGATTCTTGCGCTGCAGTAACGGTTTCAACATCTGCGAAACCACGTTCTGCTAACCACTTTAACAAATCATCAACCAAGATCTCAGGTACTGATGCGCCACTGGTGACACCAATTGTTTCAACTCCAGTTAGCCATTCATCTTTTGCTTCTGCGGCATAGTCAATTAAATAAGCCTGCGGTGTGCCATATTCCTTAGCTACTTCAACTAAGCGCACTGAGTTAGAAGAGTTTGTTGAGCCAACCACAATTACTAAATCTGCTTGTGGGGCAATTACTTTGATGGCATCTTGGCGATTGGTGGTTGCATAACAAATGTCATCTGATGGTGGATCTTGGATATCTGGGAAGCGTTCTTTCAAAATAGCAACCGATTCAAGTGCTTCATCAACGCTAAGTGTTGTTTGCGATAGCCAAGCTAGCTTCTTACCTGGGGTTGGTTGCACGATGCGGGCTGAATCTAAGCCATCGACTAATTTAACTTTGCCAACTGCTTCACCCATAGTGCCTTCAACTTCTTCGTGACCTTCGTGGCCGATAAATAAAATCTCTAAATCTTCGGAAGCAAAACGTCGCGCTTCGTGGTGAACTTTGGTAACAAGTGGGCAAGTTGCATCAATTGTTTTTAGATTACGGTTTGCCGCTTCTTCGTGAACTGCTGGTGAAACTCCGTGAGCTGAGAAAACTACGATCTTGCCTTCGGGTACTTCATCGGTTTGATCTACAAAGATGGCACCGCGAGCTTCAAGGGTTGCAACAACATGTTTGTTATGAACGATCTGTTTGCGCACATAAACCGGAGCACCATAGAGCTCGAGTGCTTTTTCAACAGTGATCACGGCTCGGTCGACACCGGCGCAATACCCGCGTGGCGCAGCTAAGAGGATCCGCTTACTCATGTCGCTTAGTCTATTAGGATCAATCCATGCTCGAAACTTCAAGTGATTCTCCCGCACCAGTTAGGGCGGTCACTGAAGCGATCAAGGAATATCTCGATCGATTAGGGCCAATCTGGATCGAAGGCGAGATCGCCGAACTCAATGAACGCAGCGGTGGCATGGCTTTTCTGCGCCTGCGCGATTCCAGCGTCGATATGAGCCTTTCGGTGATGTGCCACAAATCAGTACTGGCTAGCGTGGCACCACTGCCAGCAAATGCTCGCGTTGTTCTTTATGCCAAAGGCTCTTGGTATACCAAGAATGGTTCTTACACGTTATCTGCCCGCGAAATTCGCCAAGTTGGAGTTGGTGAATTATTAGCGCGCCTGGAAGCGCTAAAAACTATGTTGGCAGCTGAAGGTTTATTTGATTCTGAGAATAAAGTTGCGTTGCCATTGTTGCCGCGCAAAATTGGATTGATTTGTGGTCGCAATACTGATGCTGAACGCGACGTGGTTGAAAATGCCAAACGTCGTTGGCCCGCTGTGCAGTTTGAAATTCGCGAAGTAACTGTGCAAGGCGCCGCCGCTGTTAGCGAAGTATCAGCTGCATTGGCTGAACTAGAAGCGCTAGCCGATGTTGATGTCATCATCATCACTCGTGGCGGCGGATCCTTTGAAGATCTCTTGCCATTTAGTGATGAAGGTTTAGTTCGCTTAGCTGCTCAGTGCAGCACGCCAATTGTTAGCGCGATTGGCCACGAAAAAGATTCACCGCTACTTGATTTAGTTGCTGACTTCCGGGCATCAACGCCAACTGATGCGGCAAAGCGCGTAGTGCCAGATATCAATGAAGAGATCGATTTGATTGAAAAACTTCGCGATCGTGCCAGCCGCTTTATGCGAAATTTGATTGAACTTGAAAGTTCCAAGATTGCTAACTTGGCAGCTCGCCCAGTTCTGCGCGATCCTGCAGTCATGATTACTTCACGGTTAGAAATTATTACTAATTTGCGCGATCGTTCAATTCGTAGTTTCCAAGGCCGGCTGGCAATTGCCCAAGAAGAGTTGCAACAAGTAACGGCTCGAATACGTGCGCTTTCGCCACAGGCCACCCTTGATCGCGGGTATGCCGTGGTGCAATTAGCCGATGGCAGCATTGCTCGCGATAGCACTGCTCTTACAGATGGCGAAAAGCTACGAATTAGACTGGCCCAAGGTGAGACCAGCGCCATGGTTACAAGTTAAAGAGCAGGCAGTAGATTTAAGCCATGGCCACAGAGAAGAAGATCTCATACGAAGCAGCGCGTGATGAACTGGCGCAGGTTGTTTCATCGCTAGAAACTGGTGGCGCAACCCTGGAAGATTCCTTGAAGTTATGGGAACGCGGTGAAGAGCTCGCAAAGATCTGCCAGGAATGGCTAGATGGGGCGAAGGCAAAGTTAGATTCAGTTAAGCCAAGCGAATAGGTGCGCAAATGTCTCCTGAATTCACATACTCTGATCTGTTGCCGATTGGCCCAGATACCACCAAATATCGCAGCTTAGGAACAGAGGGCGTTCGCACGCTAAAAGTTGGCGAACTTGAGTTTCTAGAGATCGCGCCTGAGGCAATTGAGAAGCTAACTAGTACTGCGATTGCCGATATCTCGCATTATTTGCGTGCTGAGCATTTGCAGCAATTAGCAGATATTTTAAAAGACCCTGAGGCCTCCCCTAATGATCGCTTCGTGGCGCTAGATCTTTTAAAGAATGCCAATATTTCGGCCGGTGGAATTTTGCCGATGTGCCAAGACACTGGGACCGTAATTGTGATGGGTAAAAAAGGGCAATTTGTTTTGACTCAGAGCAAAGATGAAGTTGAGATCTCTAAAGGTATTTATGATGCCTTCACCAATTTAAATCTACGCTATTCGCAGCTGGCCCCAGTTACTACCTGGGATGAAAAGAACACTGGCAATAACTTGCCGGCCCAAATTGAGATCTATGCTGATAGTGAGCACTACGATGAATACAACTTCTTATTCATCGCCAAAGGTGGCGGCAGCGCTAATAAATCATTTCTATATCAAGAGACCAAAGCGATCTTAAATCCGAAATCATTTATGACTTGGCTCGATGAGAAGTTGCGTTCAATCGGCACTGCGGCTTGCCCGCCGTATCACTTGGCAATTGTCATCGGCGGCACTAGCGCCGAGCACACGGTAAAGACCGCGAAATTGGCTAGTACTAAGTACTTAGATTCACTGCCAACGAAGGGCGATGCGGCAACCGGCCACGGTTTCCGCGATTTAGAACTAGAGCAGCAAGTACTAGAGCTAACCCGCACTCTTGGAATCGGTGCGCAATTTGGCGGTAAGTACTTCTGCCACGATGTGCGCGTTATTCGCCTGCCTCGTCATGGTGCCTCTCTACCAATTGCGATTGCGGTTTCTTGTTCAGCCGATCGCCAAGCCAAGGCCAAGATCACTAAAGAGGGCATCTTCCTAGAAGAGCTAGAGCGCGAGCCAGCCCACTTCTTGCCTGAGACCACCGATGAACATCTAAATGATGGCGTGGTAAATATCAATTTGAATCAACCAATGGCAAATGTCTTAGCCGAGCTTTCCAAGCACCCACTTAAGACTCGCATTTCGCTAACTGGCACTTTGGTGGTGGCCCGCGATCTTGCCCATGCCAAGATCAAGGAAATGATGGATCAAGGCGCACCTATGCCTGATTACTTACGTGATTTCGCCGTTTATTACGCTGGCCCAGCTAAAACTCCGGAAGGTTATGCATCTGGTTCCTTCGGCCCAACTACTGCTGGTCGCATGGATTCCTACGTTGAATATTTCCAGAGCCGCGGTGGTTCAAAGATTATGTTGGCTAAAGGAAATCGCTCAAAGGCGGTAACTGATTCTTGTAAGACCCATGGTGGTTTCTATCTTGGTTCGATCGGTGGGCCAGCTGCGCGCCTTGCCCAAGATTGCATTAAGAAAGTTGAAGTTCTAGATTTTGCCGAACTGGGCATGGAAGCTGTTTGGAAAATCGATGTTGTAGATTTCCCGGCCTTCATTGTGGTCGACGATAAGGGCGGTGATTTCTTTGCCGAGACTTCAAAGCCAATCACAATTGGCACGGGACCTAAGGCTTAGTAATAGTTAGAGCGCTTGAATTTCGCCCAAGCCTTGCACGGTGTGTCATATCGGATATCGATATAGCGAAGGCCCCAAGAAATCTGAGTTACTGGGTTGGTGCGCCAGTCGGTTCCGATAACTTCCATTTTCGTAGCTGGCAGAGCTTGTGGAATTCCGTGGGCACCTGAGCGACGATTGCTCGCCTTGTAATTCCAATTGCTCTCTTTGGTCCAGAGGCTATCGAGGCATTCATACTGACCATCGCCCCAGCCATATTTATCTTCCATCAAAATCTGGGCAACTTCGCGGGCGCCATCAGGGGTGCGGGCTAGTTCAACACTGGCACTGGCCAATGAAACCAAAGACATTGCTGAGGCTAAAACCGTAGCTGAGGAAGATAGCTCGCTAAAGAGGGCAGCTTCGATTGGTGTGATTTCAGGTTCGGCCTTTGAGGTTAAGTAAACATCACCGGCTAAAGCATCGGTCGGTGATGGCAGGGTCAGCAAGGTCGTAGCTGGAAACTCAAGGCCATAGGCACTTGGTTGCAAGATAGCAAAACCTAAGAAAGCAGCCACAGTTGTCCAGATCGCAACTGCGCGACGAGAAGAGTTCAAATGAAAACCCACGGTGACTCCTTTCCTTACCCTTTAATCTCACCCGGTCGGGTGAGTAACAGGGTTTAGACTGGCAAGGCGCACTGACATCGGCAAATTTAATTACGCGTGAGTCGCAAATTCTAAGGAATGCCACATCAGGTGCTGTTGTAAAAGTGCAGGTCACCTAGGCGGAAGTCTGAAATGTCCGATATGTGAGTGTGAGATTAAAAGAGGGCCTTTTTTGGGCCTTCCAAGCGCCAGCCGACTAGTTCGGAATTGGGCCTTCAAGTAGCTCGGTTACCAGGGCGGCAATCGGAGAGCGCTCTGATCGAGTCAGGGTCACGTGGGCGAAAAGTGGGTGGCCCTTTAAAGTTTCGACCACGGCAACGACGCCATCGTGGCGGCCAACTCGCAAGTTATCGCGCTGGGCAACGTCGTGGGTCAGGATCACTCGCGAAGATTGGCCGATGCGCGAGAGCACGGTCAGCAAAACTCCGCGTTCAAGGGATTGGGCTTCATCGACAATCACAAAAGAGTCGTGCAGCGAGCGACCGCGGATGTGAGTCAGCGGCAGAACTTCGATTAGCCCGCGGTCCAGAATTTCATCGATGACTTGTTGGCTAACTAGCGCGCCCAAAGTATCGAAAACGGCTTGGGCCCAAGGCGACATTTTTTCGCCTTCACTACCTGGCAAGTAGCCCAGCTCTTGGCCACCAACTGGATAGAGCGGACGGAAAATTACTACCTTTTTATGTAACCGCTTTTCCATAACCGCTTCGAGTCCGGCGCAAAGAGCTAGTGCGCTCTTTCCGGTTCCGGCGCGACCGCCAAGGGAAACAATGCCGATATCTGGATCAAGCAAAAGATCAAGGGCAATTCTTTGTTCGGCGCTGCGACCATGCAGACCAAAAGCGCTGCGATCGCCACGAACTAATTGCAATTGTTTATCGACGGTAACGCGGGCTAAGGCGCTGCCTTTTTCAGAATGCAAAACAATGCCAGTATGAACTGGCAGTTGGTGGGCGACTTCATGGTCGGCGCGATCAGTGGCATAGAGGTCATCGATAATTTGGTGACCAACATCGATCTCTTCGATGCCAGTCCAGCCACTGTTGGAAACTGTCTCGGCGCGATATTCCTCGGCCTCGACTCCAACTGCCGATGCTTTAACTCGAAGTGGCAAATCTTTAGTAACTAGAACAACTTTCTTGCCATCTGACATTAAATTCTTAGCGATCGCCAGGATGCGCGAATCGTTAGTGCCATCGCGTAAGAAGCCGTGAGGCAGCGAACTTAAATCAGTGTGGTTGAGCTCGACTGAAAGGGTGCCGCCAACGGGTGTGATCTTTAGTGGGCGATCTAGCCGGCCATGAGTAACTCGTAAATCGTCTAAATATCGCAGTGCTGCACGCGCAAAATAGCCCAATTCTGGGTGGTCGCGCTTACTTTCAAGTTCACCAATTACCGCAATCGGAATGATTACTTCATGTTCGGCAAAACGGCCTAACGCGGCCGGATCGGCGAGCAGAACGCTGGTATCTAGGACATAAGTCTTTCTATCCGCAGCGCTCAAGAATTTCCCCTCATTTGAAACTGCATTCACATTGGCAGTTAATTAGCGGTCATATTTAGTTGTTATAGGTGATGTGCAAACGCTAGAACTGCTGATTAATAATTTGCTTTCGACACGCGGTCAACATAAGTTAAATCTAAATGACTTATTTACCCAAGCGACGATGACGGGTTGAGTAAGAACGAAGCGCTCTTAAGAAATCTACCCGACGAAAATCTGGCCAATAAGCTTCGCAGAAGTAATATTCAGATTGTGCGCTCTGCCACAGCAAGAAGCCACCGAGACGTTGTTCACCAGATGTTCTAATTAATAACTCTGGGTCAGGTTGGCCAGCGGTGTAGAGATATTTAGCAATCTCATCGGCTGAGATGTTTTCAGCTGCAGCTGCTAAATCATGGCCATCGTTTTTTTCAGCCGATAAGTAACTCTTAACTGCATCAACTATTTCACGACGGCCACCATAACTAATTGCCACATTAACTTCTAAACCATCGCTACGAATTGGTTTTAGTGTGGCTAGCTTGGTGGCCAACCAATCTGGCAAAAGATCAAGGGCGCCGACGGCTTTAATATTCCAGCGACCAGTTGCCGAGAGCTCATCGACGGTATTGCCAATGATTTCTAATAACGCGGTTAATTCGTCATCAGTTCGTTTGAAATTATCGGTTGAAAGCAGCCATAAAGTTACGACTTTTACTTCAGCCTCTTCGCACCAACCCAAGAATTCCACGATCTTATTTGCCCCAGCCCTATGGCCATGGGCAGGTGTTGATCCACCCAGGCTTTCCGAGTTGGCTTTAGCAAAGCGACGATTGCCATCGAGAATTACGCCAACGTGGTGTGGGGTTTGACTGAAATCTAAAGCCCGCACTAACCGATATTCATAGATCGGATATAGAAACGATTTAATGAAATTACGAATACTGCGATACAACTTTTCGCTCCGTAATTAGCGAAGCAACTGGCAGGGTTCCGGCTAAAACTAATCCGAGCATTTTCAGGACTGGCCATTTAGCTTTGCTTGCAAATTGAAGGGCAGTTAGAACGTAGAGCGCGTAGACCCAACCGTGTACGAAGGGAATCCAGGCAACATTGGCTTTCCAGCTCTCGTTGTCGAATAAATAGGCCACTGGTAGATCAACAAACCAGAGTAAGAGCGACATGATGCCGGCCAAAATCGCCATAGTTCGATATCGCTTAACTACGCCGCTCATATTTGGGGTTTGGTTCATGAGGTAACTCTACGGCGATAGAAGGGAAGGTAAAGCACCAAAGCGGCCATGAGCCACCAGATGAAGACATAAGAGATGTGCTGCCAGTAGTAGCCAGGCACCTTGGAATTATCGACTGAAATCTCAAGGCGGGTGCGATCGATCTTGGTGCCATCTACAACTTCGCTATTGGCCAAGATAAAACCATCGTACAGATCAAAATTGGCAAGGCCTTCTTTAGTTAAAAGCAGGGTGCTATCTACGCGAGCTAAATTATCAGCCGAGTTAGGGCCTCGATCTGAGCTCTGGCTTGGTTGTAGGACGCCAGTTACCGAAACAATTTGGGACATCGCAATTTGTGGTTCGGTTAAGCGATCCGCCCAGAGCCCGCGGACTACCAAGATTGCAGACTTTGCATCGACTTGCAGCACGCCAACTTCCCAAGCAGTCGCTGCTACCCCATCGGATACTTGGTTATCACTTTTAAAAGTTGCGATGTAGTTGCCTTGCGTTGAAACGTTTTTTAAGAAATTTCTAGAATCAATAGTTACGCGAGGTTTTGCAAGCGATGTCAGTTCAACTGGTTCGGTAACTTCAACAACAGTTCGAGTTGAAGCCTTTAATTCTTGTGCCCGATCTAATTGCCAATTTCCTAGCCCGATAAATGCTCCGGCCATTAGCGCTATTCCTAGCCCAGCCAAAATTCTTTCGTACAGTTTAATTCGTTTCGTCCTCGCTACGCTTTTGCATACGGGTATAGCGCTTATAGAAGCTGCGCATTAGAAATACCATGGCAGTACACAAAACGATCATAGTTAATGAGCCAGCTGCACCAATTTCTACATCTTTCATAACTATTCCTTTGCCAATCGTTAGGACTTGATCTTACTGATTAATAAGAGAGAATACTCTTATGGCTAATGACTTCGACTACAACGATCGGTATGGCATAAAGCCGGCTACTCGTTGGCGCCCAGTTGCTGGTGTAATTCTCGGCATTGGCCTGATCTGGTTACTTTGGGCCGGGTTACATCATGCTCGCCCAGAAGTAACTTTTAGATTGATTTCATTTAGCGTGACTAATGACCGCGAAACTGTTATTCGTTTTGAAGCTACCCGCCGTGATGCAGATCGTGAATTAACTTGCACTCTGGTAGCTCGTGATTTTGACAAGTTAATTGTTGGCCAAATCGATGATGTGATTCCTGCTGGCCAGGGCTATATAGATCGCAGCACCACCATTCCTACGCGTAATTTGGCGGCTACTGCCAGTGTTTTACGCTGTCTTTAAACTGCACTACCCTTTCCCCTTATGAGTTCACAGACCTGGTTAACGCAAGAAGCAGCTGATCGCTTAGCTGCTGAACTCGCCAACCTCGAAACCGAAGGTCGCGCTGAAGTTATTAAGAAGATCGAAGCTGCTCGCGCCGAAGGTGACTTGAAAGAAAATGGCGGCTACCACGCTGCGCGTGATGAACAAGGCAAGATCGAAGCACGTATTCGCCAACTAAAGCAGATGTTAGAGAATGCAACTATTGGTGCGCCTCCGGCAAGTGCTGATGGCGTAGTTGGTGCCGGCATGGTTGTAAGTGCCATCGTTGCTAATGATGAAATGAGATTCTTACTCGGTTCACGCGAAATCGCTACCGATGATCTAGATGTCTATAGCGAAAAGTCACCACTTGGTTCTGCAGTGCTTGGTGCAAAAATCGGCGACAAAGTTTCATACACCTTGCCTAATGGCAAAAGCATCTCGGTCGAGATTTTAGGCGCTGAGTTCTTCGCTTAATCAGTTTGAGTAGTTTTTATATTTTCTAATACTCAACGGAATAAAGATCGCCATCAAAATCACCATATACAACAGTGAAGTCTCCAGCGGGTGTTGGCTTGGCCAAGAGTTAGCTGTCGCACCAAACTCATTTTTTAGACCAAATAACTGACGACAGGCAGCGACCATGGTTGACACTGGATTCCACTCTGCAAAGTACTGCAGCGCTCTTGGCATTCCAGTTGTTGGTGCAAAAGCATTAGATAAGAAGGTCAAAGGGAAGGTAACTAAGAAACCAACGCTTTGGACGGTGCGGGCTTCTTTCACTGAGAGACCAACCAAGATTCCAATCCAGGAAAGTGCGTAACCAAACATAAAGAGAAACAGGAAGGCAAGGGTTGTCTGCACAATTCCTGAGGTTGGACGCCATCCAACGGCGTAGCCAGCAAGTGCCATCACAGCTAGAACCAAAATATTAAGAAGAGCGTCACCAAATGTACGACCAATGATTACCGCACCACGAGAGATAGGCAGAGATCTAAAGCGATCGATCAAACCCTTCTTCATGTCCTCTGCTAGCCCGATTGCCGTTGAAGCCAAGGTAAAGGCAACGGTTTGAACGAAGATTCCAGGCATCAAAAGCTGCACATATCCACCAGGCTGACCTGAATCAATTGATCCGCCAAAGACAAAGCGGAACAATAAAACGAACATCACTGGCTGAATAGTTGAGAAAACTAGAAGTTCAGGCACGCGTGCTAATTGAAGAAGCTGGCGCTTTGTGATGACCATTGCATCATGAATCGCATTTTTCATTTCTTGCCGCCTCTCTTCTTCTTGCCAATAGGTTCTACAACTGTCTCTTCTGCAACATGTCCTGTGAGTGACAAAAATACATCATCTAAAGAAGGGCGCTTTAAACCAATATCCAAAGGATGAATCTTGGCTTCATCCATAGCTCGCAAAGCCACCATAAGATCCTTTGATCCATGAAGCACGGGCGCACTAACTGTTCGCAGGTCAACGTGGGTCGCATGACCGCTGATCTTTGCAACAATCTCATTCACCTTATCAAGATCTCCTGGCTCGACAGTTATCTCTAAACGCTCTCCACCAACCTGCTTTTTCAATGAATCTGAAGTACCGCGGGCAATAACAGTTCCGCGATCAATCACTGCGATCTCATCTGCCAATTGATCAGCCTCTTCTAAATACTGAGTTGTCAGCAAAAGCGTTACACCACCTTTTACTAACTCTTGGATCACTCCCCACATATCCTGACGACCACGTGGATCTAGACCAGTTGTTGGTTCATCTAAGAATAAGATCTTTGGCTTAACGATGAGAGATGCAGCTAAATCAAGGCGACGACGCATTCCACCTGAATAGGTTTTGATGGGGCGACGTGCTGCTTCGGTTAAATCAAAGCGTTCTAGTAATTCATTGGCGCGATCAATGGATGATTGACGACCTAAGTGATACAACCGACCAAACATCACCAAGTTATCCCAGCCAGTTAGAGTTTCGTCTACGGCTGCATACTGACCTGATAATCCAATTTGTTCGCGTACTTTGTCAGGATGCTTAATAACATCGATACCTGCAACAGTTGCATGTCCTGAATCTGGTTTTAACAAGGTTGCGAGAATTCTCACAGTAGTTGTTTTGCCAGCACCATTAGGCCCAAGTACGCCTAAAACAGTGCCTTCTTCAACATCTAGCGATAACCCATCAAGGGCTTTAACTTCGCCTTTGCGATAGGTCTTTACTAGATTCTCTGCGATAACTGATTTCACGGAGTAAACTTACCCCGTTAAAGGCTTTGAAGCCAAGAATCGATTTAGATTCAATGCAAGAAATTATGCTGGAGAGGCAAATATGTCGGAGAAAGCTCAAGGGAAAGTTCATACCCATAAAGAGATTCTGATTATTCTCTCCGGGCTAATGACTGGCATGTTACTTGCCGCCCTTGATCAAACAATTGTTTCAGCAGCTTTAAAAAGTATCGTTGAAGAATTCAATGGGTTAGAGCATTACACCTGGGTGGTCACTGCATACCTACTAACTTCAACTGCCTCTACCCCGCTATACGGAAAAATCTCAGACTTATATGGTCGCCGCATAGTTTTTCAATTCGCGATTTTTACTTTTTTGCTTGGTTCCTTCCTAGCTGGTGCTTCAACAAATATGGAACAACTAATCGCTACCAGAGCTTTGCAAGGTCTTGGTGGTGGCGGGCTAATGGCACTTACCTTCGTAATCATTGGTGACATAGTTCCGCCACGTGAGCGCGGTCGTTATCAAGGATATTTTGGTGCAGTCTGGGGTCTCTCATCAGTTGCTGGCCCACTGCTCGGCGGCTTCTTCTCAGATCAAGATAAAATTTTAGGAATTACTGGCTGGCGTTGGATTTTCTACATCAATCTTCCGTTTGGAATTGCAGCCTTGCTGATTACTTCGGCTGTATTACATATCCCAAAGGTGCGCCGTGAGCACAAAATCGACTACATAGGCGCACTACTGATGGTCTTAGCGGTTTCATCAACGCTACTCGCCATCTCGATCTTTGGCCCACAAGATGGTTGGTCAGATCCAAAAACCGTTATCTGTTTAACTTCCGGCTTCATTCTGACGCTGCTATTTCTACGCTGGGAGTCTCAAGCAGTTGAACCGATTTTGCCGCTTAGCCTCTTTAAGAATCACACCTTTAACATCACTTCGATTTTAGGTTTCATGATTGGCGCTGGCATGTTTGGCGCACTAATCATGTTGCCACTCTATTTACAAGTCGTTCAAGGTGAAAGTCCTTCATCAGCTGGTTTGAAGTTGATTCCGCTGATGTTAGGAATCGTTACAACTTCGATCTTTAGTGGAAAAGCAATTTCAAAAACCGGCAAATATAAAAAGTTCCCAATTGCCGGAACCATAATCATGACTTCTGGCTTAGCCCTTATGACCACACTTGGCATTGATACCCCTTATTGGCAAATAGCTATCTTTGCCGCAATGGTTGGCATGGGCTTAGGTTTGACGATGCAGACTATGGTTATTGCACTTCAAAATTCAATTGACTTTAAAGATCTGGGCGTTGCGACAACATCAAATACCTTCTTTAGATCACTTGGTAGCGTATTTGGTGCCGCAATATTCGGCACCATTCTGACAAACCGATTAGGTCATTACTTAGTTAAAGATTTTGCAGCTCTCGGTGCGAGCAATCCAGCTGCAGTTGCTGGTTTTGATGCCGCCAAACTAGAAGGCGTCACCAACAACACTTCAATCTTGGCTGATTTACCACCTTTGATTCAACAAACTGTTCTGCAATCCTTTGTAAACAGTTTCCATGTGGTTTTCCTTGTGGCTGCCCCTATTATTTCCATCGGAATCTACTGCGCCTTTAAACTACGCGAAGTTCCACTACGGACAACTATGGAATATAGAGAAGCCAAAGACGAAGCGGCAGGCGAATCTCTTGGCTAAAAGCCTAAAATCAGCGCTCTCTGGCTTTTCCCGTGAAGTCCAAGTCGTCATCATCGCCTCATTTTTTGTGGCGTTGGGCTTTGGCATCATCTTTCCGGCTATCCCAGTATTCGTAAGATCTTTCGGCGTAAATAACACGGCAGTGGGCTTAGTTGTATCGGCTTTTGCATTCGCTCGGTTCTCATCAGGAATGATTTCAGGTCGCTTAGTTGACCGCTTTGGCGAACGAAACGTTTATAGCTTTGGCGTATTAATGGTTTCTTTCTTCACAGTTCTGGCTGGATTAGCGCAGAACTATCCGCAACTCTTAACATTTCGTGCTGCCGGCGGTTTAGGTTCCTCAATGTTCTCGGTTGCATCGAGTTCGCTGATTTTTCGTGCTACCGATGATGCGCATCGTGCTCGAGCACTTTCAGCTTTCCAAGGTTCATTCCTAGTAGGTGGAATTTCAGGGCCTGCAATTGGTGGTGCACTCGCAACTATTTCACTACGAGCACCATTTTTTGCATACGCTTTTATGTTGGCAATCGCTGGCATCATCGGTTATATCTATTTGGGTCGTGCTGAAGCTGCCAAGAGTGGTGTAAAAGTTAAAGCACAAGACCCCATTACCTTTAAGCAAGCTTTTCAGATTCCGGCATACCGAATTGCGTTAGCGCTTTCATTTATTATTGGTTGGTCATTTTTCGGAATGCGCTCATCGATCCTGCCACTCTTTGTAACTGAAAGTTTGAATTCAACTGCAGCTGTTGTGGGTATTGGTTTTGCGATAGGAGCACTAGTGCAGGGGCTCTTTCTCTTTAAATCTGGCAAAGCATCTGACTTAAAAGGTAGAAAATATGTAATTCTGCTGGGTGGCTCAATTTTTATGGCGGGAATTATTGGCTTAACGCTTTCATTCAATATTTGGATGTTCTTATTCTCTATGGCAATTCTTGGAGTTGGTGGTGCCTACTTATCAACAGCACCTGGCGCAATTATTGGCGATGTTATTAAGGGCAAAGGTGGCCGCGTAATCGGTGTTTTCCAGATGGCAGGCGATGCCGGCATGATCGTGGGCCCAATTGTGGTTGGTGCAATTTCTGACCTTTATTCATTCCGGGTGGCATTTGGCGCTACTGCGGTGATCTTCTCGCTCGTTCTAATCTTGGGTGCGCGTTTACCTGAGACAAGAAAAATGGCCGGCTCACATGAGCCGACCATTTCACTTAACGATAATTAATTAGTCATTACCGCGCAAGATTGAAATCAAGCGCAATACTTCTAGATATAGCCAAACGATCGTAACCATTAGACCAAAACCTGCTCGCCATGATTCTTCTTGTGGTGCGCCAGCTGCTACGCCTTTTTCGATCTGATCGAAATCTAGAACTAAGAAGAAGCTAGCTAGAGCAACACCGGCCATTGCCAGCAATGGACCAAAGCCAGTTACGCCGTAAAGACCGCCAGAGTTACCGGTGAATGAAAGCACCATGCTGATTAAGCCAAGTGCTAAGTAACCGATTGCAGCGCCCATAATCACACGAGTAAACTTTGGTGTTACGCGAATCTTGCCATTGCTATATGCAAAGAGAATTCCAGCGAACGCGCAAAGAGTTCCGATTACAGCTTGGCTAACAATGCCTGGATAAATATCGTTATAGAAATGGCTAAGTGTGCCAAGTGCTAAACCTTCGAATGCGGCATAAGCCATGATTAATCCTGGGCGAATCTTCTGGCTGAAGGTGTTAACCATCGCTAGAACAAATCCACCAAGGAAGCCGAACATTAGTGCGCCGAAACCTAAGTTTGCAGTCCATGCAACGGCACCTGTTACAACCAAGATGCCGAATAAAATTGATGTGCGTGCAACAACATCTTCAATGGTCATGCGACCAGTTTGAAGGGAAGAAGCAGCAGGTGCGTTATAGAGGTTTTCTAAACTCTCTGGTGTGGTAGCCGTGGTGGAATTACCCATTGAGGCATAACCACGATTATTAAACGCCCGTCCAAGAACAGGGTTTGAACTACGCATACTTTTGTACTCACTCTCTAGTGCGAAAAGAGCTGGAATCCCCAGCCCTAGTGGGAACAATGTTACGCGAGAAGTTATTTCAAGTGAACTGAAAATAGCGAAAACCAAAAACGCTCGGGAAATTCTAAGCACCTAAGCGTGAAAATTACGCTTATCTCTGGTGCCCCGAGTGGGGGTCGAACCCACACTGGGAGGATTTTAAGTCCTCTGCCTCTGCCATTGGGCTATCGGGGCCATGCGATAAATCTTTTAGGAACTAACGAACAACTTGGGCAAATCTACCCGCTTTTTTGAGCACTGAATCCAACATTGGTTTGGTGAGCTTTCCCGTGAAGGTGTTCTGCTGACTGGGGTGGAAACTAGCCATTATTAGGTACTTCACGCCATTGTGC
Organism: Candidatus Planktophila sp.; assembly: GCA_964202795.1. Taxonomy (GTDB): domain Bacteria; phylum Actinomycetota; class Actinomycetes; order Nanopelagicales; family Nanopelagicaceae; genus Planktophila. The sequence goes on from CAXNJS010000019.1 coordinate 16,732, forward strand.
TCATATTTAACCTCGGCTCCATGGCCAAACTTAGCTCGTTTAACTGGATGGCCTAATTCGGCCAATGCGGCAAAGAGTGCAACCCAGGCAAAGTTTCCCAGGGCCACAAATGCTCGTGTAGTTGGCAGTGAAAGTTCTAACTCACGGAGAAACCATGGCGAACATTGATCACGTTCTTCGGTAGTTGGTTTGTTATCAGGCGGCGCGCACCGAACTGCCATTGAAATTCGAGTATCACGAAGTTCTTGACCATCATCACGTGATGTACTGGTTGCAATCTTGGCAATACCTAAACGATGAAGAGAGCCATAGAGCCAATCACCAGATGGATCACCCGTAAAAATGCGACCAGTTCGATTAGCGCCATGTGCACCAGGAGCTAATCCAACAATCATTAACTTTGGTTTGAGCGAACCAAAACCGGGTACAGCTTTACCCCAATACTTTTCATCTTGGTATGCCTTGCGTTTAACAACTGCAACTTCTTCACGCCAATCAACTAAGCGTGGGCAATCTCTACAGGCGATAATTTTCTTTTCTAGCAACGGCAAAGTTTTTATTCCTTGCACAGTCTTCTTACTTGGCAAGCGACCAAGCCATTCCATCGAGGATGTCGTTTTCAGATGCCACGAATTCTTTTGCTCCAGTTGCTTTTACTATTTCAGAAAGCACTAATGAGCCGGCTGAAATTACATCTACGCGACCTGGGTGCATATAGCCGAGGACCGCTCTTTCATCGTGAGTCATGGCTGAAAAACGTTTAGAAACATCGTGAACTTGTTGTGCCGAAATACGCGACAGGTGAATCGCATATCGATCGTATTCGGCCAGATCTAGCGCACTTGCTGCAACGGTAGTAGCGGTTCCGGCTACGCAAACTAAAGTCTTGGCGCTCTTGATATCAACGCTGGCAGAGGCAATATCAATGGCGTTTTGAATATCACGTCGGGCAAGCGCGATCTCACCTGTCGATGGTGGATCACTGTGAAAATGGCGCTCAGTCATGCGAACGCAGCCAATATTTACGCTGATTGCACTGTCTACTGAGTCAGTGCCTAAAACAAACTCAGTGGAACCGCCACCGATATCGACTACTAGGAAGGGGCCATCAGCGCGGCTAAATTCGCGAGTCGCGCCAGCAAATGAAAGGCGCGCTTCTTCATCGCCTGAAATAACTTCAGGTTCGATACCTAGACGTTCTTTAACACCTTCGACAAATACTTCGCGATTTAGTGCATCACGAGTTGCACTAGTTGCGCAGAAACGTAGCTTTTCAACACCGCGGCGGGCAAGTTCGGCTGCATATAAATCAACCGCTGCAAATGTTCTCGAGATTGCGTCGGGATGAAATTGATTAGTTTCATCAACACCTTGACCAAGACGTACAACTTGCATCTGACGAGTTACTTCGCGGAAGTTATTTCCTTCGATATCGGCAATTAACAGCCGAATTGAATTTGTACCACAATCAACTACACCTACGCGCATTAGTTGGCCTTTACATTTTCGGTGATGCTACAAGGTTGATCTTTCCACCACTCTGGCAATTTTGCTAACGCTTCATCACCTAGCGGATTCACATCTGCGCCAGCGCAAAGAGAGTGCGCAACTAATGAGTGTAAGCACTTAACGCGATCGGGCATTCCGCCAGCACTTATGCCTTCGACTTCTGGCACATCCATCTTTAGAACTGCGCGCGCTGCTAAGTAATCTTCGTGTGCGGCTGCATATGCCCCAGCTAATTCAGCATCAGTTACTAAACGTTCGTTCATATCACCCATTAAGCCAGTTGATTCAAGGGTCGAGATAGCACCAGTTAATCGTGGGCAAGTGGCATAAAAGTAAGTTGGAAATGGGGTGCCATCGCCAAGACGTGGTGGGGTTTCAACTACTGCTGGTTTTCCGCATGGGCAGCGGTAGCCAATGGCATGAATATCGCGTGGAGTACGGCCTAATTGGGCTTCGATGCAATCTAAATCTTCTTGCGATACTTCGCGTTCGGACATTAATTAGCGCCAGTTTCGGTAATTGATGCGATTAAGCGGTTGTACCAAGGCAGACCAACTGGGATGTTATTTGCCACATCAGTTTTGTTTTCTTCAGCCTGTGTAGTTGCATCAGTAACTATGTATTGACGCTCACCCGGCAAAACAAAGTGCAGGCGCGCACGTGCTTGAGATTTCACATATTCGGGGTCGCGCCAAAGTTCGAGTTCTTTGCGAGCTTCAGCGACTGCAGCATCGCCAGCTTTAATCTGTG
>CAXNJS010000020.1:0-17749 GCA_964202795.1 Candidatus Planktophila sp.
ATAAGTTCCGGCGCCAGCAATAGCAGCACCGATTTCGCGAGCCATTAAAATTCCATCACCTGTTGAAGTTGGCCATGCCGCACTTACTAAAGTTGCTTTTTCTAACTCTTCAAAGAGTTCTGCATTAGCGCCAAAGCCGCCAGAAGCTAACACCGTGTTTTTAGCAGAAACTTGGCTGCCATCTGACAGTTCAACTCCGGTTACGGCGCTATTTTTAGTCGTTAAAGACTTAACTGCAGTATTTAAACGCAACTCAACATTGCCGCCAGCAATTGCTTTTTCGAGCAGTGCCCGCAGAACTTTAAGAATACTTCTGCCGGCCTCTGGACCATAATAGGTACGCGCTACTGAATACGGCTCATGGCCATAAACAAGTCGAGGAGCTTCAGGTGCGAACTCAAAACCATTATCTTCTAGCCAATCTAAACCTGGGGCAGCTAAATCGGTCGCCAAATTAACTAAATCTTTACGTGCTCCACCATTTGAAATTCGATCAATATCTGCGCGATGTGATTCAACGCTATCGACTATGCCTTTTTCTTTTTGGCGCCTGGTGCCAGCCGCTGACATGTGACCACCAGAGGTATGAAGTGAACCACCAATGTCATCGGCTTTGTCGAGCAACAAAACTTTGCCGCCATTTTTAGCTGCTGCAACTGCGCAAGGAATACCAGCAGTACCGGCACCCACAATGATTAAGTCATAATCGTTGGCAGACATTGCGTTACCTTTCTAAATCTCTTGCATAACTATCAGGGTGCGACCTTGCTTGCTAGCTGCTGTTTTAAAAGCTTCTGGCGCTTTGGCAAAAGGTAGTTCCTGAGCAATCTGTGGAATACATTTGCCGGCTTTCAAGAATTCCATCGCTTCTTCCATCAACTCTGCGATTAGCGACCAAGAGCGACGCAATAAGTTATAACCTATTAATTGGTGCTCAGTACCTAAGAATCTAGGTGCAATGAGCGGCAATTGCACGCCAGCGCTAAAGCCCAGCAAAACATGTTTGCAATCGGCGCCACCACACATAAGTGCTTTATTTGTAAGCTCACCACCAAGACCATCAATAATTCCACTTACACCTTTGCCACCAGTAAGTTCCATAACTTTTGCTGGCATCTCATCATAGGAAACATAGTCAACACCGGGAATATTAATTGGTTCACGGGCAGCCGCAATTACATGTGCTCCACGAGCCAGTGCAACTTCAACAGCTGCGCCTCCAACACCGCGATTAGCGCCTAATATTAAAACACTTTGACCACTTTGGATTTTAATTGAGTGATCTAAAATTGCTAGCGCGGTAATAATTCCAGTGAAACCTGCAGCGACATCTTTGTGACTTACGCCAGCCGGAATTTCAAACAAAACATCTCGTGGTACTGATGCAACGGTGCGATGGATTCCAGGTGAAAATAATCCGCCGCCGCGCATTTCAACGAATGCAAAATAAAGTTTGCCGGCTGCGTCACGAACTACGCCGGTTGTTCCCGGAATAACTGGCATTGGTGGCCCGGGCGGGAATCTACCTTCAGCGACTTGGCGATCAAGGGGTGAAACATCGCACATAATTACCTCGACTAATTCTTCCCCTGGATTAGCAGTGACCGGGGTTGGGCGAATCTCACTCTCACCACTAGCAGTGCACCAGAGTGCTTGGGCAGTTTCACCAGAAATAGTCATGTGGCTATCAAACAAGGATTTGAGCCAACTTTCCACTACCTGTTCCATTCCTTAGGCTGGAATTTTGCTGTCTCTCAGATGCGATCTGCGCTAGATTTCCTCGCATGTCAGAGACACTTACCCCTGGTCATCAGATCATTCAGAACATGCTAACTGCGATTAAAACGCGTGATTTAGCGGGCATTCTCAATACTTATGAAGAAAGTGATGACCTCTACGTGTTTCTCGAAGGTCCTCGCTGGTCATCGCGGACATACACAAATGTGAGTGCCGGCTGGACCGCTTGGTATGGGGCTGATCTTGAGATCTATGACCATGAATGGGTTGAAGGACCTGCTGAAATTACGGTTGGAAATATTTCATCGCTGCAGGGAATTATTAATCTTCACACCAAGTCTCCGGCACAAGAAAAGATTCTTAAGTTTCGTGGCACCTGGGTATTTCGGTTAGGCGCTGATGGACAATGGCGCATTATGCATGAACACGTATCGGCTCCCCTGGAAAATCCATACGGCACTGGCGATTGGAAAAAAGCATGACGATTTTAGTTGGAAGCAAGAAGACCGCTCCGGTTGCAAAAGTTAAAGCTGGTCGTGCCATGGCTTTGCAGATTAAAGGCAAGGGTGTAGCAAAGATGAATGTTGCATCAGCGCGCGCATCGATCATGGCATCTGTTGAACGTGTCGATGCCACTATTCAGGCAGCTGGTGGTTGGTTAGGTGGCGACTTAAATATTGTTGTACTGCCTGAATATTTCTTATCTGGGTATCCAATGGGTGACACGATTGCCGGTTGGGCTGAGAAAGGTGCAATCGCACATGATGGACCAGAGTATGCGGGGCTGTGCGCAACTGCGCAGAAAAATAAGGTTTACCTTTCTGGAAATACCTACGAGCTCGATCCAAACTTTCCAGATATTTATTTCCAGGCTTGTTTCATCATTGATCCATCTGGTGAATTAGTCCATCGCTATCGCCGTATGCACTCAATGTTTTCACCTTCACCTTGGGATTACTGGGATAAATACACCGATATATATGGTGCCGAAAATGTTTTCCCTGTCACTCATACCGAATATGGCAATTTAGCCACTATCGCGAGCGAAGAAATTCAATATCCTGAAGTGGCTCGCGCCCTTGCTTTTAAAGGCGCTGAGATCTTCCTGCATTCAACAAGCGAAGTTGGCTCCCCTGCTTTGACTTCAAAGGACGTAGCAAAGCGTGCACGCGCTTTTGAAAACCATGCCTACGTAGTTTCTGCTAATTCAGCCGGCCTAGATGGCTCAGCAGTGCCTATGAACTCAACTGATGGCATGAGCAAAGTCGTTGATTACAACGGTCTTGTCTTATGTGAAGCTGGATATGGCGAAACCATGAATGCTCATGCGGCTATCGATGTAATGGCACTTCGTCGCACTCGCAATAAGCCAGGAATGAGTAACACGCTTTCGCGCAATAAGTCACAGTTATGGGCTTCGGTTTATGGCGCTGTAGATGTGGTTTCATCTAACGCATTGTTAACAAATGAACCACAACGCTCCTTCTTCGTTGAACGTCAAACTAGCGTGATTAAGAAGATGCAAGAACTAGGAATCTACGAAGGCAACGAGGGCTACTAAGTAATGTCGCGTTTGGATTCTGAGGTAAAGGTTCGTAACCCACGAACTGGCGAAGTTGATCGTGATTTAGCAGCACCGACTTCGGAAGAGCTAACGGCACTAGTTGCCAAGTTGCGTGGTGCACAAAAGAATTGGGAATCAATCGGCGCAGTAAAGCGTGGCGAAATCTTGATGCAGTGGCATGCCGAACTTCAAAAAGAAGGCGATGCAATCGTGCAAGCGCTCTTTGAAGATACTGGCCGCATAACTGAGAGTGCAATTGAACTGCAAGTAACTTTAGCTGGCATCGAACGTTGGGCCAAGATGGCGCCATCTCTAATGGATGAATCTGAAAGTCAGAAAGCACAATTACCTGGTGTGACTATTCATCCTTCATATCGGCCATATCAATTAGTTGGCGTAATTAGTCCGTGGAATTTTCCATTGTTACTTGGCTGCTTAGATGCAATTCCAGCTTTAGCTGCTGGGTGCGCAGTATTGATTAAGCCAAGTGAAGTAACTCCTCGATTCTTAGCGCCATTAGCCCGTTCTATCGAGCGCGTACCGGTCTTGCGTGATCTATTTGGAACCATCGAAGGTGCTGCCGAAGTTGGCCAAGCCATGATTCCGCAAGTTGATTTCGTCTGCTTTACCGGCAGTACTGAAGTTGGTGAATTAATTGCCACAGCCGGCGCTAAAGCATTTACTGCCGTTTCACTAGAGCTAGGTGGGAAAGACCCGGCGATCGTTCTACCAGGGGCCGATATTGATCGCGCAGCAGCTGGCATTCTCTGGGGTGGCACTGCAAATTCGGGTCAATCTTGTTTATCAATCGAGCGCGTATATGCCCATGCTGATATTTATGATGAGTTCGTCAGCAAGATAGCAGCCCTCGCAAATAACATCGGTATCAACTATCCAAAGTTAGATAGCGGTGCACTTGGCCCGATTATCGCAATTGATCAAGTTGAAACTATTAAAGATCATTTAGCTGATGCTTATGCAAAGGGTGCCAAAGCGCTTAGTGGTGGTGAAATTAAACAACTCGGTGGTGGATATTTCCTCGAAGCAACTATCTTGGTAAATGTTGATCACAGCATGAAAGTTATGACTGCCGAAACATTTGCCCCAATCTTGCCAATTATGAAAGTGGCCTCTGAAGCACAAGCTCTTGAGTTAGCTAATGCAACAATTTATGGACTATCTGGTTCGGTATTTGCTGCAACTATTGAAGATGGCATGCGAATTGGTCGCCAAATTGATGCAGGCGCAATCAGTATTAACGATGCATCTTTAACTGCGATTATGCACGAAGGTGAAAAGCAAGCATTTAAACATTCAGGGATCGGTGGTTCTCGAATGGGTCCAGCATCTATTCGCCGATTTTTCCGTCGCCAATCATTATTGGTAAATACAACTACTGGTAATGATCCTTGGTGGTGGAATAAGTAGCTAGCGTGGAATAACTAACTAGTGCAGGCTTGCCCGTCGCCATCACCATCAAGGCGATGAGGATCTTTACCAATAACTGTAACTGGCGCTAAACCAAGTGCTTTTATCTCACCGCAATTCAAATCAGGCGGATAGAGTGGAATACATCCCGCATAGTTCGGATCACACCCGCTTGCAGCGCTCGGCACTGTAACTGGCGTCGCAACAGGTGTTCCAGCAGCTTTATATGTAGTTATTGCTTTAGTTGGAACCAACTGCGTACCTGGGCATTCTTTCCATAAACCTACTTTGTATAACTTGGCATCTTGTGCCGCTTTCAACATAACGGCTGAATAAATCCCTTTTTCACCTTGATAGAAATATGGAGCTGCTGCCCCAATTTTTACCATCTCTAGATTCACATTTATTTTTCCAACAAAAATATATCGTAGTGCTCGGCCGTAACGATCATACGAAGCTGATGCTGGATCTGCCTTTAACGTAACCGTTCCTTTTTTAGCTAACAGATTCACTAGCGCGGCTTTGGATTCTTTGGCAAAGCATTCACCTTCAGCAAGTTCTGGTGCATCAATTTGTAATAGTCGAATCTTCATGCCGTCGGCCATAGTTACAGTGTCGCCATCATAAATTTTTACGACCTTAAGTGCGCCTTGGGCTGGGAATGCTCCAATAACTAGGAGTGCAGAGATAACCAGTGCGTACTTAGATTTATGCATCGGGCTAATTATTTGCGAGCTAAACGCCAGTGATATACGTACAGTGGCCCAGCAATAATTAGAGTAGTAACTGCATCAATCATGCTCTTTACAGCTTGGCGTTGATTCTGATCTTTAACTTGAGCAGCAATTACCGTAGAATCAACTTTTGGTGCTGTTGCATAAGGATCAACATATGCTGGATCCGGATAAGCCACATTTACACCACTTCTAATAAATGAAACCAACGAAAATAAGCAGACCATCAGCGTGATTAGGCAGACGGCGTAGAGATAAAGCGAACGCCAATCAATTCTTGATTGTTGATAAACCGGCTGAATTAATTGAGCTTTCGCAGGGGCCTTAGCCGCTACTTTCTTTACTGGAGCTTTCTTAGTGGTTGCCATATCCAAATTATGCTCTTGCCTTGGCCAAATAACCTAGAAGTGTCAAAACTGCGTTAGGTGAGTCTTGTTGCTCTTACGCTAGCTAACGTTTTTATAGCCACATCGCTTTAATTCACCTAGAATTGCGGGGTGACCGTTAAGAGCACTTCCCGAAGCGTTGAAGTAACTATTGATCTAGTTGCTGAAACTGCCGGTGTCAGTCGTGCAACCGTTTCGCGAGTTATTAATGGCAGCGCCAAAGTTTCGCCAGAGACTGAAAAGGCGGTACGTAGAGCCATCAAGAAATATAACTTCGTTCCAAATACCACTGCTCGCAGACTTGCGGGTGGACGAAGCGGCCTAGTAGCCCTGGTTCTTGAAGAATCCAGTGAAGAATTTTTCTTAAATCCATTCTGGGGTCTGGTAGTTCAGGGTTTTACCACAGCTATTTCTGATGCTGGAATGCAGCCACTACTTCTAATCCGCCCGAAAACTGGTAGCGAAGACTCACTCTTTGAATCACTACGGAAAGCACAAGTGGATGGAATAGCGATGTTTAGCTGGCACCGCTCAGTTAAAAGCTTTGAGCGCTTGCTTCCAAAAGGCATACCGGTAGTTTTCGGTGGTGATTTAGGTGGTTCAGATAAGTTCCCTTACGTTGATGTTGACAACGTCCAAGGTGGCTACTTGGCTACTAAACACTTGATTTCGCAGGGCTGTAAGAAGATAGTCGTATTAACTGGTGACTTAAAGTTGCAATCTGGACGCGATAGATTTGAAGGTTTCGAAAAAGCGATGTCAGAGGCTGGTCGTGAAATATCACAAGCTTCAGTTTTAACTGGAGACTATTCAACTTCAAAAGCCGAAGAAGTTGTTCGCGAGTTTCTGAAGAAGAAAATACCATTCGATGGAATCTTTGCCGGAAACGATTTAAGTGCAATTGGTGCGATAAATGTTTTACTGCAAAATAAAATTTCTGTTCCGAAACAAGTAAAGGTAATTGGATTTGATAATTCACCAGTTGCTACTCGCTCGGTGCCAGCACTATCTAGTATTCATCAACCAACTCGCGAACTAGGTGCCGAGGTAGCAAATATGTTGGTTGCTGCGCTAAGCGGCTCTGAAGTCACACGGAAAATGTTGCCAGTAAAACTGGTAGCCAGAGAGTCAACTGCTAAAAGTTAATCAGTGCTATTGGCTGCGATAATTTGCTTGTACTTTTTTGCACTTAACTTAGGCGTACGAACTAAGGTTTTATAGTCAACACGAACTAAACCAAAGCGCTTGGCATAGCCTTCAGCCCATTCAAAATTATCAAGTAGTGACCAAGCAAAGTAGCCCTTTACTGGCACACCAGCAGCTATCGCTTTTTGTAGTGACGCAAGATGGCGAACTAAGTAAGAAGTGCGCTCTGCATCGTTGACGCTTCCATCGGACTCAACTACATCTTCATAAGATGAGCCATTCTCGGTGATCATTAAATATGGAATTTCTGGGTAATCATGATGAACTCGTGATACCAAATTGCCTAAACCATCAGGTGTTACTACCCAACCCATCGCAGTAAGCGAGCCAGCTAACTCTGCCGGCGGTGAATTATCGCCCTTTTGCGGGAACGGGAAGATGCCAGGGCCGTTATCTACCAGATCTTCTGGGCGTGGATTGCGTAAGAATGAGTCCGAATAGTAATTAATGCCTAGGTAATCAGGCTTTGACTTTAGTAATTCTTGATCTCCCGGTAGCAAAACATCTGTTAGCGCTTGTCCATAATATTCAAGAATATTGGTTGGATATTTGCCATAAAGCATGGCTTCAATCCACCAGCGATTTATATTTGAATCTAGCAGTGCATTTAAAGTTACTAATTCAGAATTTTCGGGGTTTTCCAAATTGTGGTTAGTCATGTTTACGGTAAGACCAACTTGAGCATTTGGTCGAATACTCTTAATTGAACGAGATGCCATTGAATGCGCAAGGACGGTGTGATGAGATGCTGCAATCGCCAATGAGTGATCTTTCTTACCGGGTGCATGCACTCCGATTGAATAACCTAACCAAGCAACACACCAAGGTTCATTTAGTGTGATCCAGTTATTTACTCGATCACCAAATTCTTCGGCGCATGCTAGTGAGTAATCTGCAAATGCTTCTGCAGTTGCTCTGTTTGCCCAACCACCTGCATCTTCAAGTTTTTGAGGTAAGTCCCAGTGGTACAAAGTAACCATTGGTTCGATGCCAGCTTCGATTAGTGAATCAATTAGCCCATTATAGAAATTAAAGCCACGCTCTTCGCGAACCCCATCACCATTAGGAAATAGTCTTGGCCAAGCAATTGAAAAACGATATGCCTTGACGCCTAAATCTTTCATGATTTCAATATCTTCTGGATAGCGATGGTAGTGATCACAGGCCATATCGCCATTATCGCTACCTACAACTTTGCCTGGAGTTTTACTGAAGGTATCCCAAATGCTTACGCCACGACCATCGAGTTGAGCAGCACCCTCGATCTGGTAACTGGCAGTTGCTGTTCCCCAAAGAAAGTCATCTGGAAAAACATTTGACATAAGATTTGAACTCCGTTTCGGCAATTTCTACCCCTATACTTTCGTATAAGAGCCTTATAAACCGCCCCTGAAAGCGGTTTCATATCCTCAAACCCTATCCTATTTGGAGACCGAAATGTTAAGTTCAAATGAGAAAACATTGCTTTGGTCTGAAGAATTTCTGCCCACACCAGACGGGCAGCCTAATTCCGATTTCTGGACTCCTGACCTAGGTGATGGCTCACAACATGGTCTAGTGGGCTGGGGAAATCATGAAAAAGAGTTTTACACGATCGCTGCGCTCTCAGTAAATAACAGATTAACTATTAGCGCCAAGCGGGAGGTTGGTGTTTCACCTATTGAAACTTATTACGGGCCAGCTGAATGGACCAGTGGGAAAATCCATACGAATAGCAAAGTCTTTTTTAAATATGGTTATTTGGAGATTGCTGCGAAAATGCCTAGCGGAATTGGAACCTGGCCCGCTCTTTGGCTATTAGGTAAGAACATTTCTGAGGGTACTGCCTGGCCTGCTTGTGGTGAGATTGACCTCTTTGAAGGAAATGGTGCAAAGCCCCGAACTATTCAAGGAACACTGCACGCAACTGGTTATGCGGGTGAGTTTGGAATTACCGGTTTTCATGAAAGCTCAGAAGATTTATCACAAAACTTCAATCGTTATGCAATTAACTGGCAAGAGAATTCAATTGAGTGGTTTTTTAATGATCTTCCATATCAAAAGTTCACCCGTGACCAAGGCGACTTTGCTGGAAAAGATTGGCCATTTAATGATTATTTTTATTTAATCATAAATCAAGCAATTGGCGGCTGGTTTGTCGGTGAGGTCGACCCGCTATTGCAAAGTAGCAAACTTGAAATTGCTCATATTAAGCATTTCATGATTGATGGCATCGGAGAAGTACAAAGCTTTAGCGCTTAATTACTTCACCCACACCATTGATTGAATAAACCCGAATGTAATCAAATTCCATTGAGGTGTCTTTCAGATTTGCTTCAATTTCTCCGCCCAGATTTCCACCCATGGCCAAGTTGATGATGATGTAGAACTCATGTTCAAAAACCCAGCCATTATCAGGCCTATTTTGAGTCGCAAATGGGACGCCATCTAAGAAATAGCGAATTTGATCTGGCAACCAATCAACTGCATAGGTGTGGTATCCAGCGTGATGTGGGGTTGCCATTTCAACAGTGGATCCAGGACTTCCATTAGGGCTATGAATGTATCCAAGACTCGAATTTGGCAATCGACCTAGAAGTTCAGTTACATCAATTTCACCACAACCAGGCCAACCTCGGTCATCGATATCTGCCCCGAGTAACCAGAAAGCTCCCCAGGTTCCATTTCCTACTGGGCCCTTAATTCTGGCTTCAATACGGCCGTACTTAAAACCAACTTTATCTTTGGTGACCAACTTCGTGCTTGCCCACTCACAAGGTCCTTTGTAGTAACAATTATTCGCACCAGCACCAGTTGTGGTTGCCTTAATTACATAAGATCCTGAACCATTGGTTGTGGAAATCTTGTCGTCATACCATTGTCTCTCGTTATTGCCCCAGCCACGATTTCCAAACGCTACGCCATCGCCATTTTGGGCAACCCAAACAGTTGGGTCAGCTGGTGCGCCAGCAGGGCCGTTGAATTCTTCCGACCAAATCTGTTCATACTTACGAGTGATGTTTGCGATGGCAACTGTGTTAGATGTTTTCTTCGCTGTGACGAAACCTTTAGCTACAAAATTCACTTGCAGCGAAATGTCATTACCCAAATCTGCAGTTTTAAGATTGTAGGTGCTCTTTGTTGCGCCCTTTATCTCAAAATATCCGACATACCATTGATACACAGGCTTGGCCGTAGTTGGAATGCTTTGCGGAAGCATCGCAATTTCCATAATTTTGTCATCACTTGGGCGCACGCGAATAGTTAAAGATTCAGATATAAGTACGTTACCAATAGTTATCGTGTTTGATTTTGCGGTAACCGTAGTTCCGTCATCAAAGATATGTGACTCGCTAAATTGCAATTTCTTCTTATTATCACTGCTTTTTAACTTCAAAGTTAACCCTGAAGCAGATAGCACTTTGCCGTTAAGCAGCCATTGAAATGAACTTGGGCCATTATCTGACCACTTGGCAGGTGTGGCCTTAAAGGTGTATCCGGTTGAACCAGCAGTAATTTTTGGGGCAATTAGTGGCTTCTTCAACTCTTCGCCATGCGCTGCAATCATAGAAAATGATGAAACGCTCAATGCTAAGGCGGCAATCACTGCTAGAACTTTGCGATACATAGACCTGAATTCCTTAATTTAGAAAAGGCCGGCGAGGCTTTTTATGGCCCCGCCGGCGATTGTTTCTATTTAACTGTAACTGTTGAGGTGTAAGTCTTGCCTGCAATTACAACCGAAATAGTTTTCTTGCCTGCTGTGACGGTGTACTTGAAAGCTTGATTAGCAACTGAGATCTTCTCAGTTACTTTCTTATTTCCAGTGATTGAGATTGCTGCTGACTTACCAGAGGCATTTGCAATAGCAACTGTCATCGAGAAAACAGTCTTGCCCTTCACGGTTGCCTTAGATGCAGTTGCTTTTACTGAAACTGCAGTCGAGGCTGGTGCAGCAGCAACAGCTGCGTCACCTGTGAAGTGGAATTCCACCATGTCAGCGATATCAATTGCTTCGCCAGCAATTTCTGGAAAAATCTGGCTGTATACACCGTTAGTTGTTGGCACAGATGTGGTTAGTGAGGCAGGAACTGGTTCGCCCTTTTTGTCAGTATTCTTCAAAGCAAATAGAACGTAGCCAAAACCATCAGTGGTACCTGTTAGCACCAGTTGATCATTACCTTGCGAGTTATCCTTCTTTGGATCTGTCGCCTTCTCACCACCAGCCATGCCAGCATTCGATTTGCTATAGGCCTTGTTCACGCGAAGTTTCACTGCAGTATTAGGAAGAGGTTTACCATTGTCATCAGTGACTTTGTAAACCAGATTAATAGCTGATCCAGTTTGAACATAAGCTTCGCGATAGCCAATTCCTTTTGCATACCAACTATTATCAACGCTTAAATTCTTCTCTACATCAGGACGCTTAATAGAGTTAGCATCATTTAGAATTGGTGAAACCAAGCGGATTGTTGGCTTTGTAGCAGGCTGTACAACTGGCGTCTTTGGGTCGTAATAATGGAATTCAGTAATCACGGAGTGATCTGGCTTTTCGCCAGCAATTTCAGGCAATACCTGAGAGTGAAGATCATTTAGTCCGTCAACACTGATATTTGGCTTAGCGGTCATTGATTCAGGTTCTGGCTCGCCCATGCCTGGCTTATCTAGATTCTTCATAACAAATGTTACGTTGCCGTAAGCATCAGTCTTATGAGTTACTTGTTGCTGATCAGCTGATTCTGGCTTATGTATGCCAGTTGTGATCTTGTCATCAACTTGCAAAATGGAAGAAGAATTTGAGTAACCCTTATTAATGCGAAGTTTCACATCTTGGCCAACTAGAATCTTGCCGTTCTTATCTGTTACATGATAAGTCAATACGATTGTTGACCCAGTCGGCACAAAAGCACGTTGATAAACTAAACCAGTTCCGAACCAACCATTGGTTACCCACTGATCGGCCATCTTCTGATTAGCTTCTGCCTCGCTTGTGTTCTCTGCGGTAAGAACTGGGCTAATCAACTTGATTACTGCGTCTTGCGGTGGATCACCTGCAGCCATTGCCGGAGCTGATACAGCACTTGATAAAGCAAGCACAGTTACAGCAGCTGCGAAACCAGCTAGGACTTTCTTTGCTTTGATATTCATTTATCTTCCTCTTCCTTTTTGCTTTTGTTTGTGTGCTTACTTTTCTCTTGTCCCGAGAAAATTCTTATCCCTTTACTGCCCCATCCATGACACCGCTTACGAGCTTGCGGCCCACAAATATAAATAGAATCAATAGCGGTGCGGTTGCAAGGAACGCGCCACCCATTTGCAATGCGTAATCCAGCCCATACATTGGTTTGAGCTGCGTTAACGCTACTTGTAGTGTGAAATTTTGTGGACTCTGTAAAACGATAGTCGGCCACAAATAGTCGTTCCACGATGCCAAGAAGGCGAATAAGCCAAGTACAAATGAGCTTTGGCGAATGATTGGCAGCACTATGCCAAAGAAGATACGTGGAACGCTGGCACCATCAATGCTTGCAGCTTCGAGAAGCTCATTTGGTACTTGTGCGTCAATAATTTGACGCATCCAAAATACGCCGAAGGCGGTAACCAGCGCCGGCACGATTAGTGCATACAAAGTGTCGATCATTTGTAGATTTTTTACCAAAATAAATAGTGGGATGATGCCCAACTGACTAGGCAACATCATGGTTCCGACGATGAAGAGAATAAAAAACTTGCGACCTTTGAAGTTCAGTTTTGCAAAGGCGAACCCCGCAAATGCTGAGAAAACAACTTGAGCAACAGCAACAGAAATACCAACAATAAATGTGTTCATCAGGGCGGTATTGAAATAGACACCTTCAGCACTAAGTACTTTCTCCGCGACGATCAGGAATCTGCCGCCAGGTATTAGTGAAGGTGGACTCTTGGAGATCTCCGCATTTGTATTTGATGAAACCACAAACATCCAATAGAACGGAAAAATAGAGAGAAAAGTAATTAAGGCAAGGGCCCCGTAGCTAAGTGGAGAGGTGCGCTGCCATTTTGGAGTTTTCTCCATTATCGCCCACTTCCATCATTGGAAATACGACGGGTAATAAGGAAATTGATGACCGAAATAATCAGCACGATCACAGTAATTGCGATACCAATAGCTGCGGCATAGCCATACTTGTTATTGACGAATGCCTGGTTGTAAAGAAAGAGAGTTAAGGTCAAGAACTGCTTGCTTGATCCACCATCTGCTGCTAATTGCTGGGGTTCTGCAAACACTTGCAAACCACCAATTGTGCCCACCACTAATACGAAAGTGATCGTATTTTTAAGCTGCGGAAGTGTTACATAGATAAATTGCTGCCATTTGGTAGCACCGTCAACGGATGCTGACTCATAAAGCTCATCTGGAATAGCGAGCATAGAAGCTAAGAAAATCAGCGTGTTATAACCAACCCAGCGCCAAGTAATCATGGCGGCAATCTGAATATGGCTCGGAACTATACCTTCGATAAAGTCAATATTGTCAACGCCGAATATCCCAAGAATTCCGTTAATGATTCCGAAATCTCGACCAAACAACTGTCCAAAAACAATTGTGATTGCAATTACCGAAGTGATATTTGGAACTAAGAAAATCGTCCGCCAAAAGGATGCTCCACGTAACCGCTTGCTTCTAAGAATTACAGCTAGCCCGATAGCCATCGCCATTTGTGGAAATGTAGAAAGAGCCCAAATGCTAAAAGTGTTGCGAATCGCTAACCAGAAATCTGAGTCACCCCACAGGGTCACAAAATTCTGAACTCCATTAAAAGTCGATCCACCAAGTGGATCCCATTTATAGAATGAAATATAAATTGAGTAAATTACTGGAGCCAGTCCGAAAACTAGGAAAATCAGAAAGAACGGCGCAATGAACGGAATGCCAAAGCGATGGTCTAACGAAGCGACACCTTCACTTGGCTTCTTAGATTTGGCAGCCTTTTTTGGATTAGCTGATTTCCAAGGTGAGAGAGGCGCCTTGCGGCGCCCCTCTTTAACCTTTAGCTGACTCATAGTTTTATTAAGTACCTAGTTATAGGTATCTAGTTATTAATAACTTTTTTGATGTCCACAATGACTTGTGCCCAAGATTTAACAGCAGTCATCTTCTTTGCTGCTACACGTCCTAGACCTGCACCAATTGCTTGATCAATTGCGCGCTGCAGTTTGCCTTCAAAGATTGGCTTCACTTTCAAAACACCCTCGGCGTAAATCTTTCCAACTGGGGCGTTGTTAAAGAATGGATCTTTGTAGTCAAGCAAAGCAGCATCGTCATACAGCACAGAGGCTGCAGGGAACAGACCATAGGTCTTAAATACCTTCAGCTGTTGTTCTGGAGCGAGATACCAAGTGATGAAGTCATAGGCCTCTTGTGGATATTTGGCATATGAAGGAACTGTTAGCTGCGTTCCGCCTTGGTTGCCGCCACCGCCAGGAAGAGATGCAATATCCCACTTGCCTGAAGTATCTGGAGCTTGTTGCTTGATGTAATCCATCATCCAGGCTGGTGCCAGGATTGTCGCGAAAGTTCCCTTGTTCATTCCGATATTCCAGTCAGATGTGTACTGACCAATTCGGGTTCCGATACCTGCTTCAGTTGCCTTGATGGTGGTATCCCAAGCCTTTTTAACCTGCGGATTTGTGTCATAAATCAACTTGCCAGCATCGGTACCATCATTCTTATAATACTTCTCAGTGCCCTGATTCATAATTGCTGCATACATCGTGCCGGCATTATCAAGGAAGCCTTTACCGGCCTTCTTATCTGCAGCACTTAACTTTGAATTGTACTTAACGCCGGTAGCAATGAACTTGTCCCAAGTTGGCCATAGTTTTCCAACTGCGCCACGCTCGGTTGGAAGTCCAGCCTTCTTGAACAAATCAATACGGTAGGCAACTTCAAGACCACCAACATCAGTTGGAAATCCGATAACGCTGTCGTCATAACCAACGCCTTGTTCCCAGCGCCATGGCAAATAATTCTTCTTAAAATCAAGTGCTGTTTTGCCGGCAGGGATGCCAGCTACAACGTTGGCCTCTGATGTTTTCATTTTGCGCAAATCAGTGAAGCACTTTGGATATGAGCGCCAATATCCGGAATACTGAACTTCTACCGCCACGACATCTGGGCCAGTTTTAGAGGTACAAGCGGTAACCATATTGGTGCCATTTAGTGGGTCTAGATCTGACTTCTTGATTTGCAAAGTAATTTCTGGGTGCAGGTTCTTATATTCCTGCACTAGCGTGCGCTGAATTACATCGCCAAAGGTCCAGATTGAAATTGTAATTGGATCAGCAGCGCGCGCAGGGGTACCCAGCACGCCAGCGGCCAAAATAGCTGCGGTTGAAACCGCAATTGAGCCTCTAAATAAGGTCTTCTTACGCATAGCCAACTCCTCGATAATTAACAGCACCAATTAAAAAAGTTATCGTTTCGTAGTACCAATTTGCCTAACCTAGAGGTAGGCTCTTACGCACTATGAAAGCGGTTTCACACTACTGTATCTAAGTGTGTAATTGGCAGAAGCGCAACACCTATTGCGCCGAGTTGTAATTTGTTATCAAAGCGTGACCGATCAGGCAGGAAAGAGGAAGTAGCAGCGTGAACCAGAACCGGAAATCCCGAGTGCGGGTGTCGGCCCTAGTGGCAGCCTCAGTTTTGGCAACCTCAATTATTGCCGTTGCGCCTGCGACTGTCTCTCAAGCCGCGGGTCCAAAAGTTCTCAAGCTCCTCTGGGCTGATGAATTTAGCGGCAAGAAAGGCGCACTGCCATCTTCGAAGAACTGGGACTACGACATAGGCAACGGTTACGGGTGGGGTAACGCCGAACTTGAGTACTACACCAATAAACCTGCCAATATTTCAACTGATGGCAAAGGTAAATTAGTTATTTCTGCAAATCGAATCTCTGATTTACAAGGTAATGCCACTGATAACTCCAGCGCGACAACTCAGATTTTAAGTTCCTGCTGGGAATGCCAATTTACAAGTGCCAAAATTAAAACATCTAGAAAAGTACAGTTTCAATATGGGCGCATTGAGGCTCGTATGAAAGTTGCCGCAGGAGATGGAACTTGGCCAGCTTTTTGGATGCTTGGTGCTGATTTGCTAGATGGTAATCCTTGGCCCGAATGTGGCGAAATTGATGTCGTAGAAACTCGCGGCGTAGAACCATCTTTGGTTTCGGCAGTTCTGCATGGTCCAGGTTACGGAAAAGGCCCAGGCGTAGGTGGGTCATATCAAAGCCCAACTCCCCTGAGTGAGGCCTACCATGTATATGCGATTGAATGGAAAAAGAATAAAATTGATTTCTATTTTGATGATCGCTTAATATCAAGCGAAACACCCACGTCAGTAAAGCCTGGTCGATGGGTCTTTAATCAGAAATTCTTCCTCATTTTAAATTTAGCAATGGGCGGTGAGTTCGGTGGCCCAATTGATCCAACGATTAATCAAACTCAACTATTTGTTGATTACATCCGCTATTTCTCAGTTGATGGAGTCGGCAAGCTAACAAAGCAATAACCCTTGGAAATACATGATTTTCAAGGGAATCGTCCCGTAAAAGGAGAAAAAATGAATATCAGAACACTTAAGACAGGACGAGCTTTAGTTTCGCTTGCCCTGGTTATTGCTGCTGCAATCACAGCAATTCCTTCAAGTACTGCAGCTGGCTTACCGTCAGCTCGTTTAGTAAGTCCAAGTTATGACGCTACAAACAGTGTTGATGCTACTGGCGATATCGCACAGTATTACTCAGCCGGAACCAAGGCGTTCTACACATATATTGGTCACGGCACAAAGCTTTCACTTACCTATATGGTCACAACTGATGGAATGACACCAGCTTTTAATCAAGAAGTCCGTTTGCAAATCAATGCCCCTTACAGTGGTTCAAAGGCTAACTGGGTAACAGCTGATGGCACCAAAGTAACCGCACAAGATGGTGGAAACTTTGGACTTGAACTCGTGGGCAAAACAGATTCGATGGGTAAAGTAACTTTCGAAGTTACAAATACCGATACAACCGGGCTTGAAGATGCACCTACATCAGCAATTCAAGATCGTGGTGCGATTAAGCCAGCTCGCCTATACGGAACTATGAAGGTAGTTATTGTCGGTAAAGGTGATAAAGATGCCGATACTGATCTAGTTACATTCGATATCACAAACGCAGCTCCAACCGTTTTTGCTTCTGCAGTTGTACCAGTAGCTCAGAAGATTGCCGCAGTTGCGACTTCGCTAATGGTTGGAAAGTCATTAACACTTCCAGCTAAAAGCACTGCAGGAATTGCAATCAAGTGGGTCTCCACTACAAAGACCACTTGCACAGTTTCAGGCAGCAAAGTAACAGCTAAAAAGAAGGGTTCATGTTCAGTAACTGGCACTAATGCTGGCGACGCCAAGAACACAGCTCTCTCAGTAACAAAGAAAATCACAATTAAATAAGTTAAATAAGAACTGCCCGCCTCTGCTCATTTCGAGTGAAGGCGGGCAGTTCTTTTTTGTAGCCCCGAAGGGATTCGAACCCTCGTAGCTGACTTGAGAAGCCAGAGTCCTAGGCCGCTAGACGACGGGGCCCTAGTACGTTTTTGTCTTGCGCTGGGGTACCAGGACTCGAACCTAGACTTACTGAACCAGAATCAGCAGGGCTGCCAATTACCCCATACCCCATCAAGGCTTT
>CAXNJS010000021.1:0-17419 GCA_964202795.1 Candidatus Planktophila sp.
GGTTACAAGTCCCTTGAAGAGGGTCAGTCAGTTTCATTCGAGGTCGTACAGGGTCCAAAGGGTCCTCAGGCCGATGCAGTGAACGCTAACTAATTTCACTTAGTTTAAAAATAACCCTCGTCGCGAAAGCGGCGGGGGTTATTTCTTTGCACTATTGCTCTGCCTACTTTTTGGGAGCAGGAGGAACGTCACCTAACTTCTTTCGCATCTTTTCTACTGCGCTAAATGGTGACTTATCAGTGCCAGCTTTCCAAGCATCTAAATACGACCATGGATAAAGAACCCCGCGTCGCACCCACCAAACATTTGATTCAACTGGCGTTGGCCAAGAAATTCCAAAGTGCACATGCGGTGCGGTGCCTTTAGCAGAACCAGTTGCGCCAACATATGCGAGAGTTTGTCCGGCAACTACAACTACGCCCGGTTCGATTCCGGGTTCTATTTTCTTAAAGTGCGAACCGTAATAACGAACGCCATCGTCGCCAACTAATGTGACTGATAAACCACCGCGAGTGTCGCCAAAATTATTTTTCCAACTCCAGACATCTTTGGCAGAAACTTCAGTAATAGTGCCACCAATTGGGGCTACATATTTACAGCCGGCTTTTGCTTGAATATCGGTGGCTTGATAATCGTGATGCGATTTTGCGTAGGTGGCCTTACAACCAACGACCGGAAAGACGTAAATGGGCGCTGCGGAAGCAACTGGCAGCGCAGTGGCAAATACAGCTAATGCCGTTAACAGTACGGATTTGATGCGCATATCTGGAATTCTAGGTGCGGCAGAGCAATAAGTTTGGGAGATCATTCCCTCGCCCACTATTCTTTACATCTCTATTGATCTGAGACTGTGAAGTTTCTGATTACTGGGGGCGGTAGCTCAGTTGGTTAGAGCCCAGAACTCATAATTCTGTCGTCGTCGGTTCGAGCCCGACCCGCCCCACTTCTTTAATTGAATAGTTAGCCTAACCAAAGGATGATTAACAAATGACTTTGGCAAATAATCCGATCTTGCCTGGCTTCTATACAGATCCTTCAATTATCCGAGTTGAAGATGATTTTTACATTGTTAATTCAAGTTTTGAATATTTCTCAGCAATTCCAGTTTGGCATTCTCGCGATCTAGTTAATTGGCGACAAATCGGAAATGCTATTGATCGCGCTGATCAAGGCCTTGATCTATCTGATGTTGCACCATCTGGTGGAGTCCAGGCAGCAACTATTCGTCATCACAATGGCGTTTTCTACATAACTTCGACTCGGATAAAGCGGCAATGGCCAGGATCTGATTATCACTTTGTTGTTACAGCTACGGATATCAATGGGCCCTGGAGTAAATGTCACTTTATTGAAGATGCTTACGGAATCGATAGCTCACTTTTCTTCGATGGCGATAAAGCTTACTTCTTGGCAAATAGAGATAGTTCAAACCCTAGGTTTGAAAACGATGCTGAAATCTGGATCAGTGAAATCAACTTAGAGACTTTTAAATTAGTTGGCGAAAAGCACACTCTCTGGAATGGCACCGGCGGGATCTTTCCCGAAGGCCCGCGCATGTATAAACGTAATGGTTGGTATTACTTACTAATTGCTGAAGGTGGAACTCTACATTTCCACACCACATCTATCGCGCGAAGCAAAAACGTAATGGGACCATATATTTCAAGCCAACGAAACCCGATCCTTACTCATAAGCATCTTGCTCGTGAATACCCAGTTCACAATGTTGGCCATGCCGATATGGTCGAACTTAAAGATGGCAGTTGGTGGGGCGTTGCACTCGCCTCACGCCCACGAGGTGGTTTCTATGATGGCGGAAACGTAAAGTGGTCATTCGGTGGCTATTACCGAAATTTAGGCCGCGAAACATTTATCTTCCCAGTTACTTGGCCAGCTGATGACCAGAGCCCGCTATTTGCACCAGAGACTGGCCGCGTAGAAGACAGTTACGAAGTAACTGGTTTAGCAGAGTTTCCACAGAGCGATGTAGCTAGAGATTTCAGTGCCGAGTCTTTAGCCATCAAGTGGGTAACTATTTGCAATGAAAAGCGGAATCACTTCAATTTAGTTGGTGATAGTGCGCTGGCTTTGGAGATACAGGATTCATTTGAGAATACTTTCCTTGGCATTCGCCAAACCGCTTGGAATTTCAATTGTTCTTTCACTGTTGATCTAGCTGAGTTGAAGAATGGCGATGTAGTTGGGTTAGCCGCCTACATCAAAGAAGGTGCCTATCTTTCACTCGAGATTAAGCGAACTGAGACCTTTGAAATAAGCGTGCAAGCGGGTTCAGGTAAGCAACCAATTGCTTCTATTTCAACTGAACTTTCAAAGCTGCGAATTGAATTAAGTGGTGATGATCAGGATTACAAATTCAGTATTCCTGAACTTGGTTTCTCGCATACGCTCGATGGCCGCGAAATCTCCTGCGATATGACTGATTCACATACCGGCGTAATGATTGCTTTAATCGGTAAGAGCGAGAGTAAAACTAAGGTTCAATTCGAAAACTTCCAGATTTCTTAGGCGCTCTTTGAAAAACTTTTTCAGGGCTTCCCGAAAGTTCTTGATTGTTAGATCTTGGCTAAATGTCAGACCATGCCAGCTGTCCGAGCCAGCACTCATTTCTCCACAAGTTGGTTAACTCGCTAATGAAGTTGAGATATTAAATGATGAATCATCTCTGGCGCGGATTGCTGCAAGTGCTGCCCTTATTCATAACGCTGCAGCGCTCAAAGCATCCGATAGTGGGCCGATAACTGCCACGCAAATTCTAAATTTCATTCCGAAAACCATTAAGTAATTTATTTAAAGTACTTGACGACTCACAATTATTTCTAGGGCTATCCCCAACCATTTGGGTAGCCCTAGATAGGGAAGTCGGCTACTTTTACGCATGACCTTCAGAGTGCTTGTGATCAATGATGACGCATTCGAACTTGCGACGCTAAGTGCAGCACTTCGCTTACATACTATAAATGTTATTGGTGAAGCTAATAATTTAGCAGTAGCAGAAAATCTATTTAGATCACTGCAACCTGAAGTATTAATCATTGATATTCAATTTGACGGTCAAGAAGCAATCTCGCTAATTAAGAAATTACGTAAGTTAAACCCAGCACTCGGAATTGTAATTACTACAGCTTGCCCAGATATCCGTTTATTGGGTATCACGCCCAAAGATATTCCAGTTGGTTCTCAATTGGTTCTAAAGAAGTCAATTCATAATTTAGATGTCATTGCCAAGTCAATTCGCAAAGCGACGGCATTTGCCGAAAATAAGGAGCCAGCTGCTTGGGTCGATAGCAATGGTTCACTTCAAGATAATTCATTTGTCTCAGTTTTAAGTTCTATGACAGATACCCAAATTGAAACCTTACGTCTAGTTGCTACTGGCTTAAGTAATGCTGAAATTGGTCGGGTTCGATTTGTTAGTGAGAAATCGGTTGAACAAATCGTTGCACGCATTGCCGGACACTTCGCAATTACGCCAGATCGCACCAGAAACCTGAGAGTTTTAATAGCTGGCCACTACTACAAGTGGATCGGCGCACCTAGACACTAGAATCTCGGGCATGGATCTAGCCCAGTTACGCCAACAATGGAACTCAGTTCTTGATCAGCTCGAAAGTATCGATCGCATTGCTTGGATCTCTTTCTTTGATGCTCGGCTAGCTGAATTCGATGGCCACACTCTGCAGTTAGATTTCTCAGATAGCCGCAAATTTGGCTCGGCCCACGAATACTCGGAAATTCGTGATCGCCAAGTCGCCACGCTTAAATCAGTAATCAAAGAGGTACTAGGTATCGAAATCGAGATTATTCTTGTATGAGAAATAAGCTAATCGCCATCTTGGTAGGCATTTCAACAGTTGCGCTAACAATTTCGCTACCGATTGCCGAGGCGGCTACCTCTAAGCTCTCGATGACCGTTAAGCAGACACCAAATGTGATTGAGCCACTGTTAACTTTTTATGGCACTTTGACGCCTAAAAAATCTGGGCTAGTTGTTAAAATACAGAGTGAGATAGATGGTAAATGGTCAGATACTAGATTTAGTACCAAAACCACAAAGCTAGGAACTTGGAAACTTGAAACAGTAGTAACTGCGCAAGATTCAGTAATGAAATATCGCGCGAAGACTACAGTTGGAAGCAAAACAATTTATTCAACAAGTAAGAAAATAACCATAAAGCCTGCTGCTGAAATCTCGGAAACAGCTCCGGTCATTGCAGTTGAAGCACTTGGCCCTGGCGGGCGAATTCATGGGGTTGATATTTCGAGGTGGCAACACCCCTATGGCAAGCTAATTGATTTCACCAAAATGTATTCCGCTGGCATTCGCTTCGCCATGATTAAAGCATCTGATACCCGTGATGAAGCAGATGCTCTCTCGCTGCAATATTTACTAATAGATCGCCCCGCTGCGCAAGCAGCTGGTATCTACACCGGGTTTTACCACTACGCGATTTTGCCAAACACAACTGACCCAACTGCCATTATCCGAGATGCAACTGCTCAAGCTCAAAAAGTTATTTGGCGAGTGTCAGCAATAGGTGGTTTAACTGCGCGCGATCTGCCATACGCGCTTGATCTAGAAAATAAGTGCGTAAAGGTAAATAGCAACGGTAGTTGCGCCACTTATGCAACTAAAAGTTCGGTCACTTTATGGGCCGAAACTTTCCTAGCAATACTTAGTGAAAAACTGGGCCGTAAACCTATCTTGTATTCCTACCCTAGCTTCCTCGAAGGTTCAATGAATAAGAGTGCAGCCCTTAGTAAATACCCACTTTGGTTAGCGCAATACACAATCAATCCATTCGACCCAATTAACCAACCAGGGCTAAAACCAGGTGGTTGTTACGTGCATTCTTGGACTTCAAGCGCATGCCAATCACAATGGAATATTTGGCAATATTCATCTTGTGGAATCGGAACTAAGTACGGAGTTCCAAGTTCTCGAGTAGATCTAAATGTTTTCCGCGGTACCGCGCAGAATTTTATTGATCTAACTGCCGGAACTTGGGTGCCAGATCCGATTGACTTAATGCCAATTAATGAAGCAACCACAATGTTGATTTCTAAACAGAAAGCTACTGATACCAGCAAAGCTGTCACCTTTAGCGTCGGGGTAAATCGCCCTGATGGTTCACCAGCTGTTACCGGCACTGTGCGCTTTGCTTATGATCCGCTTTCCATTGATAAACCAAAACTAACCCAAGCTGTCACACGTGCCGCAAGTGGGCTCTGGACTCTTTCAATTACAGGATTTACTGCCGGAAGTTGGGTCGGCACAGTTCAATTTATCGATCAAACTAAAACTCATGCAGCGACTCAGCTGCCAGTCACCTTTGACTTATTGCAAGGCGTAGCCCCAACGCCGACCCAAACTAAGAGCGCTACGCCTGCGCCGGCAACAAATGGTTGTAAGTATCAGATAAAGAATTAAGGTAGCCACATGAGCGAATCATTTATTGGCAGCCTAGATCAAGGCACCAGCAGTACTCGCTTTATGATTTTTGATCACGCCGGCAAAATTGTTGGTCAACACCAATTAGAGCACCGCCAGATAATGCCGCAAGCAGGTTGGGTTGAACATGATGCTGCTGAAATTTGGGCGCGCACCCAAGAGGTAATTACCGGTGCACTTAAACAAGCTGGAATCATTGGCTCACAATTAGCCGCCATTGGAATAACTAACCAACGCGAAACCACAGTGGCTTGGGATAGTCAGACTGGTAAGCCACTTGCTAACGCGATCGTTTGGCAAGATACCCGTACTGCCGCTTACTTAGATAGTTTCAGTCCCCAAATAAAGGCCGAGATAGTTCATAGAACTGGCCTAGCAATAGCGCCATATTTCTCAGCCAGCAAAATCAACTGGCTAATGACTAACGTGCCAGCTATTCAACAGGCAGTTACTGCACAAACTGCCAGCTTTGGAACTATTGATTCCTGGCTACTTTGGAATTTATCTGGCGGCGCTCATGGTGGCGTGCATCTAACTGATGTCACAAATGCCAGCCGCACTATGTTGATGAACTTAGAGACACTTGATTGGGACCAGTCGCTACTAGCTCAATTTAATATTCCGCTATCCACACTTCCCGAAATCAGATCATCCGGTGAAATTTATGCAACCACTGATCCGAATGGTCCATTTGGAACTGCAGTGCCGATTGCCGGAATTCTTGGTGATCAACAGGCTGCAATGGTTGGCCAACTTTGTTTTACGCGCGGAGATTCTAAAACGACATATGGCACCGGAAACTTTGCACTCTTAAATACTGGCGATGAAATTGTCCGGTCAAAAAATGGTCTCTTGACCACAGTCTGCTTTAAATTCGGAAGTGAACCTGTTCAGTATGCACTCGAAGGATCAGTGGCAGTAACAGGCTCTGCGATTCAATGGTTGCGTGATCAACTAGGAATAATTTCTAACGCCAGCGAAATTGAAAACTTAGCTGCTTCAGTTCCAGATACCGATGGGGTCTATTTCGTACCCGCATTTTCTGGCTTATTTGCACCTCATTGGCGCAGTGATGCACGCGGCGTAATTGTTGGATTAACTCGCGCAGCGACCAAGGCACATCTAGCAAGGGCTGCCCTAGAAGCGATTTGTTATCAAACTCGCGAAATTATGGATGCAATGTCAGCCGATAGTGGCGTGGCATTAACTCAAATGCGAGTTGATGGCGGCATTACAAATAACGCGCTTTGCATGCAGATGCAGGCCGACATCTTAGGTATCGAAATTTCGCGGCCAGTAATTGTTGAAACCACTGCGTTAGGAGCCGCTTATGCAGCTGGCCTGACTATCGGGTTCTGGAAAGATCGTGCTGAAATTTCTGGGCAATGGAAAGAGTTTCATCGCTGGCACCCAACATCTACGCCAGCAGAACGCGAGAAAGGCTTTGCTAACTGGCGCAAGGCGATCGAGCGAACTCTGAATTGGGCACAGTAGACTTCATTTCATTATGAGCGTTGCTAAGTTGCCAGCTGATATCACTCGCACCGATCGCCAAATGGCCGATGGTCGCACGATTCGCTACTACGACACCAAAGGACAACGTCGGCAAGCGCAAGATCAACGCCCGGCTGAAGCGCAACCACAAATTGGTGAACTTCGTTATGACGCACTCGTTGGTGAATGGGTGGCGGTTGCATCTCACAGACAAAATCGGATCTTTTTGCCACCGAAAGAACTTTGTCCGCTCTGCCCAACCTCTGAAAACCCAGGTGAACTATTAACCGAAATTCCAGAATCAGATTTTGAAGTAGTTGTATTCGATAACCGCGGCCCATCTTTTCGCCCACCAGCCGGAGATTTCGAATTACCAGAAGCGTTAAGTACCCAAACTGCTGAAGGTCAGAGTGCCGGAAAATGCGAAGTAATTTGTTTTGCGCCAGATCATGGAAAATCCCTAAAGGATCTCGCGCCATCTCAGGTGCGGGTAATTCTGGAAGCTTGGAAAGATCGAGTCCGCGAACTCTCGCAAGATAGCTACATTGCCCATATCGCCCCGTTTGAAAACCGGGGCGAAGAAGTAGGCGTAACGCTCACTCACCCGCATGGGCAGATTTACTCATATCCATTCTTGCCACCACGTGTTGAGAAAATGTTGGCTGCAGCGCAAGAACATAAAGATCGCACTGGTCGAGTTTTGCTAGATGATGTGGTTGCGCGCGAAATTGAAGATGGTGATCGCATAATTGCTCGTAATGATCATTGGATTGCCTTTGTTCCATACGCAGCGCGCTATCCATTTGAAATTCATGTGGCCCCGCTAAAGCCAGTAGCAGACTTAGCTGAACTAGATGAAGCAGCATCAAGTGCTTTCCCGGAAATTGCCCTTGAAGTTTTAAATCGACTAGACGGTGTATTTGGGATTGAAATGGCTTACATCGCTACCTGGCATCAAGCACCCGTTCGAGTTGGTCGCGACGTAATGCGTCTGCATTGGCAAATCACAAGTGTCCGTCGCCAGCCAGGTAAATTAAAGTATTTAGCTGGTTCCGAATCTGCCATGGGCGCGTTCATCATGGATCTAAAGCCAGAGCAATCAGCTACGCAATTGCGAGAAGTTAAACTTTAATTAACTGGCGTAACTGAAATTACTTCAACGCCGCCAATTGCGGTTAGCACTTCAATCAAATCACTTGGATCAGAGCCTGGCACAGCAACGGTAATGTCGTCATAACCGCGGCCATCTTCAGATTTCATGACAACTAAGCCACGAATATCCCCGCCGGCAAAACCAATTGCCGAAGCAACCGCGCCTAATGAGCCTGGGCGATCTGGAAGAACGACCTGTAATCTGAATTGAGCCATGGCTAAACCTTACCGAAAAAGTCTTTCGTAAGCGTTAACTTCATTAGTTTGAAGCCGCTGATCCAAGAGTCACCTTAAAGGTCTTTAAGCCACCGTTATTTGGCAGATCTACGATGATGGTAATAGTGCTTCCGGGTACCGCGGAGCGAATGCGCACGATGGCCGAAACATTATCGGAGATCTTGAAGCCTTCAATTGATTTGATTACCGAACCAACAGGAATACCAGCTCTTTCAGCACCTTCGCCAGCGCTTAAGCGAAGGATCTTGGCTCCGATGCCGGTGTAAGCCGTATCGAAGAAGACACCGAGAACTGGTCTAGTTGATTTACCAGTGGCAATAATTTCTTCAATTATCCGCTTAGCTTCATTAATCGGAATAGAAAAACCAAGACCAATCGACCCACTTGCAGAACCTGATGAAAGAGTGGCAATGGCAGAATTAACGCCAATTAACTTTCCGTTTGAATCAATTAGAGCGCCACCAGAGTTACCTGGGTTAATAGCAGCATCAGTCTGAATCGCATTTACATATGACTCTAATCCAGTGCTTCCAGTAATAACTGGCCGGTTAAGTGCTGAAATGATTCCGGAAGTTACTGTGCTGGCAAGACCTAGTGGCGAACCAATTGCAATTACTGGGTCACCGACGCTGACCTTTGCAGAATCTCCCAATTTAATGGCCGGCAAATTACCAACTTTAATTTTAATAACAGCAATGTCATAAGCGACATCGCGACCAACAATTGTCGCTGGATAAATATCGCCATTTAATAGTTCGACCTCGATGGTCCCGCTGGTGACCGCATCATCAATCACGTGGTTATTGGTAATGATAAAACTCTCCGAAGAGCTAGATGAATAAATCGAACCCGAACCTGTTCCACCGCCAGTGCGAGTGGTTACTTCGATGGAAACCACTGATGGAGTAACTGCGGCAGCAAGTGTCTTCGCATCAATTCCAACAGATGCTGAACTCAAATCAACCAAGGTACGGTATTTGCTACATGTGCCATTAACGGCTAAATACATCGCCTGGGTGCGAGTATCAACACAAGCTTGCACGGTGCCCGAGTTTGAGGTGGCCGCTGTTGCTATTCCGCCAGTGATTAGTACGCCAGCGATAAAGCCAGCCGCTACTTTTTGGGTTCCTTGGAATTTCATCTTTATCCCTCTCATGCTAGAACTACCCAGTCGCCATTGATTTTAACTTTAACTGTCGGAAGTGAATCAAGAGCAGGTCCCGTGATAACACCGCCGTCTTTAAACGGATCAAACTCTGCCCCATGACAAGGGCAGTACAAGCTTTTATTCGAACTCTGATAGGAAACAGTGCAACCTTGATGGGTGCAAGTTGCTGAATAGGCAAAGACGCCAGTTTTAGTGCGAAAGAGAATTGCGGGCATGCCATCACTAAGGGCAAACTGATGAGTTTCGCCAACGTTGATTTTTGCTAGCTCAATAATTTGGCTAGCTCCAGAAACCGTGGTCTCTGATTTCTCTGACACTTTTGCAAACGTTTTACCTACTAGTGCTGAAGCAATTGCTGCCGCACTTAAGGCTCCAATTCGAATTGCGCCTCTGCGATCAAGAGCTATGTCTACAGATCGGCGGTTACCAACCAACGTTAAGAAATATACTAACCAGAGAATTGCATACGCCGTATTGCTAGCGAGGAAAAACGGTGAAACATAAAATGTACTAGCTAGCCACAGAATGATTGATGTTAAGAATCCGCCAAAAGCCGCGCTAGTTGGTGCAATCCATAACAAGGTAGCGATGCCAATTGCGAATTCAGAGAAGATTACAAAAATACCAACCGCAATTGCGTGATCACTTAGATTATTAAAGAGCCAACTAACTGGCGAATTAGTGGAGAAACCAATTAATTGATCACCAATAAACCCGGTAGCACCTTTGGTTAAGAAACCAGGGTCTGTGGCTTTATGCCAGCCGGCATAAATCCAAGTGAAACCTAACCACGCGCGCAGGACTCTGATCGCCCAACTCTGAGCGCGCCAAGAATCGGCGATGCTCTTTTGGGTCATTCTGCGGTAAGCCATATGCAAAAACCTATCTCTAAAGTCCTGAGAAAAAGGCCAGTCTAGGCTGAGAATGTAATTAGGGCTCCCTGACTTGGATTCGAACCAAGAACCTGCCGGTTAACAGCCGGCTGCTCTGCCATTGAGCTATCAGGGATTGCGAAGGCCAAACTCTAGCGTAATTATTGCGATCGGTAAAAATGACCGCTGAAACCAGCCAATTAAAGACCGCCGACCGCCAAATCATGGAGTCCGCGTCTAGCGCTTTCCAGCGAAACTAAAGTAGCAAATGCGGCGTTATATTCAGCCTCATTCTCAACTGGATTTAACCGTTGCAAACTAGATTTCAAATCAGCAATCGCGCGCGAGACTGATACTTCACGCAATCTGGCAATAATGCTGGAGACATAATTCTGCGAGATTTCGCCATCGGTGCGAATTGGTTCAACTGAGAGCTCGGTAAATAACGCTTTCATATTTTCATTGGTAACTAACTCGATAGTTAGCGGACGATCAGCTGCTACCACATCAATTACCGCACGTAATTCTTTATATGCCGGGTGAGTAAATGCTTCGGCTTCAATTGCTGACCAACCGCTGGCAAGTTCGGGCATCTGCACTTTTGCTTTAAGTACTTCGCGCTCAAGCATCAACCTTGGATCACTTGGTTCTGGTCGCCAATTTTGTTCTGGTGCATCTTCAGTAATTAATTCTGCACTATTCGAAACATTAGTCTTGAAACCTCGCGCTACCGCCTTGCTGACAACATCTGTTTCTAAGCCAATCCAACCGGCCAATAATCTGGTGTATTCGGGACGTAATGATTTATCGCGAATCTGCGCAACGAGTGGAGCTGCCGCGTTTAAAGCGTTGACGCGACCTTCGGCTGATTCCAATTTATGTTTTGCGAGTTCTGCTCTAATGGCGAACTCAAAAAGTGGTACCCGTTTAGCAATCAAATCACGTAGCGCTAAATCACCTTTATGTTGGCGTAGCTCGGCTGGATCTAACCCATCAGGCTCAACTGCCACATATGTTTGAGTTACAAATTTCTGATCATCGCTAAATGCACGTAGCGCAGCCTTTTGCCCAGCAGCATCGCCATCGAAAGTAAAGATAACTTCACCTCGGAAAGCATCATCATCCATTAACAATCTGCGCAAAATTCGAATATGGTCAGCGCCGAAAGCAGTTCCACATGTTGCAACTGCTGTTGGGATACCAGCTAAATGTGCCGCCATTACATCGGTATAGCCCTCGACAATTACAGCTTGGCGCGACTTAGCAATATCTTTCTTTGCCATATCTAAGCCATATAGAACTTGGCTCTTCTTATAGATCGGCGTCTCTGGCGTATTTAAATACTTTGGTCCTTGATCTTCGGCATCACTTGCTAGCTTGCGGGCACCAAAGCCAACTACATCGCCCGAGATATCTCTGATTGGCCACGTTAAACGGTTGCGGAATCGATCAATTGGGCCGCGCTCTCCCATTTTAGAAAGACCGGCAGTTTCAAGTTCATCAATGGTGAAGCCAAGTGCGCGCAAATGTTTAGTAAGTGAATCCCATTCATTTGGGGCGTAGCCAACTCCGAATTGTTCGCAGGCAGCTTTATCAAAACCGCGTTTAGTCATTAGCTCACGACCAAAGGCTGCGCCTTCTGATTTATTTAATTGCTCCTGATAAAACTTAGCTGCTTCAGCATTTGCGGCAATTAATCGTGAACGTTGTCCGGCTGGAGCTGACGTGCCCGAAGAATTCTCGTCATAACGCAATGTGTAACCAATGCGATCGGCTAGACGTTCAATAGTTTCAGTAAAAGATAAATGATCCATCTTCATTACAAAAGCAATTACATCCCCGCCAGTCTGGCAACCAAAACAATGGAAATAACCCTTTGATGGTGTTACGTGAAACGAAGGCGATTTCTCATCATGAAAAGGACACAGACCTTTTTTCTGGCCACCGCCAGCAGATTTGAGTTGCACATAATCGCCCACGATTTCATCGATAGGTGCATGGTCGCGAACGTAGGCAACATCTTCGTCTCTAATTCGACCGCTCATGATTTAACCAGTCTATCCAGTCACGCAAACGCGGGCATGAAGTGCGTATGCACCCGGGTCAGTTAAGCCTGCCACTTGATCAATAATCACACGCAACTTCTCGGCATCAGTTGATGCGTGCTGCCAATCAGCCAAAAAGACTGAATCTAAATACTTAGGGCCAGCGGCAAAAAGTGCTTCAACGAGTTCGCCAATCAGCGTTTGTTGCTTGGCATAGCGCTCTTGTGAGGCAGCAGCATTAATTAAGTAGTGCCCAGCAACTGCCTTTAGAAAATCAACTTCAATAACCTGGTCACGTGGGATTTCCAGGTCTGCGCTGTAACGAGTAAGCGGACCGGCACCATGGACTTTACGAGTTTCGATTTCAGCTGATTGCACAAAGCGGCCAATTAACTGGCTGGTGGTGTCTTTCAATCGGGCTAATGCGCGATGGCTACCGTCAAAATTAGTTGGCCAACAAGAAAGTGCTTCTAGCCGAGATAGCGCTGACTCAACTTCAGTCTCTTTCGCATCGCTGCCGTAATCGATGCTCATAACTTTAAATAATTCAGCGAAGTCGCTACGAAAGTTAGAAACCTTAATCTGATTGGCAACTATGGCATCTTCTAAATCATGGACTGAGTAAGAGCAATCATCTGACCAATCCATAATCTGCGCTTCGATGCATCGCTTACCTGCTGGCGCACCTTCACGCATCCACTTATAGATTTCAACATCGTCATCGTAGACACCATATTTACGTGGGTTATCACTTCGCGCCCATGGATACTTGGTAGAAGCATCAAGTGAGGCACGGGTTAAATTCAAGCCAACGGTTTTGCCATTGGCATCAACACTCTTTGCTTCAATTCGAGTAAGTAATCTAAAACTTTGCGCGTTGCCTTCAAAGCCACCGCAATCCTTGGCCAGTTCAGCCAATGCTTCTTCACCATTATGACCAAATGGTGGGTGACCTAAGTCATGCGCTAAACACGAAGTTTCTAACAAATCAGGATCAGCACCTAGTGATTCACCAAGTTCGCGGCCAATCTGGGCGCACTCTAACGAGTGAGAAAGTCGAGTACGCTGAAAATCATTTTCCCAAGGAACAGCGACTTGAGTTTTTGCCGCCAAGCGACGTAATGCTGCCGAATGAATTACCCGAGCTCGATCACGCATGAATTCGGTGCGACCCGCCCGCTTAGCTGGTTCATCAAGGAAACGTTCTTGATCGCGCGCTGCGTAACCGATCAATTCGCTCATGGTCTTACCTTATTGAGAATGTTGTCTGAAGGTAAACGATCACTAATCTGAACTCCGCGGCGACCAAGCGTTATATAAGCTAAATAAGCCCCAGCTTCGCGAATTAAGTACTTAAAGCCGCTCTTTTCCAAGGCATTTGGCCCACCTTGAACAGGTGAGCAGGTGGCAATTAGCCCACGATCATTAGCCATTGTCATCGATCGCAAACAATGGAATGGATCGGTGACGATAATTACATTCTTTATTTTTCGAGCACGCATTTCAGCGGCATATAACTTTGTCGAATTTAAAGTATCCCGACCTTTTTCAAGTGCTTTGATATTTGCATACTTAACACCATTTTGCATTAACCAAATACGTCCGGCGGCAGCTTCAGTTGTGCGATCTCCAGGTGCGCCACCACCGACCGTAAGAATTTTCTTTGCTAAACCTAAATCATAAATTCGCTTTGCCTCAGTTAGTCGAGCTTCTAGAACTAAACCGGGCCGGCCATCTAATTGCGCAGCACCTAAAACTACGATGACATCACCGTTTCGAATTGTTGGATTATTTGCGGCATACCAAGTTTTGCCTAGCGCAAATACCAGAACCATAATCACCAAGAGAAGTAGAAAGGCAATTGCTCTACGCAATAATTTAAAAAGAAACATTAGCCACCAGAGAACATATCTTCGAGTTCGATCTCGACAATTTCATCCGGATCTAACAGCCAACCGTCTGGCAAAGTAACTGGGCGGCCATGACTAGTGCGACCTCGTGGCTTTTCGCTAACTTCAACTGGATAAGCTTGATCATCTAATTGATCAAGCAATCCACGTAACTCTGCAAGAGAACCAACCATTCCGAATTGACGACGTAGTTCGCTGTTAACGCGGAAGCCCTTTAAGTACCAAGCCATATGTTTGCGCAGGTCACGACAACCACGATCTTCATTCTCAAAGTAATCAACAATTAGTTCACCATGGCGATACATAACTTCGCGAACTTCAAAGAGTGCGGGTAGAACTTTGCTTTGCGTGCCAGAAAACGCTGCAACTAAATCAGCGAACAACCAAGGTCGGCCTAAACAGCCACGGCCTACAACTACGCCAGCACAGCCAGTTTCAGCAACCATCGCGAGGCCATCGCCACCCGACCAGATATCTCCATTGCCTAAAACTGGTACCCCAGTTGGTTTTAAGTGCTCAACTAGCTGCTTAATTGCTGACCAATCAGCTTTTCCCTCATACATTTGTTGAGCAGTGCGGGCATGTAATGCAACCCAGGCCACGCCTAAGTTGGCCGCCGAAGTTGCTGCCTCTAAATATGTTTCGTGATCACTATCGATACCGATGCGCATTTTCACAGTTACTGGAATTCCAAATGGTTTGGCTGCTTCAACAGCAGCGCCCACAATCGAAGTAAAGAGATTGCGCTTATATGGCAAAGCAGCCCCGCCGCCTTTGCGAGTTACTTTAGGAACTGGGCAACCAAAGTTCATATCAATGTGATCAGCTAAATTCTCTTTCGCAATCATCGTTACTGCCGAGCGCATAGTGTGGGGATCAGTTGAATAAAGTTGCACAGACCTTGGCCACTCACCGGCACCTGGTGCGATCATGCGCAATGTGTCTGGGCGTCGCTCTAATAATGCGCGAGCGGTAACCATTTCGGAAACAAATAAGCCGGCTCCTTGTTCACGACATAACATGCGAAAAGCGGAGTTAGTAATACCGGCCATTGGTGCCAATACAACCGGTGGATCAATAAAGTGATCGCCAGTTGCCAGTGGCAAACGCAGCGGTTTTAGCAACCCAGCAGACGTGGTGCTAACCATGACTCCACCTGATCGATGCTGATTCGTTCTTGCGCCATTGTGTCGCGATCGCGAATTGTCACAGCGTTATCATCGAGAGTCTCGAAGTCAATGGTGATGCAATATGGAGTTCCAATTTCATCTTGGCGACGATAACGACGACCAATTGCACCGGCATCATCGAAGTCAACGTTCCAATTTTTGCGTAGTGCAGTTGCCAGATCACGTGCTTTAGGGGATAAATCAGCATTACGAGAAAGTGGCAAGACCGCTACTTTCACAGGCGCAATGCGATGATCAAACTTCAGCACAGTGCGCTTTTCCATCTCACCCTTTGCATTTGGTGCTTCATCCTCGGTAAAAGCATCCATCAAGAAAGTAAGTGCACAGCGATCAACACCTGCTGCTGGCTCGATTACAAACGGTGTCCAACGCTCATTCTTCTCTTGATCAAAGTAAGAAAGATCCTTACCTGAGGCGGCAGAGTGTGCTTTTAGATCGAAATCAGTGCGGTTTGCAATGCCTTCTAGCTCGCCCCACTCAGTGCCAGCAAACTCGAATTTGTATTCGATGTCCGCGGTGCGCTTTGAGTAATGCGAAAGCTTCTCTTTCGGATGATCATAAACACGCAAACGATCTGGATTTATGCCTAAATCTTTATACCAAGCTAGACGGTAATCGATCCAGTATTGGTGCCAATCTTCATCGGTACCAGGTACAACAAAGAATTCCATTTCCATCTGCTCGAATTCGCGAGTACGGAAAATAAAGTTTCCGGGTGTAATTTCATTACGGAAAGATTTACCAATCTGGCCAATACCAAACGGTGGCTTCTTGCGTGAGGTGGTCATTACTTGATCAAAGTTAATGAAAATGCCTTGCGCAGTTTCTGGTCTTAAGTAAGCCAAACCAGATTCATCTTCAACTGGTCCGAGGTAAGTCTTTAGTAATCCACTAAATTGTTTCGGTGTAGTGAACTGACCTTTATTGCCACATGCTGGGCAATTAACATCAGCTAAGGACTCGGGTGCTTTCTTATGTTTTGCTTCGTAAGCTTCTTCTAAATGATCGGCGCGATAACGCTTATGGCATGAAGTACATTCTGTTAGCGGATCACTGAATGTTGCCACGTGACCAGATGCTTCCCAAACTTCACGAGCCAAGATCACGCAAGAATCGATACCGACCACATCTTCGCGACCCATAACCATGGACTTCCACCATTGGCGCTTAATATTATTTTTTAGCTCAACGCCAAGTGGGCCGTAATCCCAAGATGCGCGCAATCCGCCATAAATTTCAGAAGATGGAAAAACGAATCCGCGGCGCTTAGCCAGGCTGACGATATTTTCTAAACGATCTACGGCCATAGGGGAAAACCTCATCCGGTGAAATAAGAGCCGGTGAATATGGTTTTATCCATCCGGCTGGCTGTCGGCGTAACGCAACATTCGTTGAATTACGTAAGCCAAATTTTACTCGCTAACTGGCAGTTCGTACGCACCTGGTTCATCAATAGCTAGAGCTAAAACTGGTATTGCCTCTAACTTGGCCCGATTCGAAATAAGCGCCCGGCGGTATGAACCCACATTTTGCCAACGGGTAACGATCGTCCAGAGTCCGAGTTCATCTAGATTCTGGCCAATTTCGCCATCGATATAGCCAGGGGCTGCAGCCAACGCAGCCAAAGCCACGCTTAATTGCGCCTCGAAATGGGCAGCCTGGCCCAGCGGAACCTCAAATCTGGCGATTGCGATCATGGCTTGAGCCTAGTGGGGTCAACTATGGAAATGAAAATCATTTTCATTTGTGATACCTTTTCTATATGAATATCGCAATCGGTCTTGCCGCCCTCACTGTCCTTGCCACTACAGCTGGTGGCGTCCTTGCAATCAGATCACGAGATCGCCTGCACTTAGTACTTGGCCTCTCAGCCGGATTACT
>CAXNJS010000022.1:0-17317 GCA_964202795.1 Candidatus Planktophila sp.
GAGCTTATTTATATTGTTAATGACAACTATCGCACTCGAACATGGCAATCGTTCGAACATGACAAACTCATTAAAACTACGCTCATCGAGGAAAATCGAGTACCCGGCGGCAACGTCGCCATCTGGTAATCGGTAATTAAAAAGCCCCTCGCATCTTCATTGATGAGAGGGGCTTTCTAATTTCTTAGTTTATTAAAGAACTGCGCCAGGCTTTGTGATACCTAAGAATGCTGCGGCTAATACACAGAACCAGATTAAATGCACCCAAGGCAGGGCTTTCTTAAGTGATAGCGAGAGCGCATCGTTGTCGGCTTCGGTCTGCGTACCAGCTAGGACTTTTCCGAAAGCTGGCCCAAATGGCACAAGTGCCTTGCGAATTCCAACGCCGCCTGCAATAGCAGTTGCATAGAACATCACCTTAATTGCCAGCCACTTTGGATTAGTAGTAACGCCAAATGGTTCATCAACTGCCAAGGTGAAGATAGCGCCGGCAAAGATAGAAGCCACTATTAAATAGCGAATAGCTAAATCAGTCTTCTTGATAATTGCAGCCTTGGGATCGCCATGTGAATGATAATTACGAATAACCAAGTAAAGCCAAGCCAAGCCAGCCAGCCAGGATCCAGTAATGATCAGATATTTATTATCCATTACAAAAGTTGGTGATTTGTCATAGAGCGCCATCAACGAGATACCACTGGGCAAGAAGAGCACTAAGCAAATACGTGGGCTTAAATCTACGAATTCCATGATCTTGCCGGTTATCGCACGCGTTTCAGTAGAAAGTTTACGATCGACCACAAAGCGAGATGTGTAATAGACGCCAAGGTCGGCACCTAACCAATAAACAAATAGAAGTACATGGATAAAGAGAAAAACTTCAAGCAGTGTTATTCCCACGAGTTACATACCATCGCCATCCCAGCGACCGCGTGAACGCGAGCGAACTGGCAGCGATGAAAGAATCGGAGCTGGAATTGGCATACCAGGTTCCCACTTACGGCCATAACCCCAGTTGTAGGCACCTTCATCAGTGCGTTCATCTGCATGCTCTAGCGTCTTTGGATCCGGCCAAGCTTCATGTGAGTGACCATGATCGCCATCGTGTGAATGACCATGTTCATCTTCGATGCCGAGTGCAACAAGTGACTTATCAGGGCCAGTGCCGTGCTGAACATAATCAACATCTGGCTGATTCATAGAGCGCTGATAGTCAACCGAACCCTTCAAGTTCTTTAGATCATGCTCTGTTCGCCAAGTAGGTACTTGACCCAGATCATGCGTTGACTGTGACCACTTCATGCGACCACCGTCAGGACCGTAGTTAACGGCTTCTGCGCCCCAACGAACGAATTCGTTCTGGCTATACCAGTTTGTTAATTCACCATCTGAGCGAAGCAACCATGTTGCACCACCTTCGAGTGAAACGAAGTGACCGTGTTTTACGCGAGCTGGGCGGAAAAAGTATGTGCCTTTAATGAAATCACCAAAGTTGTATGACATATTTCCGGCAACGGTATATGCCTCTTCGTAGCATGGGTGATGCGCAAGACGGTGATCAGTCCAGCCTTCGCGGGCATGAACAAGGCGAGTATAGAAACCAGTAATTGGATCTACCTTTAAATACTTAATTAGTAGCCCAGGCATTGGCCCTGGATTAGGAACTTCATCCCATTGACGAGCTTCGGTATCTTCGATCGTGATGTCACCGTAAGCAGCATCTTTCCAACGTGGCGCATTCACGCTATCTACTTCATCAAAACCGGCATCACCATATTCGCGGTAGTGCAAAATCTGAGTTCCTTCTTTGAAGAAGATGGCATCCATAGGAACGCCACGTGGAGCTTGAACATAGCCACCTTTACCAATAGTTTGACCACCGATACGCATTTCGCCATCTAGAACGTAGTACTCAGTATTTGCGTGATGAATTCCGGGACCGCGATTCCAATCAGTATGGAAGTCAACGCGAAGAGATGATGAACCATCTTCTTCATCAACACTCATGCGTCGCTCACTTGCACGACCGTTGCCCTTAATTAATTCAGCACCATGCCAGACATAATCTGCCTGATCAATGAGTTCTACGTGTGGACGCATCTCTATCTCCTTCGAGTAATCTACTTATACAACGTTCCACGCTGCGGAAAGTAGTTCCAGTTACAGAGTTGAGATTAGCCAACGCAAGCACCGTTAGCAATAGAAAAACGGCGACTTTACAAAGAAGTTATTTTGAGAATTGAACGCGAAGTTCGGTCTTTAAAACCTTTCCAGAAGCGTTCCTTGGTAGCACTTTGAGGAAGTGGAACTCACCTGGAATCTTGTAACCGGCAAGTGATTTGCGAGAGAAGGTATCTAGTTCTTCAGCAGCTATTTCTGTTCCACTTCGCGAAACAATAATCGCAATTGCGCGCTCGCCCCAAGTTTCATCTTTAACGCCAATAACTGCGACCTCAGCAATATCTGAATGTTTGGCTAGAACTTCCTCAATCTCACGAGGATAAACATTGGTACCACCAGAGATAATCAAATCCTTCTTGCGATCGACTATTGAAATATAACCTTCGGCATCGCAAATAACTATGTCGTTGCAAGTCAAGAAGCCATCGGCAGTTGTGCAAGCTTCAGTGGCTGCATCATCCTTGAAATAGCCATTCATTAAGTAGGGAGAGCGTGAATAAAGCTCACCGGGTTCACCAACTGGGGTCGGAGTGCCATCATCATTTAGCACAATCACTTCAGTCATAAACCAGGCGTGACCTACTGAACCTGCCTTGCGCAGCGCATCAACTGGGCGCAAGTTAGTAACGATGCCAGCTTCAGTTGAACCATAGAGCTCGTGCACGTCGACGTTAGGGAAAAGCTTTACTACCCATTCTTTAAGTGGAACTGGCAGAGCCGCGGCATTGAAGTAAATAGTCTCTAAGGTAGAAATATCTTTCGACGCAACCACATCATCGCCAAGCGCCCGCATCATTTGGGCATGAGTTGGAACCAAGAAGATTGTCTGCAACTTATGCTGGCCAATCAGGTCCAGAGTTTCTTCGGGATCGAATTTGCGCTGCATAACTAAGGTGCCGCCAGTGAAAACTGCGCCGTAACCAAATGCAAAACCAGCACCGTGATACATGGGTGCTACAGCAACAGTGCGACGACCTGGGCCAAGACCCCACTCAATTGCAGTTGCATAGAAAGTTAAGCAGCGCGAGCGGTGAGAAATCAAAACACCTTTAGGTTTTCCAGTTGTACCCGAGGTGTAGGCAATACAGAAAGGTTCGTTTTCATCGACTACTACACCCGGGTCAGTAGCGGGAAACTTTGCAATTAGTTCTTCGTAGTTTGGGTGAGTGTCTGTGCCATCAATTGCCCAAACGGTTGATGGCAATTTACTTGGCAGAACAGCAGCTAGTGCCGCATCATAAATCAGTGCCTGTGCTTCAGAGTGTTCAAAGATGTAAGTATTTTCATCGGCAGTTTGGCGGGGATTAATTGGCACGATCGGAAATCCGGCCATTGCGCACCCGGCCGCAACTTCAGAATATTCCAATCGGTTGCCCATCAAAACACCAATTGCAATACCGCGTTTTAAATTTGCTGCGAGCAAAGCATTTGCTAACCGACAGGCTCGTTCGAAAAGTTCGCGATAGGTTATCGATCTAGCACCATCAATAATGGCAATTTGATTAGGCGATGCTATTGCGAATTCGCGAATGCCGTTAGCTATGTTTAACGGGGCGCCGCCAAGATTGATTGCCATGCGCCTAGTTTTCACCTTACTGTGGTCGAGCGCAACTGTCTGCGAACTTTCTAGGCGTGAGGGCATCTAGTATGATTTGACCATATTAGATGCAGTTCCTAAGAGTGGAACAGTTCATTTCGATTGAATTAAAAAAGGATTAGCGATGACAAAGCATGAGGCAGTCTTAGGTCGGTTCTTTGAGGACTATGTTGTTGGCGATATCTACCAACATCCATTCGGTCGCACCATCAGCCAAGCCGATAACACTTGGTTCACACTCCTTACCTGCAACACCAATCAGAATCACTTTAATGTTGAGTTTGCTAAGTCCAATCCAATTACTGCCGGTCGTGTGATCGTTAACTCAGGTTTAACCGTAGCGATGGTGCTTGGTATTTCAGTAATAGATATGAGCCAGAACGCGGTTTCGAATTTAGGTTGGACTGATATCAAGTTAACTCATCCGCTTTATGAAGGCGACACTCTTTACGCCGAATCAATCTGCACAGATGCCCGTGAATCAGCTTCACGCCCAAATGTCGGAATCATCAGCATGAAAACTCGTGGTTTAAATCAAGATGGCGAAGAGATCATTTCTTACAAGCGCACCGTAATGATTGCAAAGCGCTCTTCAGGCATTGGGCAGAACTACTTTCCCCAAGCTAAGAGCGGCGAGATAACTGCTTAGTTAACGCCAATTACCCGAACGCCAGCATGAGTTTTATAGCGGCGGTTCATGGAAATTAGGTTTGCAGTTAGCGCTTCAACTTGGCCGGCGTTACGCATTTTTCCCGCATAGATTCCGCGCATTCCAGCGATTTGATCGACCATCTGCTGCACTAAATCAGTGGCTGGCTTGTGGTCACCAACGACCATGATGTCGATATCTATTTGAGCAAGTGATTGATCTGAAAGAAGAACTGCAGATACATGATTAAAAGCGGTAACTACATAACTTTCGCTCAAAATACCTTGCGCTTGCGCACATGCGCTGCCTTCTTCAACTGCTAATGGAAATGCACCACCGGCATCAAAACCCATTGGGTTAACGCAATCGATAACTACTTTGCCAGCTAACTCATTCTTGAGCGAAGCAAGTGTGTCCTTATGGCTATCCCATGGCACAGCTACGATTACTAAATCTGACTGCGCAGCGCACTCAACATTGCCAGCACCTGTT
The DNA here is from genome assembly GCA_964202795.1 of Candidatus Planktophila sp. Taxonomy (GTDB): domain Bacteria; phylum Actinomycetota; class Actinomycetes; order Nanopelagicales; family Nanopelagicaceae; genus Planktophila. Next base: position 4,920 of record CAXNJS010000022.1, read on the forward strand.
ATGCCATTACCTACTTCGGCTGCTGTGGCAACTGCTTTGGCGCCATCGCGTGAACCTAAAATTACCTTAAAGCCAGCTTTGGCTAATCGATATCCCAGGCCAGTGCCTTGTGCGCCAGTGCCGCCAATGATGCCAACCGTTAGATCTTTAAGTTCTTTGCCCGGATACAGTTCAGTAGTTTCAGTCATGTGCAGAATTCTAAAGGGCGATTGCTAATTTTGCAGATGATGTTCCATTAGCGCTCGCGTCGCTTGACCTAAATCGCTGGTATCTATTGCCAATAAATCAGACCAGTCATCACAGTCGGCTTTAATTCCCTTAAACATTGGGTCAATTAGCTCGATGGCCTGAGCGCTGCGATGGGCAGCTGCTGAGTTAGCGCCGAAATGGGTCGCAACTTTCCCGACGGTACTAAAGAATGCAGTACTTCCGATTGAATTCTGATCGGCAATAAATGAGGTGCGGTGGGTGTTGGCTAACTCCAGCGCTCGCAAGATCTCGACAGTTTTCACACTTGGTAGGTCTGGCAAGAAAATTGCAATTCGTTTTGAATCACCAATTGCCATCTGTAAATCAGAGTTGATATCAACTGGTTCAGATATTTGGAATGATCTGATTTTGGGATTAACCAAGTTAGTTAACTCTTGATGATCGACGCCGACAATTGTGATGGTCGCGATGTGGGGCACTTTTAGCAACGCCTCAATTAAGTCAACTGCCATCGCTTTTATCAGTGAAACTCTAAAATCTTCTGGAATATTGCCCAACCGTGACTTGCCCGCATCAAACTGTTTCAGGGGTAGGAATACATCCCATGGTTCATTGGGGTTGCTAGCGCTATTCACTCTATTATCGTACCTGTGAGTGCGCCGTTAAAAGTAGTTGCCTTAGCAGGCGGAATAGGTGGCGCCCGTTTTCTAAAAGGTTTACGGCTAATTGATAACCTAGAAATTTCGGTAATCATTAATAATGGCGACGATATCAATATGCATGGTCTGCGCATCTGCCCTGATTTGGATTCGGTAATTTATAACTTAGCTGGAGAGTCAGATTTGGTTCGTGGCTGGGGTCGCAAAGATGAGACTTGGGTGGTGCAGCAACAGTTGGCGCACTATTTAGGTGAAGAGCAATGGTTTAACTTGGGCGATAAAGATTATGCCACCCACATCTATCGCACCAATCTGTTAAACAATGGCGTTGAACTTAGTGAGATTGTGAAGTTGCAATGTGTTAAGTGGGGGATAGACCTGAATTTAATGCCGGCGACAAATGATTTTGTGCAGACCCAAGTGCAATTAGTTGAAGGCGAGCCGATTCACTTCCAAGAATGGTGGGTTAAGCATCGGGCCGCTTTGCCAGCTACCGGTTTCGAACTAATCGGTGCAGAGTCAGCTAAGCCAGCACCGGGCGTATTAGAAGCCATTGCACAAGCTGACCTGATTATTCTGCCGCCCAGTAACCCAATAGTTTCAATTGGAATGATCCTAAGAATTCCAGGAATCCGTGCAGCCATCATGGCAGCTAGTGCACCAGTAGTTGGCGTTTCCCCAATCATTGGTGGTAACCCAGTTCTAGGAATGGCTGATAAATGTTTGAGCGCACTTGGCTTAGAGACAAGCGCAACCAGCGTTGCCACTCAATACGACGACTTATTAGATGCTTGGCTAATTGCAGATAGTGATGATGAGCAGGTGTCAGCCATTTCAAATTTAGGAATTAAGTGCGAGAGTGCACCATTGCTAATGACCAATGATTTAGCAGCTAAGGAAATTGCAATGCGAGTGATAGCGATGATGCGATGACAAATAACTTCAGCGTCTTTCCAATCAAAGGTATCCCTGAAATTAGTCCAGGTGATGATTTGGCAGCTTTAATTCTCAAAGCAGTGCTTGCTGGCCCAGGCTTGCAAGCCCATGACATCTTGGTCGTAACCAGCAAAGTAGTTAGTAAATCCGAAGGACAAATGGTTCCTAGCCAAACCCGCGAAGCAATAATTAATGAAGAGACCGTTCGCCTAATTGCGCAACGTGGTTCCACGAAAATTGTGGAAACGAAACATGGTTTGATCATGGCTGCCGCCGGTGTTGATGCATCTAATGCCCCCAAAGGAATGATCCTTAAACTTCCAGTTGATAGTGATGTGAGTGCGCGTAACTTAAGAGTTGAATTTCATAAAGTGTCACAACCAATCGGTGTGATTATTACTGACACGATGGGCCGCGCCTGGCGACTTGGCTTAACCGATAATGCAATCGGTGTTGCTGGCGTAACAACTTTGCTGGACTATCGCGGCCAAAAAGATGCTGCTGGTCGCACACTTGAGCAATCAGTTGCGGCCGTTGCCGATGAAATAGCGAGCACCGCAGAATTGGTAAAAGGAAAGTTAGATCAGATTCCGGTAGTTCTAGTGCGCGGGTTAGCGCAATACGTAACGCTTGCCGATGGTGATGGGGCTAGGGCTATCGTTCGACCACCTGAAGAAGATATGTTCGGGCTCGGAGCCGAAATGGCAGAAAGGCGTGGGTATCTTCGCGGATTCGAAGATGGCAAGAATGAGAGATAGCGTTCCATTTCTAACGCTGGCGTGAGCGTCAAACCACCTCTTAAATGTTGCCGATCTTAATTTTTCCGCTTAAATAAATACATGAAAATGTTTGCAGATATTTTGATCATCGGTGGTGGCGTATCTGGTTCGGCTATGGGCGCAGCACTGGTCAACTCAGGCCATCGTGTTATCTGTATTGATCAAGGTACTGGCGGCCCACTAGATACTTCACGTGGTGATCACATTTCACCAGCGAATGTCGAAACAATTGCCGAATGGGGCGTTCTTGAAAGCTTCTTCGAAGCAGGTGCAACCAAACGCGTAGGGCATCACTTTAGATCATCTGATGGCGAAACTTTACTTTCCGCTGAATACACTGAAATGGGTATCCCTTATCCCTACTTCTTAGTTATCAATCACGAGCTAATTACGCCAACCTTTATGAACTTTGCAAAGACCGACCCAAGCTTTGTTCTTCTGCAACCATATTCAGTTAAAGATCTTGAAGTTACTGATGGAAATGTGACAAATGTTTTGGCCACAAATCGCGAAGGCGATGAAGTGCAAATCAGTGCACACATGGTCATTGCTTGCGATGGTGCATCTTCAACTGTTCGCGAGAAGCTACGAGTGCCATGTTTTGAGCATTCATATACACATCCGATGGTGGCCTTCTTTACCGATCGCCCAGCATCACTTTCTCCAGATAATTACTTCTTTAGATATGCCGGCGATAATGGCCAACTAGTAATTCAGCAACGCATGGATGGCAGAATCAAAGTAACTATGCCAGTTGCCGATGAAGGTATTCCTTGGTGGAAGAAATCAACTAATGAAGATCGGCAAAAGATTATTGGCAGCATCGCACCAGAGTTAGCCGATTGCGAATTCGAGCTAGCTGGTTTTTATCCAGTGCGCATGATTCATGCCATTGAATATGCAATTGGAAACGTAGTTTTAATTGGGGACGCAGCTCATGCTATTCACCCAGCCAGAGGTCAAGGTTTAAATATGGGTATTGCCAGCCTAAAAACCTTGCTGCCTTTGATTCCCTCGCCAGAAGATATTGGTAATCCAGAAGCCGTGAAATTGGCCCTGGCTGAGTTCCAACGGATTCAAAAGCCGCTTAATGAACGCATAATTGCGCGTAATCATTCTGCAGCAATGGAGATGGAGATGGGAGCGAACGAGAATCGAGCATTTGTGCTCAAGAAATCTAACGCTGCAATCACACAAATGGCTGGTGACCTAAAGATTCGTGAACTTCATCTAAATGAGGCAACTGGTTACCACTTTGGAGTGCCAGCAAAAGCCTGACAATTTTCTAACTTAAATCGAATGATGAGCTGAACTTGGCTCGGAAAATATTCGAGTGCCCTGATGGCATGGGTGAGAGATAGTGTTCCATTCTGAACGCTGGAGTGGATGTTGTTATGAGTGTCTGCTTCTCTCTCGCATAGCTTTTGCGCTTAACTAACGACATGAAAATGGACACAGATATCCTAATAGTTGGCGGTGGGGTCTCTGGGTCAGCAATGGGCGCAGCTTTAGTTAACTCTGGACATCGAGTTATCTGTATCGATCAAGGAACTGGCGGCCCATTAGACACAGCGCGTGGTGATCACATTTCACCAGCAAACGTTGCAGTACTTGCCGAATGGGGAGTTCTCGATGATTTCTTTGCAGCAGGAGCCACTAAGCGAATCGGTCATCAATTTAAATCTTCCGAAGGTGAAACTTTGCTCTCCGGTGAATACGCTGAAATGGGTGCTCCTTATCCATATTTCTTAGTCATCAATCATGAGTTGATTACGCCAACATTTATGAACTTTGCGCAAACAGATCCAAACTTTGTTTTATTGCGGCCATACTCTGTTAAAGATCTTGAAGTGATCGATGGCAATGTAACTAATGTGCTGGCTACTAATCGCGAAGGGGACGAAATTGAAATCAGCGCACGCATGGTTATTGCCTGCGATGGTGCATCCTCAACTGTTCGTGAAAAGTTACGGGTTCCATGTTTTGAACATCCATATAAGCATCCAATAGTTATTCTCTTTGCCGATCGCCCAGCTGGACTGCTACCAGAAAATTACTTCCTAAGATATGCCGGCGATAATGGCCAATTATTTGTCCTTCAGCGTATGGATGGAACCGTCAAGATCACTTTGGCGGTAGGCGAAGAAGGGATCCCTTGGTGGAAGAAATCAACTAATGAGGAGCGACAAAAGATTGTTGGAAGTATCGCGCCAGAGTTAGCTGATTGTGAACTAGAAGTGTCTGGTTTTTATCCGGTCCGCATGATTCACGCAATTGAATACGCAATTGGAAATGTTGTACTAATTGGGGACGCAGCACATGCAATTCACCCAGCACGTGGTCAGGGCTTAAACATGGGAATCGCAAGCTTAAAATCATTGCTGCCTTTGATTCCTTCACCTGAAGAGATCGGTAATCCGGAAGCCGTGAAATTAGCTCTTGCCGAATTCCAGCGGATCCAAAAGCCTCTTAACGAGCGCATAATTGCGCGCAACCATACTGCGGCAATGGAGATGGAGATGGGCGCCGATGAAAATCGAGCATTTGTTTTAAAGAAATCAAATGCTGCGATAAAAGCAATGGCGGAAGATCCGAGAATTCGCAAACTCCATTTAAATGAGGCGACGGGTTATCACTTCGGAGTTCCAGCCAAAGCCTGAGGGTCACCCCTTAATTTGCTGAGTTATTTCACGCTGCGGAACAAAACTGAGCGTGACGTAATTTTATCTCCCTGGGTTGTTGTATTCAATGACTTCTAAGAGTTTCCTAAGACAAAACGTTCTCAGAACGTTCTCTTGAGGAGGAGACTTAATGAAAAAGTTCAAGATAATTGGCTTAAGCGCTGTGCTTATAGCTGGCCTTATTTCAATACCAACACATGCAAGTGCCGATGACGGCTCAGTCGGCGCACTCTGGTTAACAATCAAAAGCGATGATCAGAAGTTAGCAATTCAATATGCCGGTCGCCCAGATGGCAAGGAAATGTATTTCCGTATCAGCGGTTCTGTCTTTGCTCAAGTTCCTGGTGGCGGCCCAGTTGCTCCAGGAATGCGACAAGGCGCAAAGCTCTGGAACCTTGAGGGATACAACGTTCGTAAGTTAGTACGTAACGGTGAATACATTTATTTAGTTACTCGCGAAATTCTCTTTTACACAGATCCATCGGATGCAACTAAGGTCCTGACAACTTGGAAAAATGCCTACGATGGAAAGACTTATCCGGTAGTTCCAATTCTTAATGACACCGTTAACAGCGTTTACCGGGTCAAGAGTGGCGTTCTATATGGTGTTCCAGCCGCAATTGGAACCGCTTTCCAAGTTGAAGGAGCTGTTGGAGCTCCACTAACTTTGGGTGATGGCACCAAGGTATTCATTTCAGATATTCCATTGAACTATGGATTAGATGATGACGGCCGTTACGGAATCAAAGATCCATTTGGTTTCGCAACCGGTTACACCTCACGCGCTTCAGATAAATTCACTGGCACAACTGCTCGTTACACAGGTATCGAAGCATTTGATTTCTGGATTTCTAAGCCAGGACAGATGCGCATGTTGCCAAAGAATGCAGCTGGCGAGGCAAGAGTTCCCTCCAGCCCAGCACCGTTCTACAACTCATGGGCACGCGTTTCACCAATGCCCCCATTTACTTGTATTGGTGAAGCAGCAACTGGCATCCATGCGATCTATCACGCACGTGCCTGGACTCTTTCAACCTGGAACAAAATTGAGCCATGGTTGCGTGATGCGGTAATCGCTAAAGATCCTCAGTACCAAAACGCACCTGCAACTGCGCCAGTCGCACCTGGTGCTTCAGCAGATCGCTTCATTCCACTATGGAAGAACCAGACTTCATGGTCTGCCTTCTTTAACAGTCAACTCAAGGGGAAGGGCGCTGATGGCGCCGATCTAACTTGGGCAAACTGGTGCACAAATAACGCCAAGTAAAAACTAGAGAATAGAAAAGTGGGAGTGGCCAATTGGCTACTCCCACTTTTTAATTCAAAAACTTACACGTTTGCATATGCCTTTCGTATTTGAGGCATAGCCTCGGCTGCAAAAAGTTCAGACATATCTACAACGCCTGTAATTCGCTTGCCATGCGGCTCGGCATAAGGTGATCCACCAAGCAGATACACATGCTCTAGGCCCATATCAATTAACTTGCTGAGCTTTTCAACGCATAAATCAACTGGACCACAAATCGCCATCCAGCGAACAAATTCATCATCAATCATGTTTAAGTGTGAACCAGCATCTTGGGCATGGTGCTTCATGTCGTAATCTGATTTCATTTTCTCGGCGATACCTTTGATCTGCTCAGGTAAATGCTCAGTTGGCGATGCTTTCATGCCAGCGAAGTGCGAAACCATTCCGGTCACCATGCGAGCTAGATTAACTGCGCGTTGTTCATCTGGATCACAAACTAAATTTATATATGCACCAACATTTACTGAGCTGCGATCGCGGCCATTAACTGCCATACGAGCATTGAAAATATCCATGGCCCATTGCAAACGTTCTGGTGCGCTGCCGACAGCAAAAGAAACTCGATCAGCTACATCTGCTGCAAGTTCAATCGTCTTTGGCCCAGTGCATGCGATATCAATTGGCACTGGTGGAACATCGCCAGGTTTAATCCAACGCATTGCAGATTGAGTTCCGTCGCGATCTACCGTGCCACCTGCGATATAAGTGCGAATGGAATTGGCGTAGAAAGCTAATTGCTCACCGGTTGCTTGTTTTTTACCGATATGGGCAGCCGATGAATCGCCACGACCGATTCCACAGATAGCTCGGCCATGAGATTCAATCTGCAGTGTTGCAAGTGCACTTGCAGTTACTGCCACATCGCGAGTAATTGGATTAGTAACACCGGTACCTAATTTGATTGTCTTAGTGGCAGCGGCAGCAAGTGAAAGTTGCCCATATGGGTCAGACGATAAATTTTGGGTATCAGGAGTTAATAAGTAATCAAAGCCCATATCTTCTAAGCGTTTGGCATTAGGCGCCGTGAATCCTGCAGATGGTTCATTAACAACGCCAATCTCAATCATGAGGGCTCCTGTGGTTGGAATTTTTAGAAGAGTAAACCTCATAGCCATATGGGTCAATTACCTAATAAAATCAAGGCTATGACTGTTATCGCTGGTGGAACAATCCCAACGCTTTTTAAGTTGGGTCAGATCGGCGTTACTCAATCAGAAATCCCAACTGCACAACCTGGCGAAGAGTTAGTAAAGATCAGAATGGCTGGGGTTTGTGGAACAGATCTACATCTCTATGAAGCGGACTGGGGATTCATGCCAGTTGTTCTTGGCCATGACGCAGTTGGTGAAATTGTTTCTACGGGAGAACGCGTAGCAATTGACCCGGCAATTAGTTGCCGCACTTGCGAACTCTGTTTAGCGGGTAGACCAAGTGCTTGTGTTGATTATAAGTTCCTTGGATTAACTGCTCCAGGAACTTTTGCTTCCTATTTAACTTTGCCAAAAGAGAATCTGCACCCATTGCCGGAATCAGTAAGTGATGAAGCAGGCACTGTGCTTGAACCAATAACTGTTGGTTTGCATACCGTCGAACGTTTGATGCAAGTCGTTACATCGGCTGCGCCACTAATTGTCGTTGGCGGTGGGCCAATCGGAATAGTCGCTGCCAAACTTTTACAGCTCAATGGTTTTACTGTGCAATTAGTAGAGCCACTTTCGGCACGACGCGATAAAGCGATCGCTTGGGGAATCACGGCAGTTGATTCAGCAGATTTGAAACCGCATGCGAAATCTGGCGAACGAGCAGTTGCGATAGAAACTTCTTCTTCCAAAAGCGGCGCGCAACTCGCCATGGATTGGGTTGGCACCGGGGGAGTAATAGTTGCCGTGGGCGCTGCAGATTTACCTCTTACTTATGCCCAAGCAGTTTTAAAAGATCAGACTTTGATTGGCATTCGCGGTGGTGCTCGCCGTTATAAAAAGGCGATTGAACTTGTGGCAAGTGGCGCGATTCCGGTTGGTGATTTGATCTCACATCGAGATTCAATTGCCAATCTAGAGGCGGTAATTAATGCTACAAATGCTGACCCATTAGGCGTTTATCGCACGGTCTTGCGACATTAAGGCGATTTGTCAGCAGCCGGCCGTAAGATCGGGGCAATGAGATTAGATGCCCGCGCCGCTTTACAGTGCCATGAGTTTTTGCATAAAGATAATGCTGGCAATTGCTTTGATTTAAGTGAGCGCGCCCCCGAATCTGAAATGATGCGTGAACTTAAGCGCCAAGGAGATATTCACGAAGCCCGCACAATTGAATATCTCCACACCCTCGGTCTAGAGATTCACACGATAAGCAAAGATCAAGGCGAGAATGAGAATGAGCGTGAAACCGCAAAAGCCCTCTTAAATTCAACTGCACAAATTATATTAGGAGCCTGCATCAGCTCAACTTGTGAAAAAGTAATTTCGGATATCACAGGAATAGATACCTCAAGTTCTATTCGCGTTAGTCGCCCCGATGTATTGATTCGAGTAGGTCAAGGTGCTGATGGAAAACCTCGTTGGGCACCTGTTGATATCAAAAGCCATGATCCGATCAATGAGAATAAATCCAGCAAACTTTATCTAGCTAATTGGGATTCCTTCTTGCCAAGTGATGGCATCGAAACTATTGCGCGCTTAGATCTAGATGATGCCGCGCAGCTTGCGCACTATCACGAGCACTTACGCACATTAGGGCTATCAACCGCTGAAGGTTTTATCGGTGTAATCGGTCGCGATATCGAAACAATTGCATGGGCCAAACTTTCCGAGACGGCGCTTGGTCTGGGCGGTAAAGCAGGCGATGCCGGCACAGATTATTTACTTAAATTCGATGTGGCAAAGAAAATCGTGGCAGCTGCGCAAGCTCGTCAGAAAGATCCATCACTACCACCGGCTGCATATTCAGCTCTTGAAAGCGATGCCAAGTTTGGTTGCGGGGCATGCACATTCCAGATTGTTTGTGAGCGCGAACTTAAGAACCACGACGGTGGCGCAGGCCATGTAACGCTATTGGCCGGAGTAACTAAGAATGTGCAAGCTAAATATTTCCCAGACATTACAAGTATTCGTGATTTAGCTGCCGTTGCTGGGCTGCCAAAACCTGCTGAAAAGCACCAGGTGCAAGCACAAGCAAAGGTGCTAGATAAGGCGATCTTGCTTGATCCTGATAAAGATTTCCTGATTCCCGAATTTGATATTGAAATCGATATAGATCTAGAAAATAGCCTCTCGGCATTTCAAGATAGCGGTTTAACTGAAGTAGAAGGCAAAGATCGGGTTTATCTCTATGGTTTTGGAATCCACGACCGCACTTTGAACAAGGATTGGAACAGTGCGAAATTTGATTCATTCGCTGATTACTCAAATACTGAAGATGGTGAATATCAGTTACTGCTAAAAATGTGGAACTTCCTAAAGGATCACGTGGCACAAGCAGAGGCAGCTGGAAAATCAATTGGTATTTTCCACTACAGCAGCCATGAAAAAACTTGGTGGCGTAACTTCGCTCGAAATCACGAAGGCAAAGCTGGCGTACCAACTCTGGAAGAAGTTGATGATTTCACTGGTGACTATTTTGAAGATCTCTTAGACTATTCAAAGCAGGTAGCACTTGGCACAACAGGCTACGGAATCAAGAAGTTAGCCCCTAAAGCTGGTTTTAATTGGACCGTGCAAGATCCAGGCGGCGCACTTTCACTTCTGAAATACAAAGACGCAGTTGACCCAAATAAATCAAAGGCTGAACAACAAGAATCAATAGATTGGCTATATTCCTACAACCTCGATGATGTGCGCGCTACTTTTGCGGTTCGAGATTATTTACGTAATTTAACTTTTTAGTACTGCCTGTGCGATCTTAAAGTCGCGTTCAAAGACCATTAGTGCAGGGCCATCGTAAGTTTGAGTCAGATTAACTTTGATTTCTGCCGCTATCAGTTTCTGCTTAAGCATCTCGGCTTCGATGTAATTCTTCGGCGTCGGTAGTGCCACTAATAATCCATATTGATCTTTCTTACCGGCTTGATCTGGCGTGGCAACAAACTTCTTGCCTTTGTTTCGATTACCAAAGGCCCATTTCAAAATTAAGGCTAGAAACGCGAGAGCGAAAAAGCCGCCAAAGGATGAGAGAAAGAGTCCGTTGTTGATTCCTCCCAGCATCTGCAAAGGGTATTAGACCTGATAATTTCTCGCACTACGAGTAACCTGCGCAGATGAGTTCATTTGTCTCGGCCCACGAAACTATTGCTGCCATTCGAAGCGGTAAAACCACTGCTGCAGAGCTAGCCACTGAAGCGCTAGAGCGTATTCAAAGTGTTGACCAATCTGGATATGAGCTAAACAGTGTGCTTGCGGTTTCAAAGACTGCGCTAAGTGATGCGATGACAATCGCTAAAGATCTACCGCTTGCTGGATTGCCAATCCTCATCAAAGACAATATTCAAGCAATCGGATTACCCGGAACTGCTGGATCAAAGGCGCTAGAGAATTATCCAGTTAAGAAAGATTCAGAATTAGTCACCCGATTACGCGCAGCTGGTGCCAACATTATTGGCGCTACGAATTTATCCGAATGGGCAAATATTCGTTCTACAAAATCAACTAGTGGTTGGTCTGCAATGGGCGGGCTAACTGCTAACCCTTGGATTCATAAACACAGCGCTGGTGGATCTTCATCTGGTTCAGGGTCGGCAATTGCTGGGGGATTAGTAACTTTGGCCGTTGGTACCGAAACTGATGGCTCAATTGTTTGCCCAGCATCGCTTAATGGTTGTGTTGGTATTAAGCCAACAGTTGGTTCTGTCTCACGAATCGGTGTTGTACCAATTAGTGATGCGCAAGATTCACCAGGCCCACTTGCGCGAAGCGTTGCAGATGCTGCGCTCTTGCTCGAAGTTCTCTCTGGAATTCCAGGTTTGGTAACCGCGGCAAATTCAACCCAACCAATCCGTATCGGTGTTGTTAAGTCTTGGTTATCAGGCGATGCCGGCACTGACCAATTATTTGAAGCCGCAGTTGGTGCACTCGCTAAATTGAATGTGACGTTAGTTGAGATTAAAGTTTCAGCCCCAGCAGAATCAATTGGCTCTGATGAATATGAATGCTTATTGCACGAATTAGTCGATGATTTAGGCACTTATTTACCTGGGCGCACCGATGGTGAGTTAGTTTCGTTAGCCGAGGTAGTTAAATTCAACTTAAGCAATTCTGAAACTGAGATGAAACACTTTGGCCAAGAGTTATTTGATGCCGCCCTTGATTTAGGCGGCCGCGCTCGTGCCTATAACCGAAAACGTTCACGTAATTTGCTTTGGGCAACCCAAACTCTAGATAACGCACTCAAAGATGTCGATGTGTTAATTGGTGCCACGTATTCACCAGCGTGGGAAAGTACTTTAGGTAAAGGTGACGATTACGGAAACAACAGTTGGATCACTATGGCACCTGCTATTGCTGGTTATCCAATTGGTTGCTTACCAATGGGAATTACCGAAGGACTACCAGTTGGCTTAGGTATTGTTGCTCGCGCTAATGATGAAGTGAAATTAGTTGCGGCAATGGCACAGATTGAAAGCGCACTTGGCTTAGGTGTTTTACATCCAACTTTCACAAAATGAGATTGGTAAACTTCTAAAGTGAATGATTTCCTCGTAATTCTAGACTTTCTATCCACCTTCGCTTTTGCGCTAGTGGGTGCTCGTCTTGCCGCAAGCCGCTTTATGGATTACGGCGGAATCCTTTTCGTGGCCTCGGTTGCAGCCCTTACTGGTGGAACATTTCGT
>CAXNJS010000023.1:0-16975 GCA_964202795.1 Candidatus Planktophila sp.
GATTTCCGTTTGCTTCCAAATAAAACCATTTCTGAAAATGTTGCCTTCACATTACATGTGCTCGGATATTCACAGAAAGAAATCAACCGCGAAGTTCCTGAAGTTCTAGAACTAGTTGGTTTAGAAGATAAAGGCGATCGCAAACCAAATGAAATTTCAGGTGGTGAACAACAGCGCGTTGCAATTGCGCGCGCATATGTCAGCCGCCCATTGATTTTGATTGCAGATGAACCAACCGGAAACCTTGATCCAAATACCAGTGTGGGCATCATGAAATTACTTGATCGCATTAACCGCGAGGGCACCACGGTCTTGATGGCGACACACGATTCTGGAATTGTTGATCAGATGCGCAAGCGAGTTATCGAACTCGAAGGCGGCCATGTAATTCGCGATCAGGTTCGCGGCGTTTACGGATACACGGGATAGGGGCAGATCAATGCGCGCTAAGTTTTTAATGAGCGAAGTCGGCATCGGCTTGCGTCGAAACCTAACTATGACCTTCGCCGTTGTTGTCACAGTGGCCATCTCGCTATCACTGCTGGGAATCGGGCTTCTTTCTAACGCCCAAGTCGGTGCCATGAAGGATTATTGGTATGACAAAATAGAAGTTTCGGTATTTCTCTGTGGTCCTTTGAGTGAAACTCCGTCATGTTCAGGTGGCGTAGTAACGACAGATCAACGTCTGCAGATTCAGAAAGATCTTGAAGAGCTAAGCGTTGTAGATAGCGTTTACTACGAGTCGCAATCAGAGGCATTTACGCGTTTTCAAGAGCGATTTAAAGAATCTGCCATTGCCCAGAATGTTTCTTCCGATCAATTGCCAGAGTCTTTCCGCGTGAAACTAAAGGATCCAACCGAGTTTGCAGTAGTAGTTAGCGCGTTTTCAGGCCGTCCTGGTGTTGATGTGGTTCAAGATCAACGTTCGATTCTTGAAAAGTTCTTCCAATTATTATCAGTGCTCCGAAATGGTGCGTTATTAGTTGGTTTAGCTTCGGTATTAACTGCCGCCCTTTTGATTAGTAATACATTGCGCATCGCAGCCTTTAACCGTCGCCGCGAAACTGGTGTGATGAAACTTGTTGGCGCATCCTCCTGGTCAATTCAGCTGCCATTCTTGCTTGAAGGAATTTTCTCAGCCTTTGTCGGCTGGGGTCTAGCAACAGGTTTATTAGCAGCGCTAAAGAGTGTGATTGATAGCCAAGTTGCGCCGCTACTGACCTTTACCAAATTCTTTGGCTGGAATGAAGTCTGGATCGCATCTGGTTGGTTATTGCTAACTGGTATTGGCGTTTCAACTATTGCTTCACTGGTAACACTTCGCCGCTATCTCAAGGTCTAACGCCAACTATCGGCGGTGAATCGTGGTGAAAGAAGTTGGCAAGAAGTTAATTGCGCAAAATAAAAAAGCGCGCCACGATTATTCAATCGAAGATGTTTTCGAGTGTGGATTAGTTCTAACTGGCACTGAAGTTAAATCACTACGTGCCGGCCGCGCTTCGTTAGTTGATGGATTTGCCATGATTGAAGATGGTGAACTTTGGTTACATGGCGTGCACATTCCTGAATACACCGAAGGTACTTGGACCAATCACACACCACGTAGAAATCGTAAGTTGTTAGTACATAAAGATGAGATTAAACGCCTGCATGCAAAGGTGAAAACAGGTGGACTTACTTTGGTGCCACTTTCACTTTATTTCAAAGATGGCAAAGCAAAGATTGAATTAGCGGTTGCGCGCGGAAAGAAAGCGCACGACAAGCGTGAAGCTCTGATGGAGCAACAAGCAGGACGTGAAATTGAGCGTGAAATATCGCGTCGTAATAGCGGCAAGAGTGGGCGTTCGAGCAAATACGACGATTAGTCACGCTCATAGAAAAACAAATTAGTTCCTTGTCATAGGTCGGCCTTACACTTAGCGGGTACGAAAATGACAATTAAATAGCGAAGCAATATAGCTTCCACACCCTTGGGGGTGAACGGTCTCGACTTTGGATGTTGGGATAGGGGAAGCGGGCCGAGGAAGCCAGGATGATCTCGTTAACCAAAAACCTGTGCAAAAAATCAAGCGCCAGTACAACTGCCGCTGATTACACCCTAGCTGCCTAAGCTAGCTCTGTAATCCGTTAGCCCAGCGCTCCGCCTTCGGACTGGGATCTAACGCCGACAGAAGGCTTTTCATGAAGTTGGCTTTGCGAACGACTTCAGAGAACAGTTTCGCAAATGAGTTTGTCGGATACTTGTGTGTAAGAGATCCGGAACTGAGAAAACGATAAGCGCACTACGCCCGTAGAAGCCCTATGTCAGTACCGAAGGACCCGGGTTCGATTCCCGGCACCTCCACCATGTTTTATTTAGCGTTGCAAAAATAGTTCAACACTGCAGAAATAATCTAGTGCTGTCCACCCGGTCCATTACGGCGATCAGTTCCGCCACCAAGTTTTTTAAATCCGAAACCATTTGGGTAGTATTCACGCTTTACGGCAAAGAATGCGGTTAATGAACCAAAGATCGCCATCAAAGTAGGGGCAAAGCCCGCACTTGAAATAAATAAGTTAAATGAAACAAAACTTCCAATTACCGCAAAAAATGTAACAAAGATACGACGTATTAGTGCAGCACCGTTACTTGTGCTTTCACGATTTAGTACGGGCAACCAAGTTAGAAATAGCGCAATTGGCCCACTAAAGAGCGCAACTGCCAAAATCAGCACCGCGAGCATTGCCAGTGATTCCATAGTTAAAGGCTAACCCAGTTTTCTGGAGTTGCAGCGAATAAGTCCATATTTATCTGGTTTCCATTATCTCGAGTCACTCGATTCTTCATTAAACCTTCATGCTGATAACCAGCGCTAAGCAATAATTTTTTCGATGCTTCATTATCGTTATCAACGATGCCGGCTAGACGCCTGAAACCCAGAGTTTCGAATGCGTAGTTCGTGACCATCTGGCAGCCAATTGCACCGTAGCCATGACCACGCACATCCTTATTAAGCCAGTAGCCAATTTCGCCGATGTGGTTATGTTCTTCGATTCCGTGAATTGAGAATGGCCCCAGAAAAGTTTCACCATTTACCTTGATGGCCGAAGGGCTTACATCCTTATTTACGGTCAATACCCAGTGAATTGCTTTGCGTTCTTCAAATAGCTGCGCAGTCTTGGTTCGAACGAATCCTTCAGCCAACTCTTTTGTGTAGTTCGCTGGGATCGTAGTAAATAGCGGGATTAGCGGGTCTTGGCAAGATTGATAAATCGCATTGATGTCTGCTTCAGACAATGGGCGCAGCGTGAATTGCCCATACTGAATAGTCGGGACTTCACTTGGCCACCAGATCATGTGCTTAAGGTATCGGTTTACTCTCGATCCTCGGCGTCAAGTTAATACTTTCTAGTTTTAGCCCTCTTGCAAAGTTGTTGGCGCACCATGAACATCAAGTACATCGGTTGAATTTGGGGTATTAGAACCACCCAATTTCGAACCTTCGCCACCACGATTTAGTTGTGCATTCGGGCGATGGCCTTTTTCAATCACTGGAATTGAGCCTAGAACACCCTTTTGGAAGTCTTCAAAAGCTTGCAGAACTTCGCGCTTGGTGTTCATTACAAATGGGCCCATCCAGGCAACCGGTTCCTTAATAGGTTCGCCGCCAAGAATAAAAAGTTCCATTTCAGGTGAACGTGATTCCTGCACATTTGCAGCGCGCACAACAATTGTGTCGCCCTCATCAAAGACTGTTAGTTGACCCATTTGCACGGGGCGAGATTCTTCGCCCACAAAACCGTGTCCGGCTAACGTGTAAACAAGTGCGTTGTAATCCTTGCGCCATGGCAAACGAATTTCAGCACCTGGTTGCAAAGTTGCATGAATCAAAGTGATTGGTGTCTGTGTTGATCCTGGGCCTTTATGTCCAGCAAGTTCACCAGCAATTACACGAATTAGCGCACCGCCATCTTCGGATGCAAGTAACGCAACTTCACTGGCACGTAAATCTTGATATGCAGGTGGTGACCATTTCTTAGCAGCTGGCAAATTAACCCAAAGTTGGAAACCGTGGAACAAACCACCACTCATCACTAAAGATTCTGGCGGCGTTTCGATATGCAAAATGCCAGCACCGGCGGTCATCCATTGTGTGTCACCATTAGAGATAGTTCCACCACCACCGTTGTTGTCGAAGTGATCGAAGATGCCATCAATAATGTAGGTTACAGTTTCAAAACCACGGTGTGGGTGCCAAGGAGTTCCTTTAGGTTCACCGGGTGCGTATTCAACTTCACCCATTTGATCTAAGTGAATGAACGGATCAAGAAGTGCGATATCAACACCAGCAAATGCACGACGAACTGGAAAACCTTCGCCTTCAAAACCTTGTGGAGCAGTTGTGATGCTGCGAACTGTGCGCGCACGTGTACCAGCTACCGCTTTAACGCGTGGAAGTACGGTGATATCGGCAACGGTTACTGCTGGCATTTACGGCTCCTTGGTTGCGCTTAGGATAGTTAAACCTTCAACTATCTCGCAACTCGAACCTTAAACCCACGCCCACTTGAACAATGTTGTTGTTGCTCTACGGTGTGATTAATTCATTTTAGAGAAGGGCTTTTAGAGAAGCGAACGATTGGCTCTTTTCCTGGCTAGATAATTCTGATCAATAATTATAGCTAAGGCCAAATTCTTAACTATTCTCTTTAAGGCAGAAATGGGCAGGTGTCCTCTTTCTCCACAAGGTCAAACGCAAATATCATCTTGGCCATTCCACATAACACAGCCATTAGAACTCCGAGTTCTACCAATTCACCATCAGTGAAATATGGATTTAATCGAGCATGTAGAGAGGCGCTTAGATGTCCTTTTGGATTTGTAAGCGCCATTTCATCCGCTAAGGCTAAAACTGCCTTTTCGGAATCCGTGAAGGGCCCCCTCTCGTAATTAGATAGGGCATCAATCTGGCTTTGTGAAATTCCTGCTTGTAATGCTGCCGCTGTGTTATTACGGTTGCAGAAAGCACATCCATGTAAATTGGCTAAACGTAATCGAACTAGCTCTAACAGAGTTATGGGCAGAGTGCTTCCATAGAATAATTTCTTATAAAAATCATTTTGGTACCACTCATAGATAGCTGGAGCATGACCCATAACTTCTACAAAAGTAGCGTCTTCATGCATAGTCATCGAACGATCAAAGGCGGACTGCATTGTTACATTGAGTTTTTCGCGCGGAACTCTACTTAAAAAAGTGTCTGGTTTCATGACCTCACCTTCCTCAAACTTGTGTTTTGATGGAGACTGTACTCTTTTTTCAGTCGACGTAGCCAGATTGAAGCGGGCTACGTCGACTCCCAAAAAGTTCTATAGACCCTTAAGCGCGCTAACAACCTTGGTCAACGAAGCCTTTGCATCACCAAAGAGCAACATAGTCTTCGGATCATAAAGTAATTCGTTTTCGATGCCAGCAAATCCTGGGCGCATTGAACGCTTTAAGAAAATGACATTGGCGGCATTTGAAACTTGCAAGATTGGCATTCCATAAATTGGGCAACCAGGTGTGGTCTCAGCTGCTGGGTTAACCACATCGTTTGCACCGATCACGATTGCAACATCGGTTTGTCCAAAGGTTGGGTTAACTTCATCCATTTCAGCAAGTTGTTCGTAAGGAACATTTGCTTCAGCAAGCAACACGTTCATGTGTCCAGGCATGCGACCGGCAACCGGGTGGATTCCGTAGGCAACATCGATTCCCTTTGCGATTAACAAGTCTGCTAATTCGCGAACGGTATGCTGTGCTTGCGCAACTGCTAATCCAAAGCCTGGCACGATTACTACGCGTCGGGCATAGTTAAGCAAGATTGCAACATCATCAGGTGAACCTGAACGCACAGGGCGTTCTTCGGCTGCGCCACTTGCTTCTTGCGGCTTGGCAGTAAAGGCGCCGAACAAAGTTCCAAATAGTGAACGGCCCATTGCTTCGGCCATCATGCGCGTAAGAATGGTTCCTGAAGCTCCAACCAAAGTACCGGCAATGATCAACATGGTTGAATCAAGAACATATCCACTAGCAGCAACAGTTAAACCAGTAAATGCGTTTAAGAGCGAGATAACAATTGGCACATCTGCGCCACCAACTGGAAGCACGAACAAGATTCCGAAGAGCAGCGATAAAGCAGCCAAAATCAGTAGTGGTGTGGTGCCAAGAGCTACAACAACCCAACCAGATACGCCTAGAACAGCCACCAAAGTGCCCGCAATTACAAAGCGGCCACCAGGGAAAACCACTGGTCGAGTAGTCATGAGTTCTTGCAGCTTCATGAAGGTAATGATCGAACCGCTGAATGAAACACAGCCAACTACCACGGTAAATACAGTTGCAATAACTTCAGCCGTTGTGGCATCATTGCCCAGGCTTAGGTACTCAACGATTGCAACCAGAGCCGCTGCGCCACCACCAACACCATTAAAAAGTGCAACGAGTTGTGGCATCTGAGTCATCTGAACTTTTTTGGCTGCAGGCACGCCGATCAAAGTACCAATAGCCATCGCACCAAGAATCCAACCTAAATTTTCAATTGGAAGTGAAGTTGGCGTGCCATCACTTTCAGGCTTTGCGTAAAAGAAAATCACAGCGGTTGCGATCGTTGCACCAAGTGCGCCGATTAAGTTACCGCGACGAGCACTCTTAGGAGATGACAAACCTTTAAGAGCCAAGACGAAACAGATACCAGCGCTAAGTCCGATTAAGTCATATACGAAGGTGCTCATTATTTGGCCTCCTTCTTCTTACCCTTAAACATTTCAAGCATTCGGTCGGTTACGACGAACCCGCCGATCATGTTAATTGTTGCCAAAATAATTGCGGCAACTGAAAGTCCTAGTTCCAGATTAGTTTCGCTATGTGAGGCAACGATGATTGCGCCCACGAGAATTACTCCGTGAATCGCGTTAGCACCTGACATCAGTGGGGTGTGAAGCGTTGAAGAAACTTTCGATACGACTTCAAAACCAACGAATACCGCTAGTACGAAAATCGAGATGATTGCAATCGGTTCCATTTACTTAGCCCCTCCACCACGTCGAGATCCAGCATGAGTGACGGCTGAGCCATCGATGATTTCATCTTCAAAGTTAATGTTTAACGCTACTTGCGTACCTTCGGCTGGTGGCACTGTTAATAGCGTTAACAGGTTAACCACGTTGCGTGAGTAGAGGCTGGAAGCGTGGAAAGGCAGCTGGCTTGGTACATCTTTACCACCCCAGATTTGCACACCATTTGCAGTGATCACGATTTCGCCAGGCTTAGAACCTTCAACATTGCCGCCAGTTTCAGCAGCTAAGTCAACGATTACAGTGCCTGGTGCCATTGAGTTAACCATCTCAGCAGTTACTAATCGTGGTGCAGTGCGACCAGGAACGGCTGCAGTAGTAATGAGCACATGTGATTTAGCAATGTAAGGCGTTAACAATTCGCGCTGCTTAGCTGCACGATCTTCAGTCATCTCGCGGGCATAACCACCGGCGCCGGCAAGTGATTCCAATTCAAGTTCAATGAAAGTTGCACCCATTGATTTAACTTCATCAGCTGAAGATGGTCGCACGTCATATGCGGAAACAACAGCGCCAAGTCGACGAGTAGTTGCGATCGCTTGTAAACCAGCAACGCCTGCACCAAGTACAAGAACTTGAGCCGGAGTTACTGTGCCAGCAGCTGTCATTAACAACGGGAAGAAACGTGGTGAAAGTTCGGCACCAACAATTGCCGCTCGGTAGCCGGCGCAGAGCGCTTGTGAAGTTAGCGCGTCCATTGATTGGGCACGCGAAATACGTGGCACCAGTTCAAGTGAGAATGCTGTAACACCAGCACTTGCCGCTGCATCAATTGAATCCGCAGCCGTTACAACTGATAGGAATGAAATAGTTACTGCGCTTTTTTTCAAAGTTGCCATCTGTGCGGCGGTAAGTGGCTGCACCGAGAGAACTACATCGGCGCTCTTTAATACATCACCGCTTTCAACCTTGGCACCAGCTGCTACAAATTCTGCATCACTTGCTTGCGAATGTAGTCCGGCCCCAGACTCGATAACTACATCGAGGCCTAGGCGAGTCAATTTATTAATGACATCGGGCACTAGCGCTACGCGCTTTTCGCCCTCACGAATTTCCTTAGGAACGGCAATTAACATGGGTGAAAACTACCGCTTACCCTGTGGTATTTCCCAATGGGCGTCAGCTATATCGCTCAGAATGAGGCTATTTAAGGCTTGAATATCGCATTTTGTGGAACAACCTTGACTAATTATCGCCCTTGTAGCTCACCACGAGTTAAGTGATAGAGCAGTGCCTGGATTGTGGTGCGGCGATGGTAAGCCTCACGCCAGATCACAGATTTAGGGCCGTCAATAACAGAAGTCGCAACTTCTTCTTCGCGATGGGCCGGTAGGCAATGCATGAAAATCGAATCCTTTACAGTCAGATCCATTAGGTTTTGCGAAACCGCAAATGGTGACAGTGCTTTAGTTTTCTCAATTCGTTCAGCCTCTGGATCACCCATCGACATCCAGACATCGGTGTAAAGAACACTGGCATCTTTGGCGGCAGCTTCTGGATCATGAGTGACTTCGATAGTCGCACCTGTTGTGGCGGCGATTGCTTTTGCTTGTGCCACCACAGTTGCATCGGGTGCCCATGCACCATCTGGAGTTGCAGCAACCACATGTGCGCCCATGATGGCACCCATCGTCAACCAAGCATGCGCCATATTGTTTCCATCACCGAGATAAACAAATTTACGGCCTGCAATATCTGCACCAAAGTTTTCGCGAATCGTCACCCAGTCTGCAAGTAATTGGGTCGGGTGATCATCATCGGTTAAGCCATTAATTACCGGAACTGTTGCGTTGGCTCCAAGTTCATCAACATCAGATTGCGCGAAGGTGCGAATAATCAAAGCATCGCAATAACCACTAATGATTCGCGCAGTATCAGCAATAGTTTCGCCACGGCCTAATTGCAGTTCATCGCCGCGAATAAAAATTGGGGTTCCGCCCAAATGTGCAACGGCGGTTTCTGATGCCAGCCGAGTTCGAGTAGAAGGCTTAGTCATATAAATAGCTACGCTCTTATTTGCTAGCGCGGTGCTTGAACGCAATGGGTTTGCGGCAAAGTCGGCAGCCGTATTAAGCAGCAGCTCAACATCGGCTCGGCTTAAATCAGCAGTGCGCAGTAGGTCTTTCATTAGGAGATTCTACCCCGCGTATATCTATCCGCGGATTGCCCATAAACCCATAAGTTAGCCGATTATTAGGCAGGGTAAGATTTGGCCATGAAGCAGCGAATGGGATTCTTCTCACGCCCCGGCAAAGATGCGCAAACTGATGGCGATTTACTTACTCGTCCCGAGTTGCAAGAAGATGATGGTGGCCATGATCGTTTCTCGCATTATGTGAAGAAAGAGAAGATCGTTGAATCAGCAGTTACCGGCAAGGCTGTTAAAGCACTATGCGGAAAGAAGTGGATACCTTCACGCGATCCCGAGAAATATCCGATCTGTCCAACTTGCAAAGATATTCACGCAGGGTTATGGCCAGCACCAGAAGATAAGTAATTCTTACCTTCACTAATTTTCTAGTTTACTTGTGAACGGCTAGTGCACGGAAGCTGTAAGCACCTAATGCGCCACCTAATAGTGGGGCGATTGTGTAGATAGTCCAGTTATCCCAATACCCGCCAGCAATAGCTGGGCCAAACCAACGGGCTGGGTTAATTCCAGTTCCTTCGATTGGTCCAGTGATCAAGATAAGCACAAATATAGTAAGTGCAATTGCAATCGGTGCCGAAGCTGCATTCTTATTTGCTTTATCTTGAGTAGTTAAAAGAATCACTAATACCAAAATAGCTGTCATCACTAACTCAAGTGCAAAACCAGTTAGGTAGGTAGCTTTTGGCGACATGGCAGGAATTCCATTTTGAACTTGGGCAGCCACCTTCTGCGTATAAATTGCTTGCAGAGTTAAGGCAGCAAATGCGGCGCCAACTAATTGCCAACCAACATAGGCGATAAATGTTTTTAAGGAAATCTTCTTAAGAAGTAAAAATGCCAGCGAGACAGCCGGATTTAAATGCACATCTGAGAAATGTCCGAGTGCCAGAATCATGATCATTACCGCAACCGCTGGCGACGCTGCTATTCCAATAAAGGGAACATCTTGCGAGATGATTACGCCAGTTGCCGCAATAACCAAAAGATAAGTTCCGAAGAATTCGACTGCTAATTTCTTCAGCATCAGGGTTTCTCGCTCTCATTACGGCAGGTATTAGCGATATTTCGTTAAGATCTGAACTCTATCGAAAAACTCAAAAACTTATGATGAATTACAGGCCTAATCTAATGGTGTTCACTCACCGTTCTTTTCGCGCTGCCCTAATTTCGCAAGTAGCACCCAAAGTCATAGCTCTGTTAGTCACTATTGCGATGGCTTCTCAATTGGTGCCGGGTGCAAACGCAGAGCCCAGTAATTCGACGAACGTCAATACCACCCCACGCAAAATATTAACTGGCTGGATTCCTTATTACGGAATGAGCACATCACTTCCCACAGCTGTTGCTAATGCCGATCTAATAAATGAGGTGATGCCGTTTTGGTACACCTTGAAATTAAATAGCAAAACCAAAGCACCATATATTTTGGATCTCTACACCCCAGGAAACCCAAGTGTGGCAATTGATGTTCCGCTTGCGACCATGCGTAGCGCTGGATTTAAAATCATTCCAACAATTACCGACGGTACTGACAAATCAGTACTTGCGAAGCTGCTAGTCAAAAGCAGCGATAGAGCAAATGTGATTAAGTCAATAATGGATTTAGTCATGAGTAGGAACTTCGACGGCATTGATTTAGATTTCGAAGGATTCGCTTTTGTTGATGGCACCGCATCTTGGCCAACTACTAAACCAAATTGGGTGCTATTGGTAAAAGAGTTAAGTGACGCGCTGCATGCAAAGGGCAAAATTCTTTCAGTCACCGTTCCCGTGCATTTTGCACTAACTGAGAAACAGAAGGGCTACACCGTCTATGCCTGGGCAGAGATCGCACAATCTATAGATCGTTTGCGCATCATGACGTATGACTATTCGACGGGTAAGCCAGGCCCCATCGGGCCGATTTCTTGGGTCGAGCGCACGGTTCAGTATGCAATTTCAGTAATGCCCGCGACGAAGGTTTACATCGGATTAGCAGGCTATGGTCGAGATTGGGTCATCAAAGTCGATGGCATCTGCCCTGCTAATGTTTCAAAAGTAGTATCAACAACTGCTAAAGCAGCAACTTTTGTAATGCGCAATGCTGCCACGTTGGCATCGACTTATGGCGTTACTCCTACGTATAACGAGCAATATCAAGAAGCAACTTTTACTTATCAGAAAACTTATAATGGAAACAATTCAAGTGGCCAAGTAACGTCCTGCACAGCAACTCGCACCGCCTGGTATCAAAACGCTGCAAGTTATTTAGCTCGTGCGCAATTGGTGGCAAAGTATCGCTTAGGCGGCTTGGCGGAATGGACCATGGGCATGGAAGAACAAAGTGCCACCGATGGAATACGTAGTACAGCGCTAACGATTGCACCTGATGAGGTTCTACTATCACTTTCAACTGATCAGATTGCAGTTAAATATGGCTCATTCATCAATCTGACTGGCCAAGCAACTCTAAAAGATAAAACGTTTCTGCCTGGATTGCCAGTGCTCTTAGAATTCAAAGGATTTGATGAGAGCACTTGGCGCCAACTTGGAAAATCAATTACTTCCGACACCGGCTCAATTGCAACCTCGATCTACTTGGCTAAGTCTGGAAAATTGCGTATTACAAGTGAAGGCAGTTGGGAACGTGGCGCTGGCTTAAGTTCTGAAGTATTGGTAACGGTCAATCCACGACTTAATATCACTGCTCCAACTTCAGCAAAAGCGGGCACCACATTTAAAGTGATGGTCTCTGTCGCGCCAGCAACCACTGGCACACAAGTAGCGCTGCGGCGCCTAGATGGCAAGGTTTGGAACACTGTCAGCTTGGTGCCGTTATTAGCAACCGGCACTGAGTTAAGCCAAACCGAATTAATTCGTGGCGTTTATAGCTATCGAGTATTGGTATTTAATAGCGCTGATTCGACAGAAACGACTTCTGCTCCATTTATAGTGCTAGTCAGATAGTAAGTGGCATAGGAATACCACAAGAGATGAAATGATCAGCTCATGGGCAAGTTAAAGCCGCAGCCAACCGTTTCCGAGGAAACCGCTGCCGAGATCAGTGCAATTTTTAGTTCTGACCGCCCGTGGGTAGTTGTAGTTTGGGACGACCCGATTAATTTAATGACCTATGTGACTTATGTATTCATGACAGTTTTTGGTTTTTCAAAAGAGAAAGCAACTGAATTAATGTTACAAGTTCATAATGAGGGCAAATCAATAGTTGCTAAAGGTGCACGTGAAGAAATGGAACGATACGTGCAACGCCTGCATGAGTACGGGCTCTGGGCCACACTTGCTCGCGAGGATCAAATTTAATGACGCCAACCGAAGGTTTCCTAAGGCACGGTAGCGATACCTACATCGCTAACTTTGCTGAAACCGAACGCGAAGTCCTAGTTAATTTAGTGCAACAAATTATTGAAATATTGGCTGAACGACATGACCATGCAAATGAAGATCCACTGGCAGCGATGGTCGGCATTACAACGCATGATTCACCACCTGATGATGAAGTCTTACTGCGCTTACTACCAAACGCATATCAAGATGGCGTAGATGCTGCTGAATTTCGACGCTATACCGAAAGTACTCTGCGCGATAAGAAACGTGCTCATGCCATGTCTATGCGCATGCTCTTACTAAGTGCAACTGATGGCGATGTAGCTCTTGATTTTGAGAATGCTCAAGCTTGGTTAGGCGGTCTAAATGATGTGCGCCTGGCTCTTGGCGTGCGACTTAAAGTTGAGCAAAATTCTCACGAAGATCTGGAATTACTGGCACCAGATGATCCAATGCGAGCTGTATATGCCGTCTACACCTGGCTAGGTTGGCTCCAAGAGACTTTAGTTGAAGCGCTTATGGACGAAGCGAACTCTTAAAGGCACGAAGATCAAATTTTGCCGTGGTCGCCATGTGCGGAACAGTAAGTGCCCAAATAATTACCAAAATCACCCAGAGGAAATCACTGGAAACATCTGTGCTGCCTCTGGCAACAAAGAAAATACCAAGAACAAATATTCCGAGTATTGCGTAAAGACCAGGTATCACTGCAGCAAAGAAACTAGCTGACGGATTACCGCTGGCAACTCTTTGCATCGCACTTGGTAACTTAGGTACTAATCGAGCGGTATGTCGAATTGCATGCCAAAGCCCAAAATATACGGCGAAGGCCACTAAAGGCGGCGAAAAGAAAGAGAGAGCAAGCAGTAAAACCAAATCAACCGCTAACTCATAATTTTTAGTTGTAATCAAAAGCAAAGTAGAAAATACGGCAATGGCAAGAGTTGAATTTCTTAGCAACTCGGTAAAAGTGCCAGCCCAATTAATCAAAGTCGGGTTAAGTTCTTGAAGCACATCAAGGGTTCGCTTATCGGTAAGTGGCAGAATAACCGGCAGAAAACCAGCTGGAATCGCATAGCTAGCTAGAACAAGTTTCGAGTAACCATTCTTACCGGCCGCGGCTTGGCTTTCATTGGCATATGCCGAATCGCCAAACCCAAAATGCAACGCACTCATAAGTACTACGAGTTGAAAGCCAACTAGGTTCCATTGCGCAATAGCCAAAGCGGCAATGATGGCGATCAATGTATAGATGGCTATAAACCCAATAAATCTTTTGGTCGAATCACGGGGGATGGTAATTAAATGATCAATTGCCCCATGCGGGATACCAATAGCAAGCGCAATAACAGCTAGTAGAACTTGGGCTTTCATCGTGATCTCAAAATTGGTGAACTGAAGTCCGGCAAAGAGCAAAATAGCAGCGGCTGCCGCAACTCTGGAAAAGCGGGCAGACCCTTGATAAACCTGAGAAAGAGTCTGGTTCATGGCTCTAGATTAGGCTCAAATTGATTGGATTGCGAGAGGATTAGGTGTGGAAAATCTGCACTACTCATATGTCTTGATTTTCATCGCAATCTGCGCCGTAGGCGTCAATTTTGGTTTTAAGTTGCAGTTTTCGAAGAAGTTGAAGTTATTTCTTTTCACTGACTCACTAATTCTTGTTATCTATTTAATCTGGGATTTTTGGGCAGTTAGTAAGGGAAGTTGGTTCTTTGATTCCGATCAGATTTTAGGAATCATGCTCTTAGGCAAGCTGCCAATTGAAGAAGTTTTGTTCTTCATTATCGTGCCACTCATGTCGATACTGACCTACTTAGCGCTAACTAAGTTAACTGGGTGGGGTAAAGCGAAAGAGGAGATCAATTGATCTATTCTGACATCGCCCTGAATGCCGTATTTTTGGCAGTAGTTCTTGACCTATTTCTACTTAAATCCAGAATGATGACCAGAGGAATATTCTGGATAACTTATTTTTTAATATTGCCTTTCCAATTACTTACTAATTGGTGGCTGACTTCTAATGAAATCGTGATGTATGGACTTTCTGATATCACTGGCCAGCGATTAGCTGGTGCGCCAATTGAAGATTTGCTCTTTGGTTTTTCGATGATTTTATTAACAATATCAGCGTGGGAATTTTTTAAGAGTCGCCTTAATAAAGAGTAAATTAGTTAACAAAGGCGAAGATTAGAGCCAGCCCGCCAGCTACTCCCCAGAAATACATAGCTACTTTAGATTCCAACTTAGCGGCAAGAGTTTTGTTGAAAGTTATTGCAATCAGTACTAGCCCAGGAACAACGACAAAAGCGCTATTTGTAATCACGCCTGACTCGCCTCGCTGGTAGCTCCAGTTGATACAACCAGTTGCTATAAGGGCGTAGGCCCACATTCGGTAGTTATTAATAATTTTTTAGATCTCCCTCTAGTTATTTATAAAACTGATCCTAGTTGCTTGAGATAAAAAAAGAGGGAAGGCGGTTTCCCGCCTTCCCTCCTGCAAGATTAAACTTGCAATTTATAACTTAGTGATCTTCCTTCATGCCTTCTGCAGCTGACTTCATGCGAGCGATCTTGTAAATTGTTAGACCGAATACGCACTTAGCTAGAACGTCAGCGACTGTGTAACCAACCTGAACGCCAACGAATTGTTCTGCTGAAGCCATTCCTTCACCCATACCAAGGATGTATGAGATTGGGTAAACGCCCCAAGTCGCAATTAGAAGTAGGCGCAAGCGACCAACGGTTGCTGCAACACCTTCTGGTTGACGATCTAGTGACTTACCTAGCTCTACGAATAGTACGTAGAGGATGTATAGGAATGGAAGTGTTGAAAGAACACCGTACATAATCTGTGTGTTCTGATCGTTTGAGATTTCACCTGGATAACCAAGTGCGATCATTGCAGCTGATGCTGGAACCAAACGAGTGATAAGTGACCGTGAAATTTCCTTTGCAAGTGCAAGCACTGCAATTACTTCAACTAGAAGTAGAGGAACAGTTAATAGCCAGTCAACATAACGGTATGCCTCATTGAATGCGCCTTGATCGCCTGAAACCTTAACAACCATTCCTTCAGATGACTCTGCGAATGAGTTAAAGATTCGCCAGTAGTGGTAACCAGCAATGAAGGTAACCATTGATGACATTACAAGCGCGTTACGGTACTTCGGCAATACTCGGGCCTGTGACACAAGTGTGTAGACAGTGCATGCGAGCATTGAAATTAAACCAAATGAAAATACGTTATAAACGAGGTTCCATTGGCTTGAGTCGAGGGTAATCATCTAATTAAGCCTCCGTGGGCTTTGTAAAACCAGACCTCGGGCGAGGCTGGCGTTCGCATACTTACCCGGTCGCTTTACGAGAAATCATATGAAAGTCTCGTCTGGCAGCCGAAGTTTTATTCGAACCAAGGTAAATGGTGCGCTTGATTTGGGGTTTTCGCAAGAATAAATGCGACCGATTCGCAACTTTTTTTAATATTTCTCGGCAGGTAGACTAATTAGTGCTAGTTAAGGGGCTATTTCAGCGGGTTAGCACTAGTTTTACAAATACTTGGGTTACTATCAAAAAAGGACAAAAACGACACATGTCAGCTTCGACTGGATTGCGAATACCGCAAGAAATGGCCGATGCAATTTTGGCCCAAGCCCGAGCCGAATATCCAAATGAGGCCTGTGGGGTAATCATCGGCCGTAACAGAATTGCTGAGCGTCTTAAGCCAATGTTTAATGCAGCGGCGTCACCAACTTTTTACGAATTTGATCCAAAAGATTTGTTAGCGCTCTATCGCGAAGTCGATTACAACGATGAAGAAATTATTGTTATTTATCATTCACATACAGAGACCGAAGCTTATCCATCACGCACGGATATCTCTTATGCCGGTGAACCTGGCGCGCATTATGTATTGGTATCTACCCGCGAAGAGATTGCACCTGCAACTGAATTTCGTTCTTATCGAATTATCGATGGCGTAGTTACCGAAGAACCAGTCGAGTTTATTCTTTAAAGAACAAATTTAGCTGCACAGAATAGTTTTATCCGAATTCAATTTGTATCAACAACCATAACCAGAGAGAATTAAGACATGAGCGCAACTGTTGAAGTCCGTATCCCAACCATTCTTCGTCCTTTTACTAAAGAGCAGAAGTTGGTCTCGGCAACCGGTGTTGATCTCGCAGCAGTTATTGCAGATCTAGATGCTCAATATCCAGGGCTAGCTGATCGCCTCCTTGAAAATGGCGCGCTACGACGCTTTATTAATATTTATGTAAACGATGAAGATGTTCGATTCATTGGTTCATTAACTGCGCAACTAAAGAGCGGTGACTCAATCACCATCTTGCCTGCTGTCGCTGGTGGCTAATAATGGCTCGTTTTGATTCGCTTGAAGAT
>CAXNJS010000024.1:0-16718 GCA_964202795.1 Candidatus Planktophila sp.
ACTACATTTCAAACCACTCTAGATGCGCAAGGGAAACCATGACCAACCCGATTGCTAAGCCACTAATAAGCGGAATCGACAAATCTCATATTGATAACTCTTTTCGTCCGCAAGATGACCTCTATCGATATTTCAATGGCACTTGGCTAAAAACCCATGAGATCCCGCAAGATCGCTCATCTGATGGAATCACTTACCAACTTTATTTAGAGGCTGAAGCTCAGGTCCGTGAAATTATCGAGACCGCCAAAGGCGATGGCAATGCCCAGAAGATTCGAGATTTGTATGACTGCTTCTTAGATACCGAGGCAATCGCCAAGGCCGGCATTACTCCCCTATTGGAAGATCTTGCCGCAATTGATGCGATCCAAACTCGTGATCAATTTATTCGGGTGATGGCGGATCTAGAAATGCGCGGATTAGGTGGCGCATTTGGGTTAGGGATTTATGGTGATGCCATGAACTCTGAAATGAATATTGTTTATCTGGGGCAAGGTGGATTATCACTTCCTGATGAGGCTTACTATCGCGAAGAGCAATATGAAGAAATTCGACAGGCCTTTAAAGTTCATGTGGCCAAGATGTTTGCACTTGCCAAAATAGATGGCGGCACTGAGTTAGCCGATGCGATCTATAACCTCGAGGCCCAGATTGCCTCACATCATTTTGATCAAGTTAAAGATCGCGATGTTGAGCTCACCTATAACAAGATGACCTTTGAAGAACTATGCGCATTGGCCCCACATTTTGATTGGGCCACTTGGCTTGAGCACAGCCAGATTCCAAAGCCCGCCTTTAATGAGCTAGTTGTGCAGCAGCCACCATTTTTTGCTGGGCTATCTGCGATCCTGGAAAGTTTTGATCCTGCGCCTTGGCAGGCGTGGATGAAATGGCAATTAATTTCTGGCGCTGCTGCCTATCTGCCAGAGGAATTTGTAAACCAGAACTTTGATTTCTATGCCAAGACTCTATCTGGCACCCCAGAAATTCGAGTTCGTTGGAAGCGCGCGATTTCCTTTGTCGAAGGCGCACTCGGCGAGGCCATTGGCTCGATTTATGTGCAGCGCCATTTTCCGGAAGCGGCCAAAGTTGCGATGCTAGATCTCGTCGCCAATTTAACTGAGGCCTACCGCATCAGTATTAGCGAACTTTCTTGGATGAGCCCAGAAACCAAAGCGAAGGCTTTAGATAAGTTGGCTAAGTTCACACCAAAGATTGGCTATCCCGACAAGTGGCGCGATTATTCAGCGTTAACAATTAAGCGAGATGGCCTATTTGAAAATATTGGCCGAATCACCAAATTTGCCCGCGACATAGAACTAGCCAAAATTGGTAAGCCGGTTGATAAAACAGAATGGTTGATGACCCCGCAGACCGTTAACGCTTATTACCATCCGATCCAGAACGAGATCGTCTTTCCAGCTGCAATCTTGCAGCCACCTTTCTTTGATCTAGCGGCTGATATCGCAGCCAATTACGGTGGAATCGGGGCAGTAATCGGCCACGAGATCGGTCACGGCTTTGATGATCAAGGTTCTAAATTCGATGGCGATGGCAACATGATCGATTGGTGGACAGAAGGTGATCGCACTGAATTTGAAAAACGCGCCAATATGTTGATTAAACAATTTGATGCGCTCTTTCCAGAAGAGACCCCAGATATCCATGTAAACGGGGCGCTAACGGTCGGAGAAAACATTGGTGACCTTGGTGGGTTAGCAATTGGATTTAAAGCCTATAAATTGGCTCTAAAGGGCTCTCAGGCGCCGGTGATTGATGGTTTAACGGGTGAGCAACGTTTCTTCTTATCTTGGGCGCAGGCTTGGCGTGGAAAAGTACGTGCCGAAGAGTTACGTCGTCGTATCGCAACAGATCCGCATTCCCCTTATGAGTTCCGCTGCAATCAGATCATTAGCAATCTCGATACCTTCTATGAGGCCTTCGAGGTTAAAAAAGGCGATGCCATGTGGCTAGATCACGAGTCCCGAGTGAGCATCTGGTAATTGACGCTGTTACCCTGTTGCCATAGAAATTAACTAAGCAAGGAGAAATCATGAATAAGAAATCATTGGCTGCGCTGTCAGCTGCTGCACTAGTTGTGGCATCGCTATCACTGACCGCTTGCGGCAATAAGACTCCTAAAGATCGTCCAGCCTCTGAGGCAGCTGTGGTTGAAGAAGTAGCACCAACTGCAACTATTGGTTTTGATTCTCCACTTGATCTAGGTGACGGTGTTTCGATCACGGTTTCAACACCTGCCGCCTTTACGCCCACTATTTTTGCCTCAAATTACCTCAAGGGCCAAGTGGCTAATGTGTTTAGCGTGAATGTAACTAATGGCGGCTCTACAGATCTTGATCTTTCTGCCCTAAGCCTGGGTGTGGAATCTGGCGCAGCGTTTTGTTCTGAAGTTCTAGATGGCGACAGTGGCATCAATGGCGCACCTCTAGAAGCACTTGCTGCAGGAGCATCAACTTCATTTAAGTATGGCGTTGCTTGCGATGCCAAGAAAGGTGTTCCACTTAACTTGAAGATCACCTTCGGAAGCAATGTAATTGCAGTTGAAGGAACTCTGGCTTAAAAAGATTAATCAAAAAAAGCCCCGGACCAATTGGTTCGGGGCTTTTTTTGATTGAAGAACTTCTTTTAAAAATAACTCAAGCGCTTGCTGGCTCTGGGAAATGGCAAGCTAACTTATGGCCTAGTGAAATTTGCACAAGTTCTGGAACTTCAGTGCGGCACTTATCTTGCGCTTTCCAGCAACGAGTATTAAATACGCAACCAGCAGGTGGATTAACTGGGCTAGGTAGATCGCCCTGCAAAATAATACGTTCGCGAGCGCGACCGAGTTTTGGATCAGGTACTGGAACAGCAGACAGAAGCGCCTTGGTATATGGGTGACGTGGGTTTAAGAAGAGATCCTTCTTATCAGCATCTTCCATAACTTTGCCCAAGTACATAACAACTACGCGATCTGAAATGTGTTGCACAACTGATAAATCGTGAGCCACAAAGAGATAAGACAAGTTGAACTCTTCTTGCAGATCCTCAAGCAAGTTAACTACCTGGGCTTGAATCGATACATCTAGAGCTGATACTGGCTCATCTGCCACGATTAGCTTTGGCTTAAGCGCGATAGCTCGTGCCACACCGATACGTTGACGTTGACCGCCGGAGAACTCGTGTGGGTAGCGGTTAATGTGCTCGGGGTTTAAGCCCACGCGCTTCATTAAACGCTGAATTTCTTCGACCTTGCCACCTTCCGGAGTAATTTTCTGAATATCAAAGGTATTGCCGATCAAGGTGCCAACGGTTTGACGTGGATTAAGGGATGCAAATGGATCCTGGAAGATCATCTGCATCTGCGAGCGATGAGGCTTCATCTGTTTTGGCGTTAAGTTGGTGATGTCTTCGCCATTGAATTCGATAGTGCCAGCAGTTGGTTCGTAAAGCTTTAGGACGGTGCGACCAACAGTTGTCTTACCGCAACCTGATTCACCAACTAGCCCAATTGTTTGGCCTGGGAAAATCTCTAGGTCAACACCATCGACAGCTTTAACAACGCCTTTGCCTTTGCTAAATACGCCGCCCGTGCTAACTGGGAAGTGCTTCTTTAATCCTTCAATTTTTAGTACTGGCTGAGTCATCTTTACTTTCCTCCACGAGCTGCAACAAGTTGCTTTTCAGTTAAATGGCAGCGAGAGAAATGCGCGTTCTCTTTCACATCTAATGATGGGGCAACAGTTGCGCAAAGATTGTCGGCTACTTGGTCTGCAAAAGTGCAGCGTTTGCGGAATGAGCAGCCTTGCGGCAAATTAATGAGCGATGGTGGTTGACCTGGAATTGCGATTAGGCGCTTACCTTCTAGTTGATCAACCCGAGGAATCGAATTTAAAAGCCCGATTGTGTAGGGATGATCTGGGGTGTAATAAATGCTATCGGCGATCGCTTGTTCAACGATCTTACCGGCATACATAACATTTACCCGATCAGCTACCTCAGCAACCACACCTAAATCGTGGGTAATTAAAATAACTGCCATGTTAAATTCTTTCTGCATATCTTTAAGCAGCTGCAGAATCTGTGATTGCACGGTCACATCAAGGGCGGTAGTTGGCTCATCTGCAATTAACAACGATGGGTTATTAATTAAAGCCATGGCGATCATTACGCGTTGGCGCATACCACCTGAGAATTGGTGCGGAAATTCTTTAACTCTTGTTGAGGCATCTGGGATTCCAACTAACTCAAGCATTTCAGTAGCACGTTTAAAGCCAGCCTTCTTATCGCCCTTGTTATATAGGCGCCAAGCTTCAGATAGTTGATCACCAATTGAGTAATACGGATGCAGCGCTGACATTGGATCTTGGAAGATCATCGACATGGCTTTTCCGCGCAGGCGACGAACTTGATCTTCAGGCGCGCTAATTACATCGATCGGGCCAGATTCTAAATTCAACACAGCTGAACCATTGATATTAGTTGTTTGGCGATTATGTAGACCCATAACCGCAAGTGAGGTCACAGACTTACCGGAACCTGATTCACCTACTACAGCCAAAGTTTCACCGCGATCAACGCTAAATGAAATGTCATTTGATGCTTGGACTAAACCATCTTCAGTTGGAAAACTAACGGTGAGGTTTTTAACTTCGAGAAAGGCGCTCATGCAACACGTACCCGTGGGTCGATGTATGCATACAAGATATCTACCAACAAATTCATAATTACTAAGAAAGTTGCCGCCAACATAGTCGTTGCAACAATGATCGGTAGGTCGTAGTCATTTAGAACTGCGCGAATTGATAAGCGACCCAGACCAGGTAAGTTGAAAATACCTTCAGTGATGATGGCGCCACCTAGTAGGCCAGCAAAATCAAGACCAGCCAAAGTAACGATTGGCGCTAGTGCTGCGCGCAGAGTGTGCTTGCGCAGAATAACTTTCTCACTTAAACCTTTTGCTCGGGCCGTGCGAATGTAATCTTCACTTGAAGTTTCAATTACATTCGAGCGAGTAAAACGGGTGTAGGTAGCGGCATAAGCCAGTGCCAAAGTGATCCATGGGAAGATGAAGGTGTTGATCCAGCCAAGTGGATTTTCAAATGGGCTTACCCATTTACCTAAATCAATTGGGTTTACAAATCCGAACTTCAGCGCCACAAAGAGCAGAATCAAAATACCCGAAATAAATGTTGGTAGCGAAGTTCCTACAAGAACGAATACGTTACTTGCTCGATCCGGCCATCGATTTTTAAAACGAGCTGCCACAATTCCGAGTGAAACACCGACAAATAACCATAAGAAGAAAGCACCAATTGCGAGCGATAAAGTAACCGGGAATGCGCGCTTTAATAAATCAGTTACACACTCGTGGCGGTTAAATGAATAACCAAAGGCTGGGGCTGGGCACGTGAATTCTGCTTGACCTTCACCGTAGGTGCGGCCAACAAATAAACCTTTTACCCAACGGCCATATTGAACCTGGACTGGCACATCAAGACCTAAACGATGTCGGTTAGCTTCAACTACAGCTGGTGAACATGCTTTGCCGCAAGTTAAACGGGCCGGATCCATAGGTAGAACATCAAAAATTAAAAATACCGACATGCTGATTAAAGTCAGCACCACCAACGTGGCACTAATTCGTCTGACTAAATATTTCAACATCTTGGT
Organism: Candidatus Planktophila sp.; assembly: GCA_964202795.1. Taxonomy (GTDB): domain Bacteria; phylum Actinomycetota; class Actinomycetes; order Nanopelagicales; family Nanopelagicaceae; genus Planktophila. Next base: position 5,674 of record CAXNJS010000024.1, read on the forward strand.
AACTCCTAATTTAATTTCTATTCTTAAAATTTAATTTTGATACTAGCGTGGTTGAGGGTGACCCCGCAAAGGGCCACCCTCAACTTCACACTTTTCTAGCTTTGGCTATTACTTAACGTAGAGCTGTCCGAAACCGAAGGTTCCCTGTGGCTCCCAGTAATAAACTCCACCAACGCCTGAACCCCACTGGAATTGACCCTTAGAGAAAACAGGGCGAATGATCCAGTATTGATCCATTACGTATTGGCTTAGTTCTTGCCATCCCTTTGCTTGCTTCGCACGATCTGTTTGGACCTTTGTAGCATCTGACTTCTTCTTGAAGGCAGCGTATGCAGCATCGTCCCAGTTCTGTGACAAGTTAAAGCCGCCCTCTTTTGTGAAGAGTTCAGGAATAACTGTTGAAGCATTTGCCCAGTCAGCACCCCAGCCAGCAGATGAAATGTCATTCTGCTTTTCTGGATTCATAACTGTTGAGTAGTACTGACCACCAGGAATGAAGTTGAACTTCATCACAATGCCAGCAGCCTTTAGGGCTTCTGAAATCAATACAGATGCCTTCTGGTTTGTGGTTGATTGAGAGATGTCCCAAAGGATTCCCTTATCAGGATTTGTTGCGCGATCGTATGCCGCAGGGCAACCGGTCTTTGCAGCAGCCATAAGTTCCTTGGCCTTATCTGCGTTTCCAGTAATCTTCCAAGCTGGATCGTGAATGTTTCCAGTTGTCTTCTTGTAGTCAAGACCAAGAACTGGCTTTACCGGGTTATCACCAGGTACGCCGTAGTAAACAGATCCACCTGAAAGGTCGATCAGTGCTTGAGTATTGATTGCAAAGAACACAGCCTTACGTACGTTTAGGCAATCCATGTGGCCAGCAGAAACGTTCATTGCTGCATAGCGAACATATGGATCGTAAACGTTCATGCGCTGATTAGCCTTCTTTGGATCATCAAAGAATGCGCGGTTATTTGCTGGCATCAAGCCATCAAGGTTTACTGTATTTGGAATTGAGTTATCAAGCATGATCTGATCGCGTACATCTTCTGCTAGACCGAAGCGAACTATGATGTTATCTGCATAAGGTGTGCGAACTGAGTCAGATGACTTCTTCCAAGCAGCGTTACGAACTAGAACCATTTCGTCGCCGATCTGGTAGGACTCGATCTTGAACGGACCATTTGAATATGGCTTTAGGTCGTACTTATCGCCGGTGTCCTTAGACTTCTTAACTGGTGCACCTGCTGGGTAAGTAAGTGCATAGTTGAAGTCTGCAAATGAGCGGTTTAGCTTGAAGGTAACTGTGTTGCCCTTACAAGAAACTGCCTTATCGAATAGTGCTTGTCCGGTCTTCTTGTATGGACCAGCGTACTTTGATGAGCCATCGTCATTCTTAGGAATGTCTAGAGCTTGTACGAGGTACTGAGGACCATCTGTGATTACATCCTGTGCGAACGGACGTGAAACGCCGTATGCAACATCAGCACATGTAACAGCTGAGCCGTCTTCCCATGTGACGCCTGGACGTAGTGTGAATGTCCATGTCTTAGCAGCATTGCTTGGCACACCAGTGTTGGTTGCTAAGTCAGCTACTAGAGATGAACCTGCTGCACCGGCTGTTGGCTTGTATGAAACCAAGTTGCGGTAGATGTATGAGTTGAAGAACGCGATATCGCGGCCTGTGTAAACACGGGCTGGATCTACGTGATCGAACTGCTCTGAATGGGTAATGAAATACAGAGTTCCACCAGTTTTGGGGGCTGCATTTGCAGTACCTGCGGTACCTACTAGAACGCCAGCAGCAAGAAGTGCAGTTGCAGCTGTTGTAGCTAGAAGGCGACGACGCAAATGACGTGAAGTCATCTTGGACATTTGTCCTCCTTGTAGACGAGTTATCTGACTCGCGGCCGCGAATCAGTTATGAACAGTTCACAATTGATCTCGCGAGATCTCAATCGCTTTGTTGAACTGTTTCCCCGTATTGCTACGGAAAATCTAGGTATTTAGTTGTAGTAGAGCTTGCTCTATCTGCCTGCTTTTGGATCTAACGCATCGCGGATCGCATCACCCAAAAGATTTAGCGATAAAACAATGGTCACCAACATAGTTGATGGAATCAAAAGGTAAGCCGGGTCATCGCGCCAGTAGCCGATGGCATCTGAGAGTACTAGACCAAAAGTTGATGCCGGTGCTTGCACGCCCACGCCCAAGAATGAGAAGACCGCTTCTGCGGATAAAAAGCCTGGCAATGAGAGGGAAAGGAAAACAATGGCTGTTGGCCACAAATTAGGCAGCAGCTCTTTAGTAATGATACGCCAGCTTGATGCGCCCATTGCTTGTGCCGCCATTACGAAGTCGCGCTCGCGCATAGACATTGCTTGCGAACGAATTAAACGAGCAAATCCTGGCCAACCAAAGAAGACGAAGAAAGTAACTAGAACCACAATGCGGGCGGCATTATCTTTGGCAATTCCCATTGCTTCCACACGCTGCACAAGCGGCAAGCTAAGCGCGATGATCATGAAGGTACCTGGGAAAGAAAGTAAGAAGTCTGAGAAACGACCGACAATTGCATCTACGCGACCGCGGAAGTATCCGGTTGTCACGCCAATTAACATGCCGAGGCCAATAGTTGTGCAGCTGGTAATTACAGCAACGGTGTAAGAAATTCGAGAACCGTAAAGTAGAAGCGAAAGAACATCGCGACCAGTGCCTGGCTCAACGCCAAGTGGGTGATCAAGTGACATACCGCCAAATTTTCCAATTGGCATTGCATACTCATTTAAAGTTTCTGGATAAGTCAACGTGTTGCTCAAGCCAAGTAGGCGAACAATAATTGGTGCTAAAACTGCCGCCATGATGAAAAAGATGGCAACCCAGGCGCTAGCTACGCCAACTTTATTGCGACGAAAACGAGTCCACGCAATTTGCTTTGGCGTACGTTGCGCGAACTCTTGAGCGCTATCTTCAACTTCAAGTACGGCGTTGTCAGCCAATTAAGAAACCTTTCCACTTCACTTTTTTGTCTTAGTTGCGTTGCTGCAACTCTCTTGCAAAAGCGTAATACCGCACGGTAGTTCAGCCCAAGCAAAAGCCCGAGCAAGGTGTGAACGGTACTAAACCTGTGGCTAAATTAAAACCCCATATGTCCGAATTACCCTCTTTTTACGCTTCGATTGGGTAACGATTCATACCTATTAGGCGTTATCGAGGGTCTAACTATGGGTAGCCGAACTCGCAGATCTCACGCCCCGAAAGAGCTGGATCGGGATCAGGGCACCTAAGGTCATCAGAACCACCCAGAGAATACCCAAATCTGCATCAATCATGGTGCCAGCAACGGCTGGCCCAATCACCCCAGAGACGCCCCACTGCATGCCCATTAAGGCATTTGTGCGACCTCGCAAATGTTCAGGTGAAAGTTCATTGGCTAGGGCTGGCGCAGTTGGTGACCAGACCATTTCACCAAATGCGAAAACTATTTGGCTGATCGAAAGCAAAATGCCAGCTACAAAAAGTGGCGCTAGTGGTGAAACGCCTACGAATGTCCAGGAAAGCGCCCAAATTAAGGAAACTGAAACCAAGGCTCGCTGCTTTGAAATGCGGGCCAGTAATTTTAAAACTAGTGGTTGCAGAATAAAGATTGTGATGGTGTTTGCCGCAAAAATTACACCCAACCATTTCGGAGATAAATCCAAAACTTGCGTAGCAAATAATGGAATACCCGACATCGTGGCGCCATAACCAAAGATCATCAAAATCAATCCGCCGAGGGATAACCGCATCAAACTAGGAATTTTAAGAAGTTCAGCATAAGAACCAGTTTGTGGTTCATTTTCTTTTGCGACATATTTGCCCACTTCGGGGCCGTTTAAAGAAAGAATTGCAACAAAAAAAACAATAAAAGTACAAGTATCAACCAGATAAAGAATTTGATAAGAACGCAGCGAACTATTCGAAACGATTAGCGATGAAATCAAGCCACCTAGACCGAGCCCCAAATTAAGTAACATAAAATTAAGTCCGAAAATCTTCTGGCGATCTTCTGGCTTAGTCATTCGAGTTAACATTACGGTTTGCCCTGGCCAGGTGGTGCTATCACCAATGGCGCTAACCGTTGCCACGATAATTGCAGTTGTTTTGTTATCAACAAAAGCCCACGAAGCTGTCGCACAAATTTTTAAAAATAAGCCCGTTAAAATAACTTTCTTAGGGCCAATGCGATCTATTAACGCACCACTTGGGCCACCGATTACTAGAGACATAGCCGCACTCCAGGCCAGCAATAAGCCGCCAAAGGTTGTAGTAAAGCCCCGCATATCGTGCAGATAGACCAAGAGCAATGACATCGTCATTCCCCCGCCAATGGCATTAAACCCAACACCTATTACTAGCCGGCGCGCTTTTGGCGATAGTAAGTCGAAATACTCGGTGAAATAGCGCATTGAGTGAGCCTATAACTCTGCGACAATACCTGCCATGTCCATGAACGCGAGCCCTGGTTTCAAATTTGAAATCGAGAAGTCGGCTGAAAATACATTTGCTCGAACTGGCAAGTTAACGACCCCAAATGGCGTAGTTGAAACACCTGCATTTATTCCAGTAGGCACCAAAGCCACAGTTAAATCAGTTTTGCCTGAAGCAATGCGCGAACTCGGCGCTCAAGCACTACTTGCTAATGCATATCATCTTTATTTGCAGCCAGGTCCCGAGATTCTTGATGCAGCTGGTGGTTTATCAAAATTCATGAATTGGAACGGCCCCACCTTTACTGACAGTGGCGGTTTCCAAGTTTTATCACTTGGGGTGGGCTTTAAAAAAGTACTTGCGATGGATTCCAAAACTTTTCGAGCCGATGATGTAATTGCTGATAATAAGCAACGCCTAGCTCACGTCGATGATGAAGGCGTTACTTTCAAATCGCATTTAAATGGTTCGATACATCGCTTTACCCCAGAAGTTTCGATGCAGATTCAACATCAAATTGGCGCCGACGTAATGTTTGCATTTGATGAGTGCACAACTTTGCACAACACTCGTGGCTATCAAGAGCGCGCGCTAGAGCGCACTTATGCCTGGGCGATTCGTTGTTTAGATGAACACCAACGTTTGACTATTGAACGAGCAGATAAGCCATACCAAGCGCTCTTTGGTGTTATTCAAGGCGCACAATATGAAGACTTGCGTCGCAAAGCCGCTAAAGATTTAGGATCCCTTGAATCATCAGGTATCTCATTTGATGGCTTTGGTATCGGTGGCGCACTAGATAAAGATTCACTTGGCACCATTGTGCAATGGGTAAATAGCGAACTACCTGAAGAAAAACCTAAGCATTTACTGGGTATTGGTGCCCCAGAAGACCTATTTGTTGGCGTTGAAAGCGGTATCGATACTTTCGATTGCGTACTTGCTTCACGAATTGCTCGCTCAAGTGCTGTCTACACAATGACTGGGCGCTATAACTTAACTAATGCCACATATAAGCGAGATTTCAACCCGATTGATAGTGAATGCGATTGCTACACCTGCACCAACTACACCCGCGCTTATCTGAATCACCTGTTCCACGGCAAAGAAATGATCGCAGCAACGCTTGCCACCATTCACAACGAACGTTTCGTAGTGCGCTTAGTTGATCAAATGCGAGCAGCTCTTAAGACCGGGCACTTTTTTGATCTGAAAGATGAATTCATGGGTCGCTTTAAACATAAATCAGGTCAGCACCACGACTAACCTGCAAACTTAGCCTTAAAGTCAGTAACTGAAATTTCATAAACATTTTCCAGACCATCTTCTTCATCAATCTGCACTCCAGTAAATGGAAAACCAAAGTATTCAATAACTTTAATTGATGGCGCATTATCTGGACTTACGGTATATCTAAATGATTTAACCCCAGGTTGATCTAACGCCCACTTCCACATTGCCATTAGCGCCTCTTTAGCAAAACCTTGATTGTGAAATTCTGGCTCGATCCCTAACCCAATTTCAACCATGCCATTCTCATCTGGTACGCCATGAAAACTAGTACTGCCAATAATCTCGCGGCTCTGCTTAAGTACGATCTGGCGCACAAACCATTTATTACAGCTGGGATCAGCTTTAACTTGCGGCACTCGCCAGTGAAGCGGGCCTTGAAAATCAACTAAAACACGGTGTGGATTTGTGAAATTAGCGCCCTTAAGAATTGGCGAATCATCTCGTTTTTCAAAAAGCGTGATGAGATTCGCTCCGCTAATGTGATGCAACTCCAGCCGCTGCGTTACCAGGGTTTCCTGCACCAAATCTAGTTCCGCATCCATCTCACTATCCTAAATTATGAATAGGGTCTGCGCTTTCGCTACTGCCTCTTCTCGCCCGCTGGCGCTCAACTTGCGATAGATATTGCGCAAGTGAGTCTTCATAGTGTTGTGCGAAATATGTAGCGTTTTTCCGATAGCCGTGATCGGTTTACCAGTCGCAAGCGAGCGCAATACATCTATTTCCCGTTTAGTTAATGGTTGGGTCAAGGCCGCATTCTGATTGTTCTTGTTATTCATTCGGGAAGCCGCAGCTCGAGCTAATTCTTCGAGATACACAGTTGGCCGCTTAGATGCACTACGAATAATTAATTCCAGAATTGTGGGGTCTTGTAGTAAGAAAGTGTCTTTGGCCCCAACTCGCGCACCGATATCGAGACCTACTTTAAGTGAATCCATCGCCAAAGTTTCCTGCGAAATATTTGCCTCACAACCAACTAAGGATTTCCAAATCTTTTCACGAGCACTATCGGAATCTAAGATTTCTGGCGCCGTCTTTTTCTTCACTTCATTCTTTGAAACTGCAGAAAGTGCCTGTCGATATTGGTATGTGAAAATAAGGTCTTTTGGTAAGCGATTTAGAATTTGAGCAGATCGCTCGTAATCCTTAACCCAGAACCTAAGAAAAAGCTCATTGATATCAATTATTAAACTAAAGCCATCTTCGCCTTTGAACTCAGCGGCAAGTTTTCGATGATCACGTACAACCGCAAAAGCTTCTTCGACTTTGCCATTCATCATCAAGACCCGAGCCAGATAACTTTCGGCCATAAACACCCACGGCCATTGCTGCCATTCTCGTGCGAGTTTTGCCAGTTTTTCTAGCTCCTCAGTGGCTTTCGCTGCTTCACAAAATTCTAAATAACAGCGCGCTTTAATATAGATGGCTTCGGTGTAACCAAAGAACCCTGCATATTCATTGCGTTGCCCTATTTCTTCAGAAAGTGACGCCGCATCTAGAGCTTGCAGATATTCACCTTCTAGGAATAACTTCATGGCGCGAATTGTCTGCCAAATAAACAGGTCATCTGGTGAATTACTGTCCTTGATGATCTCTTTTACTTCGGCTTCAATCGAATTTAGAGTTGCCGAATCTTCAAAAATAAATGATCTGGCTCCCAATATTCGTAAAATACCTAATCGATCGGATTGCTCGATCGCAGGTTCTGGCATTGGCTCACGAAAAATTACTTCCATCTGAGTATCAAATTCGGATAACCGACCACGGCAGAAAGCGACATGGGCCAAGGCCGCAGCATTAATTCGATCGATAAATGGCGACAGTGGCGAATCTTTATAGGAAAATCGCATCTCTTCAATCAATTGAATAGTGCGTTCAAATTCATAACTAACTAAGTGCCCCATAATTGTCGCTAGTTCAGCAAATAATTTATTTCGAGTGTTATCTAGCGGTAGGTAATTACTCCAATAGAGAATATTTCTACCATCGCCACGAGTAATCAACTTGCGTAGCGCTGGCTTAAACATCTTTCGTAAGTATTCAGAATCACCAGACTTTATTGCGTGAGAAATCGCCAAATTCAATTGATTCCGAAGCTGGAAGAGCTCAGAAACCACTATTTGATTCTGTTGATATTTCTTGCTGTCTGCGCGGGCGATCTCATCAATTACTTCGCGCGCCGTGTTATTGAAAATATACGAACCTTTTTGGCCAGCTGTTAGCATTAGAAATACACCTTCGGCAGCAAGTTTGTTCAGATTCACTTCATTTGCCGGCTTCTGCCTAATTAATGCAGCTAAATCTAGATCAAATACTTCAAAACTAGACATCGCGATTAATAGCTCGCGCGTATCTTTTGCTAGTTTTTCAAACTTGCTGAGAAGTAAATTCTTCACCAGGCCATCGTCAACTTCTAGCTCGAATTTACTATCTTCGCCACTTGCAATGATTCCAACTGCTGATGGCCAGCCATGAGTTTGTAGCAAGATTTGATCTAGTTTCTTTTCATTTGTTTCAACGCCAGAAACTTGAAGTAAGGATTTAATCTCATCCTTTGAAAAGACTAAGTCACCAGCAGTAATTACCGACAGGCGGCCAATACTTGAAAATCGCTTAAGCGAGACAGTGGGCATTACGCGGCGCAGTGCGAAAATGTGAATATTATCTGGAATCGCATCCATATATGATTGCGTTACATTTAATTGATAAGTGAAAACGTCAACCACATTATCTAGAACTAAAACAATATCTTCCTTAAGATTTGCAATAGCTTGAAAAATTGAAGTAACTGTTTTTGCTTCCAGATCTGGTGCGAAATCCGGAAACTCCTGGCGGATCGCACTTATCAAATATTCAGCTAGCCCGACTGAACTATCGGTTTCTGACATCGTGTACCAAATGACTTTTTTCTTACTTTGTTTTGCCCATTCGGCAATTAGCGAAGTTTTTCCATATCCAGCCGGCGCTACGACCATGGTGTAGCCAGGGGCTCGGCCATCAATTAACTCAAAAAGGTGGTGTCTAGAAAGGAAATTAGCTGGCAGTTCAGGCGGGCGGATTCGCGAAAGGGTGATACTCGAATCAAGCTGGGTCATAGGGATAGGGTTACTTAGATGGGCGAGAATTGCCATCTCTAACCCCTAAATTGTCGGGGTTAGGTGCTAAATAACCCCGTGGTCTAACCCTGCCGCACGCTTAGCGGCGATGATTACTGGTCGACCGTTTTCAAGCTTATGCACGCTGATGCGGTCATCAAAGGCGCTGCGTAGTTCGGGTGAGTGAATAACGGATTGTGATTCACCATCTAGCAGCACTCGGCCACTTTGCATGATGATGATTCGCTCTGCATACATCGCCCCCAAAGTGATGTCGTGCATCGTCGAAATGATGGTTACACCGGTTGCCTTAATCTCTTCAACTTTGTTAAGTACTGAAATCTGATGATGCAGATCAAGGGCACTGGTTGGTTCATCAAGCAACATAACTTCTGGTTCTTGAACTAAAGCACGCGCGATTAATACCCGCTGCATTTCACCACCAGAGAGCGTATTTACCAACTGGCTCTGCATGCCTAAAAGTTGAGTTGCTTCTAACATCTCATGAACAATACTGCGGCTATGTGCACTCTCTTTGCCCCAACCATCTAACTTGGCCCGCCCTAACATCACATATTCAGCAACACTCATGGCTGCTGGAATTGATGGACGTTGTGGAACGAAAGCAATGTTTAAAGATTTGTTCTTAGCAATCTCGCGGCCGTCATACTTAATCGATCCAGAATATGACTGCATACCAAGCATTGTTCTAAGCAGTGTTGTTTTACCGGCGCCATTAGGGCCAACTAAGCAGCTCCAGGTTCCTTCTGGGATTTCTAAATTAATTGATTGCAATACTTCGCGATCTTCAAAGCGAACTGATAGATTTTCTAGATTAATCATTGGCTACCTCGATTGCGAGCACGTAGGACGAATAAGAAAAATGGCGCACCAACGAATGCAGTAATAACTCCGATAGGTAGTTCTGCTGGTGATAACAAAGTTCGGGCGCCGAGATCGGCAATGACCAAGAATGCCGCACCAACAAAGGCAATCGATAGCAGTGAACGATTTGTGGCCCGCTTCGTTAACCCACGTACTAAGTGCGGAACAACGATGCCAACGAAGCCGATTAGACCACTTGCTGAAACGGCTGTCGCGGTAGCCAGAGTCGCTGCCGCAACGGCAATAAGCCGGATTTTCTGCGGTGAAACCCCTAATGAATAAGCCTCTTCATCACTAAGCATCAACGCATCAAGGACCTTAGAGATTCGGATTAATACGAATAACGCGATGAAAATATAAAAGCCAGCCCACTTAACTACATCCCAATTTGCAACTGTTAGCTCGCCCAGAATCCAGGAATACACCGGACGCAAGGCGGCGCTGTTGCGCTGTTGCAAATAAGTTTGAAACGCGGTTGCAAAAGAGCCAACTGCAATACCGGCCAATAACAAAGTGCTGGGATCGGCAAATAATCGACCTGCCACTAAGAAAGTTGCAGCCACAGCAAGTACTCCTCCAAGAAATGCAAAGAGTGGCAGCAGAGCATGTAGGTCTCCGCCACCGTTGGTAATGGCAATCGTTGCACCCAACCCCGCACCAGATGCGACGCCGAGTAAATACGGATCAGCTAGTGGGTTTCTAAAAACGCTTTGATAAACCGCACCACTTGTTGCAAGAGCTGCGCCAACCAGCGCACCTAAAACAACTCGAGGTAATCGCAACTCAAGCAACAAGGTGTGGTCTTCATTTTCTAAGCCGTTAGGTAGCCCCAATAAAGTTCTGATGATTGATCCAAAATTTAAATTAACCGGACCAAAGCCCACCCCAAGTAAACAAGCAATCAGTAACGCCGCGGCGGCGCTGGCAGTAATCTGCCAACGCCACACGCGATCGATCTGATTCTTCTTCATTTACTTACTTCTTCACCTTTGCAAGGCAAGCAGCCACATAGCGATAGAAATCAACAAGTCGTGGCCCCCATCTAGATGGAATATCATTTGGTAGCGCAAAAACATTCTTCTTGGTAACAGCTGTAATGCCAGACCAACCAGCGCGTGCCTTTACCGTAGCTGCACTTTCGCCATATTCAGCATCTGCCAAAAAAATAACATCTGGATCAGTCTTTAATAAATATTCAGCCGATAGTTGCGGATAGCCATAAGAATCAGCCCCAGCAGCCTTATCTGCGATATTAATCAGGCCAAAGTCCTTATAGACCTTGCCGATGAAAGTATCGGAGGTAACTGAATA
>CAXNJS010000025.1:0-16154 GCA_964202795.1 Candidatus Planktophila sp.
GTGGCGATGTTTCGCCGAGTCGTTATCTAGAGTTGCCATAAATAATCCTTAACGCACTTGCTCTAATCAACTAAGACCAGAACCAGGTCGTCACCCGGAGCACCCCGCCGCGGTGGAGGGTTGCCGTCTAGTAAGCCGGGGCTAGTACCTAGAACTCGTGACCTGGGTAAATCATAACTCGCGGCGCTGGCAGCTGCGAACCTTTTAACTGCGGCTAGTTAGCCTGAAAATATCGCAGTTTTCACCTTCGGATGTAACTGTTCGCGCATCTGGATAAAGGCGGCAGCTGGCCAGCCGGCGCTAAAGACTCGGCGTAGTAACAAGGCCAGTGAATAACCCGGGTTATCAATTAACGCGCGATCGAGTGCTTTATGAGCCAATGCGCCTTGGCCAGATTCATATGCTACCGCGGCAAAGATCGAAGCAATCGGTGCCACGTAACCAACTGGTGCGATACGCAATAACTCTTTCCACATTGTCCAATACGCTTCAATGTTTTCAGCGCTGTGAATACCGAGTGCGTAATCACGAACTTGAATATCGGATAAGCGACCGATTACTTGGGCCACTAAATCTGGGTCACTGCTCCCCCGACCGAATTCATATAGTTGTCCTAAGTCAACAACTGCTGTTGCGCCATCACGTTGTTTCTCAATTAGATCTGGCGCATCTTCGTGCACAAAATAACTTTCAACTTGAGCAGTGAATTCGATACCAATATTTGGAAGCGCGGCAATTGAATCAGCTAATTTCGAAACATCGATGAAGGGCAATGTGCGCCCGGCCATTACTTGTTCGGCAGCAACTCTAGAACTATCAAAATCTGGTAGCGAATTGCCTTCGGGTGGGCAACAAGAAATGTCTTCGCAAATAGCGGAACGCCAGCGGTTGCCAATTACTTCAATTGATTCCCGGATCGCAATTGCGTTCTTCGATAACGAATTAGACATATGGCCCAGAACCTCAGTGCCAGTTTCGTATAGCTCAGGTTTTTCATTTGGCACATAAGCCAACATAAGTGCGGCATCAGCGCCATCGAGCTTTAAGTGATGCGCCAATAGATCATAAGCATCGGTATTTTCATTTTTCGGATAATCAACTCGCATAGCCATCGAAACTAGGTCGCCCTTGATGGCCACTAAAACCAGCGAATCACTTGGGTGATAGCCAATGAGAAATGGAATTGCAGCTAGTAAGTCGTGTGGAGAAGTAAGTGTTGTCATGCCTGTGAACCTAAATTAATTCACCGACTGATTTTCTGACTCAGCTAAACGCTGTGGATAGCTAAAACGCTAATTTCTGTCCAGAGCTAAAACATGAAGCGAGTTGGCGCAATTACCACCGTAACAACGGCAAATACTGTGGTTTTAATCGTTCCAGTTATTGCTCGGGTAGTGCCATTGTGGGTCCAGTTGCCGTTCCAGCTCTGCACCAAAATTATTGGATAGATACCCGGATTCTTATAAGTATGTTTGATTTTGCCATTTGGGTATGGCCCACCAGCATCGGTAGTGCTTAGGAAAGTTCCATCGCCAAAACTCCAAACAAAACCCGGACGCAACAAAACATCAACTACTTCGCCGACAACTGTTACCCGAGTCGCGAACTGAGTTGGTAAATCACTCCAGAAATAGATCGGCACATTTACTAGTGGTTCAGCTTCTGGTTGATATGCAATTCCGCCAGTAGGCAATAACTTTATTAAGCGATCATTGAGCGAAACTGAGGTAGTTGCTTTTGGTTTAAGAGAGGGTTTGGCAGTTGACTTGATGCGCGGTTTATAAGTTCGTTTAGCCTTTGGTTTAGATGAAGGTAGCGCAGTCGGTTTCGCAGTTGGTCGCGGAATTAACTCAGGAAAAATCGGCTTCACAACTTTTGGTTTCGGTGGCTTAACTGTGCGCGGTTTTGTCTTGGCTTTTGGCCCACTGCCTTTTTTGCCTTCAATAATTATTTGGCCATCTTGGGTGTAAACATCAATGCAGGCGGCATCGACACAGTCAGCAGCTCCAGCTGTATTCAAAGGCATTGGTAGGGTTAAAAGTAAGCAGATTAGTAGTTTTCGCATCTGCGCAGGCTAGGTACGAATTTCGACTCAGATCAGCACAGCCTGCAAAAGTGTGGATGATGTGAGAGCCTAGAACTGTGGCAATGCGCGATGGTGATGGTTGGGTCGAATGTGACTGCGGTAATCGCCATTGGGGAAAACATGGCGCAGCTGGCTTATTACTAATTCGTGATCAACACCTGTTGTTACAACATCGCGCGCCATGGGTGCATAACGGTGATACCTGGGGCGTTCCGGGCGGTGCTCGTGACTCGCACGAAACTATTATCGAAGCAGCTGTGCGCGAAGCTGTTGAAGAAACCGGCATCGATGCAACATTGGTAAAGCCGTTAACAACTTTTTCTGACCTACATGGAAACTGGCGTTACGACACAGTGCTTGCGACAGCAGCAATCTATTTAGAGCCACATAATTTAAATGATGAATCGCATGAGGTTCGTTGGGTGCATTGGCAAGAAGTTACTCAACTAGATCTGCATCCGAGCTTTGCGAAAACTTGGCCGCAGATTGAAGCGCTAGTTATTCAGCTGGTGAATTAATTTGTTCTTGCGCTAATCGGCGCAACGAATCTCGCACGACAGCTGAGTCTGAAGTACGCCATAGTGGCGGCATCGAATTCAATAACACGCTGCCATAACGTTTATTCACAATGCGCGAATCCAGGATTGCAACAACGCCCCGATCTGCTTCGGAGCGAATTAACCGGCCGGTGCCTTGTGCCAACAACAGCGCCGCTCGTGGCATCGATACTTGCATGAAGCCACTGCCGCCGGCTTTATCTGCTTGTGCTGCGCGAGCCGCCATTACGGGTTCATCTGGGCGTGGGAACGGAATGCGATCAATTACCACTAGCGAACAAGCCCGACCCGGCACATCAACGCCTTGCCACAAGGACATGGTGCCGAGCAAGATCGAAGTTTCATCACTGGCGAATTTCTCAACTAGCGGGCCAACTGAATCGCCACGCCTTTGTGTAATGATTTTTATTGGAAGTTCAGCTAACACTTTACGTAAATGCGCATCTGCGGCCTCTACTCCGCGCCAAGAACTAAACAGTGCCAACGTGCGACCGCCGGCAGCATCAATTAATTCACCGAGTTCATCGAGTACCTCTTGGCTTAAGCCATCGCGACCTGGTTCGGGTAGATGTTTTGGTAAATACAAAACGCCTTGATTAGCAAAATCAAAAGGTGAACCCACATCGAGCATCTGCACATTGCCCGGATCGATCTCATCTTTGGCAACTTCAGTATCGGTGTCGCCCCCAACTAAGAAACCAATTGATTTAGCCATTGCATCAAATGAGTTGCCAACCGTCAGAGTTGCCGAAGTTGCAATGACTGGCGTTTTAGTTAATAGATTCGAACGCAAAACTTCAGAGACTGAAAGTGGTGCTAAATAAAGAGTTGAGAATGTTGGCTCATACCAAAGCACTTGGTTGTTGCTCTGCTTTAGTAACTTGCCACAGGTAGTTGCAATCTCATTAACCGCACCTTTAACTCGGGCGCGTTCGGCAATCGTGTCTGAATCTACAATTTCTTCATCGACTGCAATTAACTGAATAATCGCTTTGGCCGCCTCTAAAACCTTACGAATCGGGGCTTCTAGCGATGATGGAATATCTTCTAAGCGGCCACTTTTGGTGAAATCACCACGAATATCTTGGCCGTAATCGGCCATCGCATCATGGAAATCATCGGCTACTTTCACAAAGGTGTCTGCCAGTTTACCCGGCAGATGTTTCCGGGCCATGGCCGCAGCCCTGATGACGCGGGCCGAAGTTAGCTCTTCAGTTACGGCCTGAGTTGTGCGATCCATAAACTCGTGAGCTTCATCGAGAATCACCGCATCGCGCTCGGGCAAAATCGGATGTGAATCAACAATTTCAATTGCCAAAAGCGTGTGATTAGTAATTACCACATCGGCAGTCTGCGCCTTTGCTTTCGCTTTGGCCGCAAAGCATTGGCTGCCATAGGCACAGACATCAGCACCTACACATTCGCGGCCAGATAACGAATTAGCTAACCACACTCGGCGATCAACTTCAGGGGCATCATCACGATCACCACTAACTCCAGGGGTCTTGGCCCAAGCAGTTAACCGATTGGCATCTTTTCCTAAACTAGAAATCTCAAGCAGAACTTCGCCATCAGGGTCGGCAGTTTCTGAATTCATTTTCTGCAAGCAAACATAATTACCCACGCCTTTATACACGGCATAAGTAATCTCGCGACCAAGCACTTTTTCAAGTGCTGGCACAACTGCTGGTAGATCGCGTTCTACTAACTGACGCTGCAGTGCAAGAGTGGCAGTTGCAACTAAAACTTTTCGGCCATGAACAAGTGCGGGCACTAAGTAAGCAAGTGATTTTCCGGTGCCGGTACCTGCTTGCACCATTAAATGGTGTTGATCGCTAAGCGCGTTCGCTACAGCTTCGGCCATCTCGATCTGACCTTCACGAGTTTGCCCACCAATTGCCGCAACGGCAGCCTCTAGGGCTTTGCGGGTTTGCGAAGAGAGGGCGTTGCTCACAGAGCCAACCTTAACTACTTTGCTTTACTGCGCAGTCCAACCGGCATTTCTGCGCCATGAAGAGAAACTAGATAACGAAACGTAATTCTTCTAACTAGCGAGATTGTATCAATTCAAGAATCTCGCACTAAACTCAAGCCAGGCAAGTTGACTATCTAAATATTTTCAAGGAGATTGAATGTTCAGAAAGTCTTCGATCAAGACTGTGCTTATCTCCTCACTTGCTATTGCCCTGGCTTTCCCTATGTCATCAAATTCTGCTAACGCTGTAGGTGAAATCAACATCGGCGTAATCACATCGACTTCAGGTGGACTTAAGTCATACGGCGATGCATACATCGATGGCCTTGAGTGGGGTCTTAAGTACTTTACGAATGGAAAGAATTCTATTAATGGTCGCAAGATTGTTATCACCAAGAGAGATGACGGTGCCGACCCTGTATCAGCAACTGCTTCATTTAAAGAAATGGTAAGCAAAGGTACAAACATTATAGTTGGAACCGCATCGTCACCGGTTGGGATAACTCTTGCCCCTCTTGCTGCGCAGAACAAAGTCCTTTATATCTCAGGTCTAGCTAAGAATGACTACATTACAACGCCAGCAAATAAATATGTTTTTCGATCAGGAATTACTTCTCAACAAGATATCGCACCGCTGACAAAATTAAAGCCTATTCGAGGAAAGAAATTTATTCTTTTTGTTGAAGATAATACATTCGGCCTAGGAAGCCTTATCGCGGCCAAGGCGTTTCTAATTCCTAAAGGCGCGAACATCGAAGAAATTAAAGTTCCTACTGCGACAGTAGATTTCACCCCGTTTGCCAAGAAAGCTGCGGACATGAAAGGTGATTACATCTTTGTTGCTTGGTCTAATCCACCTTCGGCTAGTGCTTTGTTTACGGCACTCGATCAGCAGAAAGTTTACGCAAGCGCTCGTCCAATTACTGCGCTTCCTGGAGTTGATTTGTACGAAACATATGGAACTCTGTTCGATGGTGTAAGTGCAATCTTTACAAGTAGCTACTTCCCAGGAGTTGTTAAGAATAAGATGGCAACACAGATAGCAGCTGACTATGCCAAAGCTGGCAAGACTCAAGACCTATTCACAGCCACCGGTGTAAACGCCGCACAGATGATCATTGCCGCAGTTAAGGGCAATGCAAGTCTAGATGTGGACAAGATGATCACAACGCTAGAGGCATTTAGCTTTGTTGGTCTAACTGGTTTAAATAAGGTTAACAAGCTCAACCACACCTTGATTCAGTCGATGTTCTTGGTGAAGCTAACTAAGGTAAATGGTCGCTATGTGCCATCTTTAGTAAGCACTTTTTACAACGTAATAGTCTGATCAAGTTAATTACATGTATTCAGCACTCTCGGTCAAAAATCTGGGCCTAACTATTGGCGGGGCGAAGATTCTCGAAGGAATCACGCTCACGGTAAAATAAAATGAAAGACTTGGCATAATTGGCCCTAATGGTGCTGGCAAAACTTCTTTCTTTAATCTGAGCACTTGATTGGTTTAAGCAGTTCGCGCTTTAAGAAATACAACAAACAAATCTAATCAGCCAATTATCTTTTCAGCCAACTTTCTTAAGGATTTACCTTTAAGACTTGGTATGCAAACGCCATCTAGCTCAGATCCATTTGCGATAAACCCTGCTGGAATCCATTCGTCACCATTAATCAAGCCAGCTATTGCGCCAAGAAGTGCTGGCATTGAATCAAGCTTTCGCTTATTAAGTGTGCCCGCAAGTAAGAAGTCATTTGCTGAACTGGCCACTCTTAAGTAGCACAAAATAAGAGCTAATGACTCTGGCGCAGAAATTGAGTACGAATAAATACGATCAATCACAACATCTTCTAAAATGTAGGCAACTTCGGTTACAGTTTTTGCCCCAGCCGTTGCTTTCAAAGCATCTGTTACAACTCGGTCAGACCAGCTACCTTCAGGTAGCTGCTGAAGTGCCTTAGCTACAGCCATTTCTACAGCCTCGTCTGCGAGTAATGATGAGGCAACTGTTGCAAGAGCTAAAGCACAGTAAATTCCATCTTCGCTATGGGTTACTTCGGCATCTTTTCTAGCTTTCTCTAATACCAGATCACCCTTGCTTCTAAATATCAGAGCTGCTGCCAATGATCTAACCATTGCCATATCATCAAAATAATGTGGGTTGTCATGGCCGCTATGAGGTGGCAATTTGCCTGCCTTCAAGTTATCAAGTGCCATCAAAGTTCCAGTTCTGCCCCGTAAGTCTTCGCCAGCGCTAGCTAGCTTCAACCAACCATCTATTGGATCAATCCCAGATAAGTGAATATCTGCAGAGAAGTAGAGCCACTCAGAATCATCGGTTGGTCTTGGTGCTAGAAATTCGATCGGTTGCGCATGTGTGTATACGGTTGGATAAGTATTTTGGTTTTCATCAAAAGCAAATTGGGTCAAACCAATCATTCTGTTGGAACGCTTAACATTTAGAAGTCTTAAGCGGTGGGTGCTGGCCGGAAATGACATGGCATCACCGAATGCCAGACCGAGTACTGCGCCGCGAATTTTGCTTTCTTGGGAATGGCTCACTTGTTGCCCATTTCTACTAATGAATCTGCGACGCTCAAAGGTTCCATGCCTTTTGTAAAAGCAAGACATGATCCGCCAACACTTGTAACGGCAACTTTCCATTTATCCGGAATATTCTTATATCCAGAGATAGAGCCAGCAACCGCGCCTGCCATTGCCGCAATCGTGTCAGCATCTCTGCCCAAATTGACTGCAAATAATAATGACTTAGCAAAATCGCCCTTACCCCAAAGCACCGAAGCCAATGCCAGTGAGATAGCTTCTGGCGCAAGATCGGCAAAGAAATACTTGGCCTGTGCCACTTTCTCTAGCAAACGCTCAGCATTTTCAAACAATGTAGCGTTGCTATTCTCGTTTAAAATATTTTGGGCATCTACCAAAGTTCTATAAGTCCAAGAGTCCTTAGGGACTGAATTAAGGGCATCGGCATAAACTTCTAAATAGCTCTTTCCAGCCATGCCGCTTGTAACCGCAACGGCTATTGCGATACCTGAATAGATGCCTTCACCTGAATGGCTCACTTCACCATCAGCAATTGCAATCCGTTTTGCCATTTCAATATCACCATTTGCGATTACCCCAATTGGCGCAACTCGCATAGCTAAACCATCACTCCAGGCATGGTTATGTTGCCCCGAAAATGGTGGCATCAAGCCAACTTTTAAGTTCTGAATCGCATTCATTTCGCTGAACCCGGCACCGAGAAAAGCAGCTGTTTGAGTACAGACTTTAGATTTCCAGACGTCTGCAAAATCAGCTGCCGTGATATTTTTACCGTACTGCAATAACGCTGCAGCTGTTAACAGTGCATATTCAGTATCGTCGCTGCCAGCTGGCTCAAGATTTACAAAATCATCAATGGCGCCATATTTGGCTCGGATATCTATATAAGACATGCCTTCTACCGGTCTGCCTAACGCATCGCCGATAGCTAGTCCTGCAAGTGAACCACGTGCTCGATCGAGTTGTTGACTCAATTAATTCCCCTTGCTAGAAAATAGAACTTCGCGTGCACTTGCAGTGGCTTTAATTTTGGCCGTATCTTTCTTACTAATCTCTCTGGCTACCGTAGCAATTTTGTCTGCGGTTTGAGAAAAGTCTCTGCGGCTTGCTTTCTCAATATCGGCTAGCCAGTCACTTGGAATATTCTCAATTCCATTTAATCCGCCTGCGATTGAACCTGACATGGTGGCAATCGAATCAGAGTCACGTCCGTAGTTGACGCCGCCAAGTACGCTCTTGCGGAAATCGCCTTTGCCAACTACTAACATTCCAATTGCAATTGGTAATTCTTCGATAGCAAGTAATCGGCTGGGCTTTCTAGCATCATCGCCATGAACACGGTATTCATCTTCTAAGGTATCAAAGGGCCTAAAGCTATTGCGCAGCACTGGTATTGCACTCTTCCAGTCATCTTGACCTTGCGCAGCCTTCACAACTGCTTCGATCGCTTTCTTGGTTCCATCATGTGCAAGATCTATTGCGCACTCAACAATCTCTTTAACCGTTGTGCCGATAACGAAGGACTGTGCAACGCAAGCTGCAAAAACTCCGGCTGCCTCACGACCAAAACTAGATTGATGTGCTCCGGCAATTTCAATTGCCTCTTTATAGGCACCAACTGGGTCGGCGGCATTGACCACGCCAACGGGACTCATATACATAGCTGCTCCACAGTTGACCATGTTGCCAACACCTGCTTCGCGGGGGTCAACGTGGCCGAAGTGGAGTCTTTGCACTAACCATTTCTCGGCATAAAAAACTCGATGCACTAAAAGTGTATCCTTTCCAAGTTCAGGTATATATCTGAACTTCTCGATCATTTCAGGGATGATGTATTTTGCAAATGAAAAGGCATCAAGATGGTCAGCAACTTGTTCATAAACTGAAATTAAGGATTCAGTCATCAAAGTATCGTCAGTTATGTGGCCGTCACCTTTATGGTACGGCGAAAGTGGCCGAAACGTTTCAAAATCAGGATGAAAAGGGCCCTCTATACCTTCTACGAATCCACCATAACGTTTCTGAATTTGCTCTGGACTAAACCCTTCGGTGGTTCCGCCGAGTGCGTCGCCAACGGCAGCTCCTGCAATTACGCCTCTGACCTTACTTTCAAACATTTAGTCTCCAAGTTATTTAGTGTCCCCCAAGATCAGGTTTTAATCTGATCTTGGGGGACGTTCTAGATATTTATTAGTCTTTAACGGAGACCATTCCAGCCATTTGTTACTGCTTTCTTATACTCGTCAAGAGTTATCTTGCCGGTGTAAAGCAACTTAGCTTGTGGATTCTGGAAAGAACCCTTCCAAGAGTCCCACTGAGGTACGAACAAGAATGGTGATGTAGTTAGATTCGCACCTTGGCTCATAATGAACTGCCAGTTTGCATCCTTCTTCAGCGCCTTAACAGCTGCTTGTCCGCTAGATGTACCCGGAATAGATCCACCAACTGCGATATTTGTCTGAGCTAGGTTCTGAGCTTCCATCAAGAACTTTACAAACTTAACTGAGTTCTTGATTTGCTTACTCTGAGCGCTAACTGCATAGATTCCAGCTGTTGGTGACTGCTTAGCACCACCGCTACCTGAAATCATTGGCAAATATTGGTACTTGATGTCTGACTGCAAGTCGATGGTATTTGCCAAAGAGTTCTTGGTGAACCAAAGTGGTAACTTGCCAGCCAAGAAGTCAGTCTGAGGATTTGAGCTGACATAACGGCTGCTCAAACTCTTATCAACTTGAATCATGTCGTTAATTGTCTTAACAATTTCTAGTTCTGGGGCACCTTGAATTAGACGCGCTTTTGCACCAGTTGTAACACCAGTGAAGTACTTAGCGCCAACTGTTGGGCCCATCACCATTGTTAACTTAGCAGCTGAACCTAGGCCTACTCCGATTCCCGGCATATCAGCAGTTGTTACCTTCTTGGCTAATGCGCGAAGGTCATCCCAAGTTACAGTATCGGTTTGCTTTGGAACTGCAACGCCAAGCTTCTTGAATAGATCAAGGTTAGCTACGACCATATATTGCTCAACCATCCAAGGTGCACCGAATAGTTTTGCCTTATAGCTAGCAGTTGTCCAGACTCCTGGATTGATTTCTTTCTGAATGCTGCGCATATCAGGAGCAAGGTTGTAAAGATAACCACTCTTTGCATATTGAAGAGCAGCTGCTGCTTCTGTATCAATTACATCTGGAGCAGTTCCAGCTAGGAAACCAGTTGAAAGCTGGGTGTATAGACCATCTTCATCGACTAGTTCTAGCTTTACCGGAATGCTTGGATTTGTCTTATTCCACTGCGCAACTATGTTCTTTAGTACTGCGATGTGTGTGTCTTGCCAAGCCCATGACATGAATCGAATTTCACCAGCTGCTGATGCTGATTGCATAGGCATTAGAGTCGCTATTGAAACTGCTCCAATAGCAACCAGTGACAAAAGCTTAGCTTTTGTATTAAAGCGACTTTGCTTCATTTCTCCCCCTACTTTGGTTGGTTTGTAAAACATCACCACTAACTCTTGACCGCACCTGCGACCAAGTTAGCTGTGAATTTTCGTTGTAGTACTATGAACAAAAGAAGCGTTGGGATTACTGAGAGCACAGTCGCTGCGGCGAATGGACCAAATAAACCTAACCCTTCGGTTCCGATAAATCTTGCTAATTGCGTAGTGAGAGTTTGCTTCTCATTACCTTGCAAGAACACTGTTGCAACGAGGAAGTTATTCCAAGTGTTAATAAATGCATAGATAAAGACCACGATGGATCCAGGCAGGATCAACGGGAATACCACGTAACGAAGAACCTTTAATCCAGATGCGCCATCGATTCTGGAGGCTTCTAGAATCTCGGTTGGCACATTCTTAACAAAGCCACGCTGCAGCCAAAGTGAAAATGGCAAATTAAAAATAACGTAAAGGATTATGGCTCCGGTAAAAGTATTAAATAGGCCAATTTTTACATAAATCAAAAAGAGTGGAAAAACAGTCAAAATTGACGGGAACACCTGAGAACTCAAAACCCACCCGGTTGCCGCCTTTGAAAACCAGCCTTTTGATTGTGCTACCAAGTAAGCCGCAGGTGCTGTTACTGCAGTGGTAATAAAAGCAGATACAGATGACAGCCATAAGCTGTTCCAAGCCGCAACCAGGATTCCGCTTCGATTCACCGCTTCGGTGTAGTTTGCCCAATCTGGCTTAGTCGGGAACCAGAGCAAATCACTACTGCCAATCTGTATTTCTTGTTTAAGAGAGGTCGAAACCAGCCAAAACAGGGGTAGCCCAAAGAAGATCGTGAAGAATACTGTTCCAATTACTCTTAAAGTTTTCATTGATTGCTCTCACGCATCTGCTTTTTCAAAACTGCATAGACAAGAACGAGTTCAAATAGCGCAATAGTCACACCCAATGCACTTGCGTATCCAAATTGACCATACTTAAATGCTTGTCTAAATGCGAAAACAATTGGAATTTCCGAATTTGGTGGTGGGAAGGATCCTAGAATCACATAAATCAAATCGAAAGCACCAAAGTTCCAAATAAGGTTTAACGCAATTAATGGCACTAAAACTGGGCGAAGGTGTGGAAGAATCAAATAGCGTAGTTTTTGTAATGGAGTAACACCATCAATATCCATAGCTTCTGAAAGTTCGCGTGAGAGTATTTTTAAAGAGGCTAAGGCGGACAAAGTGATCATTGGCATCAAGGCCCACGCGCCAATAACAACTAAAGTTGGGAAAAATAGCGTTGGATCTTCTAGAAATCCAATCTCACCGGCTGGAATATTAAGTTTTCTAAGAATCACATTAAACGGACCGCTATTAACGTTCATTAAAGTAATCCAGATAACTGCGATAGCTGGTGGTGACATTGCCCAAGGGGAAAGTGCTAACAGCTTCAAAGGAAACATGTAGCGTTTATTTTGGTTAAGCAGCAGTGCGACACAAACACCCATGACGATGGTTAGAGACGTTACGCAAATTGACCAAATTAAACCGAGCTTAAATGAGGCAAAAAACTGCATATCTGTCAGCATGTACTTGAAATTAGCAAGACCCACAAAATTGATAGCCACATCAATACCAGCTACCCAGTCAGTAAAGGAAGCCAATATTGAAAGAATAATTGGAATCGTGCTCACTAAAATGATTAAAACTAGCAGGGGAGAAAGAAGAATTTTGACTGATCTGTCTTGATTCTTGATTGTGGAAATTCTCTTTTTCATGCCGATTCCCGTTCCACTAATTCTGGAGCAATACTGATCTTTCGATAGGCCTTAGTTGGATCATTGAGTCGCTCTAAAATGAACTTAGCGGCCAGCTCGCCGCGATACTCTGATTTATAGTCAATCGAAGTTAAGGCCGGGCTGAGAACACTTGCTAAATCAGTATTATCAATTCCGATAACTGCGATTTTATTTGGAACTTCAATTTTTAAAGTTGATAGAAAGCGCAAAGCCGCGGCGGCTAACAAGTCATTTGCGCAGATAATCGAGCGATATTTGCTTATGTTCTTAACTCTACCGAGAGCTGCTAGACCAGCTTCAACATTGAAACCTTCAGCTTCCACAACATGTTTGCTGCCATCTATCCCGCGATTCTGCATTGCTTCAAGAAAGCCTTTTTCTCTATTTCGTCCAGGAATTGTAGAAGTTGGACCATTTAAGAATAAAACGTTCCCACCATATTTATCCACCAGGTAGGTCAGAGCAAGTTCTACTGCGCCAGAAGCAACTTTTATCGTGTCTACTTCGTCATGGACTTCCACGTTACCAATTACTACTGCCGGGATTCTCAGCTTCATAAAGGCTTTTCTAATTCTTGGATCATCCACTAAAGATAGAAATATAAAGCCATCGGCATAATTTGAATCGAGTGAATCGATCAAAGCCAGATTTTCTTCAACGGATAAATTTCGAGGCGCTAACATCAAACGGTAATCAGTTTTATTCAGAATGTTCTGAACACCTTTAGTAATAGTTTGGTAAACTGGGTTAGAAATATCAGGCACCGAAAGGCAGATCTGCTGGGTTTTACTTGCTCGCAGCGCCCTACCTGCTGAATTAGGCTTAAAATTAAGGCTTGAAATAGCTTGGGTAATTCTTGGTTCGATCTCTTCTCGAACAGTCTGGCCATTGATAAAACGTGAAACTGAAGCAATCGAGACATTAGCCTCGCGGGCGACATCATGCATCGTTGCTCTGCTTTTAGTGCTTCGCGTCATCGCCCTGCTCCTTCCTACTGTAAACGTTTACAGCAAGTTAGTACTGGGGTTTGCCGAAGTCAAGGGATTTGGGGATTTCGCAACGATATTTTTATAACGATTTGTTTATCCAAAAACGAAGAGAATCGCCCGCTTGGGCAGCCCAGGCAGCTTCGGTATGCGCAGCGCCTTCATAACAGGTAAAAGATAAATCGCGATCAAATGAATATCCCTTTTCAATCAACAGTTTATGTGCGTGATCTTGATACTCGCCATACTCTGAATCAAATCCTTCGGTTCCGTGCGCCATCCAAATTTTGTGTTTCCCCGGATCAGGTAATCCCGCAATAGTTAACTCAACTAGCGGGTACTTACCAATAGTCCAATGAGTTGAATGAGCAAGAGCTGTATGAAACTTATCCGAGTGATCTTTAAGTGCATACAAAGTGCTTAGCCCACCCCTGCTAGCGCCGATCATCGCCGTCTTCTCAGGTGAATAAGCAGCTTTTGTGCGGCTTAATACTTCGGGTAGGTATGAATTAAAAATCTCAGTTAAATACTCATCGCCCTTTGTTGCACTGATATCAAATGGACCATTCTTGGGAAAGAGTGGAATGCCTGATTTAAAGTAACTATCTGGCGAAAGATCGAGGCCACGAGCGACGGAATCCCCCACTTGGCCTTGATGCCAGATGCCAATAATCAAGGGCGGGGTCACATTTAGTTCTGCGGCTACTCTGATTGAGTTTTGAACAAGTTCCCATGTTGTAGCTTTCTTAGCAACCTTGGTATCAAAAATACATTGGCCATCGTGGGCGATGAGAATTCGATCTGTGGCTGCTTCTGGAGCCCAGTATTCAATTGTGCGCTCACCAAGGCTAAAGCGGTGCACGGGGCTGCTTACGCCCTCAATGAAATACTCAATCTCACTAGCCATCTTGAAATGCTAACAGAAGGCTTTTTGGGCAAAGAAAAACCCCCGCGAACCGGATAACCCGCGAAGGTAGTTTCTTCAATATGAGGTTAGTTTATAGGTATTTCAACCCTAAACCTTTCATTTAGACCAGCGTGTCTTAGCTGCAACCTGAGGTGTTGCCACAGCCTTCGCAGACGTAGCAGGCACCTGATGCACGCATCTTCACACCGCAAGTCATACATAGCGGAGCGTCGGATGCCACACCGGTGATTGCTTCCATCAGTTCAGTCGAAGAGTTGTATGTGCGTGGTGCTTCTTCGATCTTCACATCTTGAACCTTGGCTGCTGGTGCTGCTGACTGAGACAAGGTCTCGGTGACTGCTGCAACGTCTTGGGTGTATTCGCCAGTTTCAAGTGCGCGAGCACGCTCTGCTGATGTGTAGAGACCCATTCCGCTACGTGTTTCAAATGGCAAGTAATCAAGGGCTAGACGACGGAAGATGTAATCCATCATTGATTGCGCCATACGAATATCTTGATCATCAGTCATACCAGCTGGCTCGAAGCGCAAGTTAGTGAACTTCTCTACGAAGGTCTCTAGTGGCACGCCGTATTGCAAACCAATTGATACTGCAATTGAGAAAGCATCCATTACGCCGGCAAGTGTTGAACCTTGCTTGCCTAGCTTTAGGAATACTTCACCAAGTGCGCCATCGGCATAAGCACCTGAGGTCATGTAACCCTCGGCGCCGCCAACAGCAAATGATGTGGTAGTTGATGGACGAGACTTAGGCAGGCGCTTACGAGTTGCAGCTGCTGGTGCAACTGTCTCAACTTCCTTCTTCTTTGCCTTGCCATCAGATAACGGTTGGCCAACTTTGCAATTGTCGCGATAAACAGCCAACGCCTTAATGCCTAGTTTCCAACTCTCGTAGTAAACCTCTTCGACATCTTCAACAGTGGCATCCTCTGGCAGGTTAACGGTCTTTGAGATCGCACCTGATAGGAATGGCTGACATGCAGCCATCATGCGAACGTGACCCATTGGCGCAATTGATCGTGCACCTAGTGCGCAATCGAATACGTCGTAGTGCTCTAGCTTTAGGCCAGGTGCATCAATGACGTGTCCGTTGTTTGCAATGAATTCAACGATTGCTTCGATGGTCTCATCTGTGTAGCCAAGCTTCTTTAGAGCTGCTGGCACAGTCTGGTTAACGATCTGCATTGAACCGCCGCCAACTAGCTTCTTGAACTTAACTAGGGAGAAGTCAGGTTCGATACCTGTTGTATCGCAATCCATCATTAGGCCGATAGTGCCAGTTGGGGCAAGCACAGAGATCTGTGCGTTGCGCCAGCCGTTCTTGTCTCCTGTTGCAAGACAGGCATCCCAAGCCTTATTTGCTTCGGTCCAGACATCGATATCAAGTGTGGTTGATGATTTAGCAGCAGTTGATGCGCTTGCATGCTTGCGCATAACGCGTGCGTGTGGCTTAGCGTTCTGTGCGAAACCATCATAGGCACCAACAATGCCGGCTAGTTCAGCTGAACGCTTATAGGTTGCACCAGTTAGAAGAGAAGTGATCGCACCAGCTAGGGCGCGGCCACCTTCTGAGTCATATGCAAGACCTGATGCCATAAGTAGTGCGCCAAGGTTTGCATATCCAATTCCAAGCTGACGATACGCACGTGTTGTCTCACCGATTGCTTGGGTTGGGAAATCTGCGAAACAGATTGAGATATCCATGGCAGTGATAATTAGTTCAGCTGAGCGAGCAAAGCCCTTTGCATCAAAGGAACCATCGGCCTTTAGGAACTTCATCAAGTTAAGGGAAGCCAAGTTACAAGATGAGTTATCTAGTGACATGTATTC
>CAXNJS010000026.1:0-16082 GCA_964202795.1 Candidatus Planktophila sp.
ATTTTATTACTTGCTGCCGAAGATGCTGAAAAAGATATTTACCTATACATCAACTCACCTGGTGGTTCAGTAACTGCCGGTATGGCGATCTACGACACCATGCAATATGTGAAGAATGACATTGCAACAGTTGGCATGGGCATTGCCGCCTCAATGGGTCAGTTCTTGTTAACAGCAGGTGCACCTGGCAAGCGTTACGCGTTGCCACACTCACGCATCTTGATGCACCAACCACTCGGTGGCATCGGCGGTACTGCCACAGATATTCGTATTCAAGCTGAACAGATGGCTGCAACTAAAAAGATTATGGCTGAAATTATCGCTAAGCACACTGGTCAAAGCGTTGATCAGATCACGATCGACTCGGATCGTGACAATTGGTTTACAGCAGATGAAGCAAAGGAATATGGTTTCGTTGATCAAGTAGTTCGATCAGCTGGTCAAGTTTCAGGTAGCGGAGGAACAGCATGAACAACAACAAGGTAAATGAAATTACTAGCCGCTACGTTCTTCCAACTATCGAAGAAAAGACCGCTTATGGTTACAAGCGCCTAGATCCTTATACAAAGTTATTCGAAGAGCGCATCATTTTCTTGGGTCAACCAATTGATGACACCGTTGCAAACGATGTAATGGCTCAGTTGTTGACTCTTGAGTCAATGGATCCAGACCGCGACATCATGATCTACATCAACTCACCTGGTGGTTCATTTACAGCGTTAACTGCTATTTATGACACCATGCAATTCGTTCGCCCAGATGTAATGACTATCTGTTTGGGTCAAGCATCTTCAGCTGCCGCCGTTATTTTGGCAGCTGGCGCTAAAGGCAAGCGTTATGCACTTGAGCACTCACGTATCTTGATTCACCAGCCATTCGCGCAAGGTGATTACGCACAAGCATCTGATATTGAAATTCAGGCTGCTGAAATCATGCGTATCCGCTTAATGCAAGAAGAGTTGATTTCTCGTCACTCAAATAAAACTGTTGCTGAAGTAACAGCCGATGTTGAACGTGACAAGATTCTTACCGCGGCCGAAGCTGTTGAATACGGTCTAATCGATCAAGTTCTAGAGAGTCGTAAGGCCAAGCCACAAGCGTAAGTAATTATCGCTGAGAGCGAACAAGATTAAGCGCGAAAAGTAGGGCGTAAATTACTTATAGAAATTAGTATTCACTCATCAGCAAGGGGAATTCCCCGCCCCTGCTAAAGGAGAATCATGACTCGCATCGGCGAAACCAGCGACCTGCTCAAGTGTTCTTTCTGCGGAAAGACCCAGAAGCAAGTTAAGAAATTGATCGCTGGCCCAGGCGTCTATATTTGCGATGAATGTATTGATCTGTGTAACGAGATCATCGTTGAAGAACTTTCTGAAACGGCAGCCCTTGGATTAACTGAACTTCCAAAGCCGCAAGAGATCTTTGATTTTCTAGATCAATATGTAATCGGCCAAGATCGCGCCAAGAAATCTTTATCTGTGGCTGTCTATAACCACTACAAGCGCGTGCAATCAGGGGATTCAAAGCGCGAAGATGGCATCGAATTAGCCAAGAGCAATATTTTATTACTTGGCCCAACAGGTTGCGGTAAGACTTTAATGGCGCAAACACTTGCTCGCATGCTTAACGTGCCATTTGCAATCGCCGATGCAACAGCGTTAACCGAAGCCGGTTACGTGGGTGAAGATGTAGAAAACATTTTGCTAAAGCTTTTGCAAGCAGCTGATTACGATGTGAAGAAAGCTGAAACTGGAATTATCTACATCGATGAAATCGATAAGGTTGCTCGCAAATCTGAAAACCCATCGATTACTCGTGATGTATCTGGCGAAGGTGTGCAGCAAGCACTGCTAAAGATTCTTGAAGGAACTGTTGCTTCAGTGCCACCTCAAGGAGGTCGTAAGCACCCACATCAAGAATTTATTCAGATTGATACCACAAATGTTTTATTCATTGTTGGTGGTGCTTTTGCTGGCCTCGATAAAATTATTGAAGCTCGCGCCGGTAAAGCTGGCGTTGGCTTTAATGCAACACTTCAAACTGCCGAAGATAAGAACCGCAAAGATATTTTCGCCGACGTAATGCCTGAAGATCTACTTAAGTTCGGCATGATCCCTGAATTCATTGGTCGTTTGCCGGTACTAACTAGTGTTGAGAATCTTGATAAGCAAGCACTTATGCAGATTCTGACCGAACCAAAGAATGCTCTGGTTAAGCAATACACAAAGCTTTTTGAACTAGATTCCGTTGAACTTGAATTCACCCCTGAATCCCTTGATTCCATCGCAGACCTCGCTCTACTTCGTGGCACTGGTGCTCGTGGTCTTCGCGCGATCATGGAAAGCGTGCTGTTAGCTGTTATGTATGAAGTTCCCAGCCGCAGCGATATTGCCAAAGTAATTGTTACTCCTGAATCAATCACCGATAGCGCAACCCCGACATTTGTGCAGCGCACGGGAGATATTCCAAAGCGGGCCGCTAGAGGCGAAAAGCGTGCAGAAGAGAAGAGCGCATAATCTAGACTGCTCCCCATGAGCCAGCGCAGAAAAGAATTAGCTTCAACCTTTTCGCCTGCCGAAATTGAGGCGCCGTTATACGAGAAATGGATCTCTGCGGGTTATTTCACGGCTGATGCCAATTCGAATAAAGAACCATTCACGATGGTTTTGCCACCACCAAATGTGACTGGTGTTCTACATATTGGCCATGCCTTAGATCAAACTTTGCAAGATTGTTTAGCTCGTATAAAGCGCATGAAAGGCTATGAAGTTTTGTGGCTACCTGGCATGGACCATGCGGGTATTGCAACTCAGAACGTAATTGAAAAACAGTTAGCTGCTCAAGGAATGTCACGCCATGATTTAGGGCGCGACGAATTTGTTAATAAAGTTTGGCAATGGAAAGCTGAATCAGGTGGCGCGATTCTTGATCAGATGCGTCGCTTAGGTGATTCAGTTGACTGGTCGCGTGAGCGGTTCACGATGGATGAAGGTATGTCTAATTCTGTGCTCGCACTCTTTAAGAAGATGTATGACGCCGAATTGATTTACCGTGCTGAACGAATTATTAATTGGTGCACCCGTTGCTTAACCGCGCTTTCAGATATTGAAGTTGAGCATCAAGATGATGCTGGTGAGTTTGTCCAAGTTCGTTATGGCGATGGCGAGCAAAGCATTGTTGTCGCTACGACTCGTGCCGAAACCATGATGGGCGATGGCGCAGTTGCAGTTCACCCTGATGATCCTCGTTACAAGCACATGATCGGTACGGAAGTTCTGTTGCCACTTGTTAACCGCATGATTCCGATCATTGCCGATGAGTTAGTTGATCCTGATTTCGGAACTGGCGCCGTGAAGGTAACTGCAGCGCACGATCCAAACGACTTTGAAATGGCCATGCGCCACAATGTTCCGTTCGTAGTAATCATGAACGAGCACGGCATTATGGAAGGTAGTGGCACTGAGTTCGACGGCATGGATCGCTTCGATGCTCGCGTTGCCGTTGTGGCTAAGTTAAAAGAGTTAGGTCGCATTGTTGCCGAGAAGCGGCCTTACATTCACGCCGTTGGTCACTGCTCACGTTGCGATACAACCGTTGAACCACGTTTATCAAAGCAATGGTTTGTAAAGGTGGCACCTCTTGCAAAAGCATCAGCAGATGCGGTTCGCAGTGGTGCGGTAAAGATTGAGCCTGAAGAGCTAGCGCCACGCTACTTTGATTGGGTCGATAACATGCACGATTGGTGTATCTCCCGCCAACTTTGGTGGGGACATCGCATTCCAGTTTGGTATGGCCCAGATGGTGAAATGGTTGTTGTTGGCCCTGGCGAAAGCGCGCCTGCTGGTTACGAACAAGATTCTGATGTTTTAGATACTTGGTTCTCATCTGGGCAATGGGCATTTTCCACATTTGGTTGGCCCGAAAAAACTACAGACTTAGCTAAGTTCTATCCAACTTCAGTATTAGTAACTGGCTATGACATTTTGTTCTTCTGGGTTGTGCGAATGATGATGATGAGCACTTTTGCCATGGATGGCGTGCCACCATTTAAAACGATTATGTTGCACGGCTTAGTGCGCGATCAATTTGGCAAGAAAATGTCTAAGAGTCGCGGCAATGTGGTCGACCCACTGGAATTCATGGATAAATATGGCGCCGATGCGCTGCGCTTCACATTGGCTCGTGGTGCAAACCCAGGGACTGATCAAGCACTGGCTGAAGAATGGGTAGGCGGGTCACGTAACTTTGCTACCAAACTTTGGAATGCAACTCGCTTTGCGATGATGAACGGTGCAACGGTTGAAGGACCAATGCCTGATATTTCAAATCTCAACGCAATTGATAAGTGGATTCTTAGCCGATTGACCGAAACTATTCGCGATGCTGATTCACTCTTTGAAAAATTTGAATTCGCAAAAGCCAGCGAGCTGATCTACCACTTTGCTTGGGATGATCTCTGCGATTGGTATCTCGAGCTATCTAAGGAATCTTTTGCAACTGGTAATGCATCTGATAGTCAGCGCGTGCTTGGTCATGTGCTCGATCAATTGATGCGCCTGCTGCATCCACTAATGCCATTTATTACTGAAGAACTTTGGGTGTCACTAACTGGGGGAGAGTCCCTGGTAATCGCCAAGTGGCCAGAAGCTAACTTGAACTACCTTGATAAAACGGCTGAAAAATTAGTAACCCAGATGCAGGCCGTAATAACTGAGGTGCGTCGTTTCCGTAATGACCAAGGCGTTAAAGCAACTGCCAAGATTCCAGGTCGCCTAACAACTAGCGGCGAGCTAGCAAACTACGCCAGTGCGATGGGCTTTGTGTTAAAACTTGAAGCAAAAGAATTCACTCCTACTGCCTCCTTTGAAATTGGTTCAGTTAAGTGCGAGTTAGATCTATCCGGAACTGTCGATGTGGTGGCAGAACGTGCTCGCCTAACTAAAGACCTAGCTACAGTTCAGAAAGATCAACAGACTGCGCAAGTTAAATTAGGCAATGCAGGATTCATGGCTAAGGCGCCGGTAGAAGTTGTCACTGAAATTAAAGAGCGCCTAGTAAAGACCCAAGCCGAGATCGAACGAATTACCGCAGCTCTTGCGGCCTTGCCATCTGCATGACACCGGAAGAGAAGGCTCGCATTGATGCGATCGAAGTAGCGTTACTTGCGCGCTGGCCCGAAACGCGCATTGCGCCAACACTTGAGCGAATTTCAGCGCTAACGGACACTCTTGGTTCGCCACAATTAACTTATCCGACGATTCATATCGGTGGCACGAACGGCAAAACCAGTACTTCTCGGATGATTGATTCGATGTTATTTGAAATGGGTTTGCGTACTGGTCGTTTTACCAGCCCGCATCTAGAAAGTTATTTAGAACGAATCAGCATTAATGGTCAACCAATTAGCGCGGCTGAATTAATTTTCGCTTATAACGATATTTCGCCATACCTTGATTTAATGGATAGTAAGTTTGAAAATCCGATTTCCTTCTTTGAAGCAATGACTGCGTTAGCTTTCGCGGCATTTGCGGAACACCCAATCGATGTTGGTGTAATTGAAGTTGGTATGGGCGGCGAGTGGGATGCCACCAATGTTGTTCAGGCTGGCGTTTCCGTAATCACGCCGATCGGGCTCGATCACATGGAATATCTAGGAAATACGCTTACTGAAATCGCTAAAACTAAGGGTGGAATTCTAAAAACAGGTGGTTTTGGCGTGCTTGCGCAGCAAGAACCTGAAGCGGCAATTGAATTACTACGTAGGGCTGCTGAAGTTGGCATTGATGTGGCTCGTGAAGGCGTTGAGTACTCACTTACCAGCCGAGCGGTGGCTGTTGGTGGCCAATTAATCTCAATTAGCGGTCTAAATGAGTCATTTGATGACATTTTCTTACCTCTACATGGCAAGCACCAGGCTGCTAATGCTGCAACGGCGCTGGTGGCAGTTGAGGCATTCTTTGGCGATACAGCGTTAGATCATGACGCAGTTCGGGCTGGGTTTGCAGCCGTTACTTCACCTGGTCGCTGTGAAGTAGTTCATCGTGATCCAACTATTTTGCTTGATGCTGCACACAATCCGCATGGCGCAAAAGCGTTGGCCGAGACAATTGCCAATGAGTTTACCTTCGACGAAGTTATTGGTGTGGTTGCGTCCTTTGGCGACAAAGATGTTCGTGGCATCTTGCTCGAGCTAGAACCAATCATGAATGAAATTATTGTTACTGTTAATTCATCTCCGCGCGCCATGAAACTTTCTGAGTTAGAAAAATTAGCAAGTGAAATATTTGGTAAGGATCGAGTAACTGTAGTCGAAACTTTAAGTGCTGCAATCGATCAAGCAATTAAAGATGCTAAGCGACCACTTAGCGATGACTCAGTTGGCGTCTTGATTACTGGGTCAGTCATCACTGTTGGTGAGTCACGCACCATCATTAATGGGAAGTATAAAAAATAATGCGAGTACTAGCTTCAGCAGTTCTAGTTATGGAATCTTTCTCAATCGGTTTCGCGCTTTTAATCGCGATGAAGGATGTAACTGGGGCACCGATCATTTACGGCGCCGTAATCGCGATTGCCTTACTTCTGGCCCCTGGGTTACTTAAGCGCAGAGTTGGCTGGGTACTGGGCTGGGTATTGCAGGCAGCCATGCTCGGATTTGGCTTAGTGGTCAATTCATTCCTGATAATTGGCCTGATTTTTGCGGGGTTATGGATTGCGGCGATTTTAGTCGGCCGCAAGGGTGAGGCGGCCCGGGCTGCTTTGCTGGCGTCGCGAACCCCAGATGCCTAATAGACTTAACCCCGTGAGCATTGAACAAACCCTAATTTTGGTTAAGCCTGATGGCGTACGTCGCAATTTAGTTGGCGAAGTTATTTCGCGCGTCGAAGCAAAGGGATATCAAATTACGGCGCTAAAAATGTTGCAAGCAGATCGTGCACTTCTTGAACAACACTATGCTGAGCATCAAGGCAAACCATTTTTCGAACCGCTGGTTGAATTCATGTTATCTGGTCCAATCGTGGCCATGATTGCCGAAGGTAATCGCGTTATCGAAGGTTTTAGATCACTGGCTGGTGTAACTGATCCAACAGTTGCTGCGCCCGGAACAATTCGCGGTGACTTAGCACGCGATGCCGGAACAAAAGTTGTCCAAAATATTG
Organism: Candidatus Planktophila sp.; assembly: GCA_964202795.1. Classification (GTDB taxonomy): domain Bacteria; phylum Actinomycetota; class Actinomycetes; order Nanopelagicales; family Nanopelagicaceae; genus Planktophila. The sequence continues at coordinate 7,161 of CAXNJS010000026.1, forward strand.
TGCACGGATCTGATTCACCTGAATCAGCTGCGCGCGAAATTAATATTTTCTTTAGTAACGGGGGGAAGTAAAAAATGGCTAATCGAATGTCTTTCATCGGCCGCGATATGGCAGTTGACCTAGGGACTGCAAACACCTTGGTTTATGTGCGTGGCCGTGGCATTGTGCTTAATGAGCCAAGTGTGGTTGCAGTTAACCAAGACACTGGTGCAATTTTGGCTGTTGGCCTTGAAGCCAAGAAGATGATTGGTCGCACACCGAGCAATATTCTGGCAATTCGCCCATTGAAAGATGGCGTGATCGCAGATTTCGATACTACCGAACGCATGTTGCGTTATTTTATACAAAAAGTTCACCGTCGTCGTTTCTTAGCCAAGCCACGTATCGTGGTTTGCGTTCCATCAGGTATCACTGGCGTTGAACAACGCGCTGTGAAAGATGCGGGTTATGCAGCAGGTGCGCGCAAGGTTTACATCATTGAAGAACCGATGGCTGCAGCAATTGGTGCAGGTCTGCCAATTCACGAGCCAACTGGCAATATGGTTGTCGATATTGGTGGCGGCACCACAGAAGTAGCCGTTATTTCCCTTGGCGGCATAGTGGTAGCCCAATCAATCCGCGTCGGCGGTGATGAGCTAGATCAAGCCATTATTACTTGGGTTAAGAAGGAATTCTCGCTACTTCTAGGTGAGCGAACAGCTGAAGAAATCAAAATGGCAATCGGTTCTGCTTATCCACTTCCAGGTGAGCCAGATGCTGAAATTCGCGGTCGTGATTTAGCAACTGGTCTACCAAAGACGATTGTGGTTTCAGCTGCTGAAATTCGCAAAGCACTTGAAGAACCAGTAAATGCAATCATTAATGCAGTTAAGTTCACTTTAGATAAGTGTCCACCTGAACTATCTAGTGATTTGATGGATCGTGGCATCGTGTTAACTGGTGGTGGCGCGCTGCTTAAGGGTATCGATGAGCGTTTGCGCAAAGAGACTGGCATGCCAATTCATATTGCTGAGCGTCCACTCGATGCGGTTGCTGAAGGTTCCGGAAAGTGCATCGAAGAGTTTGAGGCCTTAGAAAAGGTCTTGATCTCCGAGCCACGTCGATAGGCAATTCTAAATGCGTAACGGCGGCGAGAACCGCAGTCGTCTGCTCTTAGTAATTCTTATTGTTTCAGCGTTATTTCTAATTACCTTAGACCTGCGCGGAGTAAATGTAATTGATGGATTGCGCAGCGGTACGCAAACTGCGCTTTCACCATTCCAGCGCGCTGGCAATGTAGTGCTGACCCCAGTCAAGAATTTCGTAAATGACATTACGCACCTAGGTCGTACCCGAAATCAAATAGAAGATTTACGCAGACAGAATCAGAAATTGCGCGAACAATTGATTTTACGTAAGAATCAAGATGGTGAGATTGAACAACTTAAATCAATTCTTGATTTAGCGGGGACTGCTAGCTTTAAAATTGTTAGCGCGAAAGTTATTGCTCAAGGTTCGAGTTTGGCATTTACGCGAACCATCACAATTGATGCAGGTAGTGGCAACGGAATCAAAAAGAATATGACCGTTATCTCTGGCAATGGTTTAGTAGGAGTTGTTAAAGAGGTCTTTGCAAATTCGTCGATCGTGATGCTAGCTACCGATCCGGCATTTAGAGTGGGTGTTCGTATTGCAGGTTCACAGCAGATCGGAATTTTGGCTGGTCTAGGCTCAAGTTCGGCGAATTTACAGCTCTTAGATAACCAAACCACGATCAAAGTTGGCGATATTTTGCTTGCTCGCGGCAGCGTCAATTCGCAGCCATTCGTACCTGGTGTTCCAGTTGGCCGAGTTACTTCAGTCTCAAATGCAGCCGGTGCGGTAACTCAAAGTGCAACAGTTAGGTATTTTGCCAACTTCGGTTCACTCGGAATTGTCTCAGTTGTAGTTAAAGCGCCTAAAGCTGATCCGCGCGATGCGTTAGCACCAGTAAAGCCGGTTCCGACTCCTATTCCTACGGTCACCGTATTCGTAACACCAACACCATCTACCTCGGCGTCAAGTAACTAATTAGAAATGTTCTTAAGACGATTTGGAGTCACGGGCACAATTTTTACATTTTTCTTTATTGCCCAAGAAGCTCTAGTAAGTCAATTGACCTTTCCGGCTGGTGGGTTCTCAATATTTTTAATTCTCACCTTGCTTTGGGCCGCTATTAGTACCCCTGAAGTAGCAGCAGCTGTTGGATTTGGCGCCGGCCTCTTGCTTGATTTATCGCCAAGCACTAGTGGTCCGTTGGGGCACTGGACGTTAATTTTAGTTTTGATGTGTTATGCAATCGCGTTTCTCTCATATGGCGATGAAAATATGCGTGGCAACCCATTAAGTTTGATTTTGATGGTAACGCTAGCTCAGGTGATTGTTTTAGTTTCATATTTAATTACTGGCTTCTTGTTAGGAAATATCGCAACTAGTTTTGCACAAACCCTAATAACGGTAATTGGAAGTGGGTTCTGGACTCTGGTTGTTACCCCACTTATGTTGCCAGCTGTTATATGGCTACATGATCAAGCTTTTGATAGTCGGATGCGGATATGAATCAACGCACTCGCTTAAGCATGGTGGTTATCCAGATTCTGATTATTTCTCTATTGATGGCACTCTTCGGTCGCCTCTTCTATTTACAAGTTGCAGCTGGGCCTAAATACCGTGATGCAGCACTTAGTATTCAAAGTCGTGACACTATTTATCCAGCTACTCGAGGTTTGATCGTTGATTCTTCCGGTGTTCCACTAGCCCTTAATCGCACTGGTTTGGCAGTAACTATCGATCGCTTAGAACTTGATAAGCAGCCTGATAAAGGCTTCGCAGTATTAAAGAAATTAGCCAGGTTGTTGCAGATTCCGTATCGAGATGTTTATCGTAAGACTCGATTATGCGGTGAGCTAAAAGTTGGTAACCGCACTGGCTGCTGGACAGGTACTCGCTATCAACCGATTCCGATTACTAAAGAAGCTAGTGCTGATGTTGCGCTACAAGTTGTAGAGCGACCTGATGAATTTCCAGGAGTAGATGCAACACCGACTGCAATTCGAAATTACCCTGGCATTGTTGGCGTTAATGCTGCTCATGTTTTAGGTTACTTAGGGCCGCTAACTGATGCTGACCTATCTGGAGTAAACGGTAAGACTTACTATCGCAGCGAATCAATCGGTAAGAGTGGTTTGGAAATTCAATACGATTCCTATTTGCGCGGCATTCCTGGAATTAGAACAGTTATTGTTGATCGGAAAGAAGCAATTACCAGCGAAGGACAGAATACGAATTCTGTTCCGGGTGATCACTTAGTTACGAGTCTGGATGTTCGAGTACAGGCATCGGCAGAGCGCGCACTCGCTGACGCGGTTGCTCGCTCTCGAGCAAGTGGATATCGCGCCGATTCTGGCGCAGCTGTTGTTATGGATGTAAATACTGGTCGCATAATTGCTATGGCCTCTTATCCAACTTATGACCCAAATATGTGGGAAAAAGGTTTAACTGTTAAACAAGCAGAAGATTTGTTCAGTGAAGCAACTGGTGTGCCAGCACTTTCCAGACCAATCCAAGGTCGGTTTGCGCCCGCCTCAACATTTAAGGTGGTTTCAATTATTGCCGCGGCCAATGCCGGTTATGACTTAACCAAGTCATATGCCTGCCCTGCCAACGTAAAAGTTGGAACTCGAGTATTTAATAACTTCGAAAGTAAAGCCCAAGGAACTTCATCAATTAAGAAACTTCTGGCGGTCTCTTGTGACACCGTTTGGTACCAAATCTCCTTCGATGAGTGGCTACGCGATGGGGGCTTATCTCCGATTAAAAACCCAAAAGATTACTTCTTTAAGTCAGCAGCTGGCTTTCAGGTAGGTGAGAAAACTGGCATTGATCTACCTTCCGAATCCGCCGGTCGCTTACCCGATAGAGCTTGGAAAGAAAGTTGGCATGATGCCAATAAAGATTTTTACTGCAACTATCGCGAGAAAGCAGCAAAGTCACAACAAACTCAATTCCTGTTATTGCTAGCTAAAGAGAATTGCCTTGATGGAAATAAAGTCCGTGCCGGCGATGCGGTTAACTTTTCCATCGGCCAAGGTGACACTTTGGTCACGCCGCTTAAATTAACTCAAATGTATGCCTCAATTGCTAACGGTGGAACTCTTTGGATGCCAACAGTTGGACGCGCAATTGTGAAAACTGATGGCACCGTACTAAAGACGATTGAACCAGTTAAGACCGGAACTATCGCGGCTGATACCAAGACCATTAAATTCTTGCAAGAAGCACTTCGTGAAGTAGTTACTGGCGGAACTGCGGCGCGCACCTTTGCCGGATTCCCAATACCTGTGAGTGCCAAGACGGGTACGGCTGAGGTATTTGGACGTAATGCAGATGGCTCTTTGAAAGATAACACCTCTTGGTTTGCCTCCTTTGCCCCAAGTAATAAGCCACAGTACGCGGTTGTAATGATGTTAAGTCAGGGTGGCTTTGGGTCGCCTAACTCAGGCGTAGGTGTTCGAAAGATCTATGAAACTATTTTTGGAGTAGTAAATAATAAAATTGTTCCAGAAAATGTACTCTTCCCAAATGGTTTGCCAACAACTTTGCCTAAGATTTCACCTGCCACCAAAGTTAAAACGAATGGAGTTAAGTAATGAGTCTGGTTACTCCTCGATTTAATTATCATAAGAATCGCTCATTTTTTACTGGTTTTGACCCGATTCTTACGGCAGCTGTTGCGGCGCTCTTATTTATCGGAACTCTTTTGGTTTATGCCGCAACTCGTGATTGGTATGCCGCCAACGGATTAGATCCTGAGTACTACTTAAAGCGTCATGTAATTAATATCGCAATTGGTTGCGCCCTGGCTTGGGGAACTACCTTGATTGATTACCGCTTGCTTCGTGCTTACACGCCAATAGTTTGGGCGCTAGGCGTTTTGGGCCTGGGCTTTGTATTAATTCCAGGTTTAGGTGACGAAATAAATGGTGCACAGGCTTGGATCGCACTTCCTGGTGGATTCCAAATTCAGCCCGCCGAATTAGCCAAGATCTCAATTATCGTTGGCATGTCCTTGATTCTTTCCGAGCGAGGCCATGACAGTGATATTCCTAGCAGCCAGAGTGTAATTCAATCTCTAGTTGTTGCCGCGCTTCCGGTTCTACTGATCTTGTTGCAGCCAGATATGGGAACAGTTTTTATCATTAGCTGCTCAGTCGTAACAATAATTGCAGCTTCTGGCGCATCCGGCCGCTGGGTTGTTGCGCTGATTTTGATTGCTGTCGTTGGCGTCTTTGGTGCTATTCAATCGGGCGTTATTGACCAGTATCAAGTTAAACGTCTGCAATCTTTTGTTAACCCAAATGCTGATATCCAAGGAAGTGGATACCAACTGCGACAAGCTCGTATCACCGTTGGGTCAGGCGGCTTAATTGGTAAAGGTTTATTTAATGGGCCCCAAACAAATGGTCGCTTTGTGCCAGAACAACAGACTGACTTTATTTTCACAGTAGCTGGCGAAGAACTTGGCTTCCTGGGCTGTGGTGTAATTATTTTGCTGTATTTAACTTTATTGATGCGAGCATTTGGTATTGCGCGCCGGGCAACGGACCCCTACGGGCGACTTGTCTGCACTGGGGTAGTGGCTTGGTTTGCATTCCAAACATTTGAAAACATTGGCATGACGCTAGGGCTAATGCCGATGACCGGTGTGCCCCTGCCGTTTATGTCATATGGCGGATCGAGCATGTTTGCCACTTTGATCGGATTTGGTCTCTTGCAGAACGTTCACGCTCGCCAGCGCGGCTAATTCACGCTTAATTTGGATTTCGGGCCCCATCTGTCATACTTAGCCAACAGTTCGGCGCGCACCCGCGATCATGTATTGCGAAAAAGAGTGTTTAGCGCGAACTACCAAAGATTTGCTTAAAGGTTTTCTACGAATACGCACCCGCGTACTGAGATTGATTTTTAAGCCAGACCCGCACTCAGTGAGTGCATTTAGGATTTGAACACATGGCAATTGCGCCAAAAAACCCGCGTAAGCGCGCGGCTAAAAAGACCCCCAAGGTTAAGGCTGAAGTAAGCCCAGAAACTACCCCGGTTGCTGCAGTTATCGACGCTGCGAGCCCAGAAGAAAAGAAAACCAAGCCGGCTAAAAAGGCCGCTGTAATTCCAGTCGCAATCTTTCAAGCTGCTCCCATTGCAGAGAAAAATGGCGCCGAGAAAGCTCCAGCGAAAAAGGCACCAGCTAAGAAGTCAGCTCCTGCCAAAGCGGCCAAGAGTGATGAAGTAGTAGTTGAAAGCATTGCAGCAGGTGAGAGCGATTCAGATAGCGAAGATAGTGCGCGTGGTCGCCGCCGCCGTCGTGGTGGCCGCGGTCGTCGCAAGCCAGGGTCAACAAATACTGATGAGAGCTCAAGCACTGATGAGAATACCGAGGAGAGTGAAACTGAAGATGATGGCACCGGTACTCACCGTCGCCGTCGTCGTCGTCGCGCAACCGGAGATGGTGCAGTAGCTGGTGAAGTAGTAGAAGAAGATGGTGTAGTAACAGTTGTAAAGGTGCGCGAAACAAAAGAGCGCCCAACACGCAACGATCCAAAACGTAACCGTCGTGAGCGAAATGATCGTCCAAGTTCACGTGGCGATCGCGAATACCGTTCAGATTATCGCGAGCCATATCGTCGTCGCGGGACAATCATTACTGATACCGATTTACTAGCTCGTCGCGAGAATGTTGACCGCGAGATGTTAGTTCGCCAGATTGCTGATCGCACCCAGATCGCAGTTATCGAAGACAACGTCATGGTTGAGCATTATGTAAACCGCAATACCAATCTTTCCTACGTCGGCAATATCTATCTTGGTCGCGTGCAAAACGTATTGCCAGGTATGGAAGCTGCCTTCGTTGATATTGGAAAAGGTCGTAACGCAGTTCTATATGCAGGTGAAGTTAATTGGGATTCTGCTGGAATCTCTGATTCCGAGCCACGCAAAATTGAAACTGTTCTAAAGTCTGGTCAACCAGTTCTAGTTCAAGTTACTAAAGATCCAATTGGCCAAAAGGGTGCCCGTTTAACTAGCCAGGTTTCCTTGCCTGGTCGCTATGTGGTCTATGTGCCTGGCGGCGGTATGAGCGGTATTTCTAAGCGCTTGCCGGAGCCAGAACGCAATCGCTTAAAAGCAATCCTCAAGAATTTAATTCCAGAAACTGCTGGCGTAATTGTGCGCACAGCAGCTGAAGGAGTTTCGGAAGAGGATTTAACCAATGATGTCGCCCGCTTAAAAGCACAATGGGAAGATATCTATCAGAAGTCAATTAATCCTAATTTCCATGCACCTGCGGCAATTTATGTTGAACCAGATTTAGCTGTTCGTGTTATTCGCGATATCTTCAATGAAGATTTCCGTAAGTTAACTGTGCAGGGTAGTGGGGCATGGGATGAAATTAATAACTACCTTGGTTTCATCGCACCTGAATTAGTTTCTAAGATTGAGAAATACACAGGTGTTGGCGATTTATTTGCTGACTTCCGCGTCGAAGAGCAATTAGCTAAAGCCTTTGATCGCAAAGTTTATTTGCCTTCAGGTGGTTCACTAGTTATCGATCGCACTGAGGCAATGATCGTGATCGACGTTAACACCGGTAAATTTATTGGTAAGGGTGGTTCTCTTGAAGAGACCGTTACCAAGAACAACTTAGAAGCTGCTGAAGAAATTGCTCGTCAACTTCGTCTGCGCGACTTAGGTGGCATTATCGTTATCGACTTCATCGATATGATTTTGGAATCTAACCGCGAACAAGTTCTGCGTCGCCTGGTTGAATGCTTAGGTCGCGATCGCACCAAGCATCAAGTTGCTGAAGTTACTTCGCTCGGTCTAGTTCAGATGACTCGTAAGCGAGTTGGCCAAGGTCTCATCGAAGCTTTCTCAACAACTTGCGATAGTTGTGCTGGTCGTGGAATTCATATTCACATGGAACCAATCAAAATTAAGGCCACCCCAGTTCCGGTTGCTAAAGAGTTAGAACCTGAATCTGAAGATGACTCAGAGGTAGAAACCTTTGAAAATTCAGAACCTGCGGTAACCCAAACCCCAGTCGAGAGTCCTGCCGAACCAGCCTCGTCAGCACCTCGAAAGAAGCGTCGTCGGGCTTCAAGTTCAGGGATTATTACCCCCGGAAGCAGCCCAACCTCGTAATTACTCAGTTTGACCCAGGGTACGGGCAATCCGTATCCTTATCTTCTGCTCGCGCCCATCGGGTGCGCTGCCTAATTTAGAACTGGAGCTCCACTGTGTATGCAATCGTGAAGGCTGGCGGCCGCCAAGAGAAAGTTGAAGTTGGCGAGACCATCGTTGTCGATCGCATCGATAGTGCGACAGGCTCAACCGTTTCATTTCCTGCCGTACTCGTCGTTGACGGTGCGAGCATTACCTCTGATCCAAAAGTTCTAGCTGGCGTAAAAGTAACTGGCGAAGTTCTAGAAGAGCTAAAGGGACCAAAGATTGACATCCTGCGCTACAAGAACAAGACCGGTCACCGCCGTCGTCAAGGTTTCCGCGCACAGTTAACTAAAGTAAAAATTACCGCCATCAACGGCGTGAAGTAAGGGAGCGCAGAAATGGCAAGTAAGAAGGGTGTCTCCTCGACACGTAACGGTCGCGATTCAAATCCACAGTACTTAGGCATCAAGCGTTTTGGTGGCCAACTAGTAAACAGTGGTGAAATTCTTGTTCGTCAACGCGGTACTCACTTTCACCCAGGCAAGAATGTTGGCCGCGGTAAAGATGACACCCTGTTCGCTCTAGCTGCTGGTGCAGTTGAGTTCGGTAAGGCTCGTGGTCGTCGCGTTGTAAACGTGGTTCCTGTAGCTTAATTTTCGGTTCTCATAAAAGAGCGAGCCGCAC
>CAXNJS010000027.1:0-15127 GCA_964202795.1 Candidatus Planktophila sp.
CATGGCTACGGCAAAGACACCCTCTAAGAGCGCCGCAAAATCGAAAAAACCAGTTGGACCTAAAGCTGGCGAGTATCCCGGCAAGATTGTTGACGTTGATGTTTCATCTGAAATGTCAGAATCATTTCTCGAATATGCATATTCAGTAATTTACTCACGCGCGCTACCTGATGCTCGCGATGGTTTAAAGCCAGTGCACCGTCGCATCCTGCATCAGATGTCTGAAATGGGTCTGCGTCCAGAACGCGGTCATGTAAAGAGTGCTCGGGTAGTTGGTGAAGTAATGGGTAAGTTGCACCCGCACGGTGACAGCGCAATTTATGACGCCCTAGTTCGTATGGCACAAAGTTTCTCAATGCGTTTGCCACTAATCGATGGTCACGGAAACTTTGGCTCTCTTGATTCTGGCCCAGCTGCAATGCGTTACACCGAATCTCGCTTAGGTTCCGCTGCCATGGCAATGGTTGCCGAGACCGATGAAAACACTGTTGATTTTGGTCCAAATTACGATGGTCAATTGCAAGAGCCACTGGTTCTGCCTGCGGCATATCCAAACCTATTAGTTAATGGTGGTTCCGGTATCGCAGTTGGTATGGCTACCAATATGGCGCCACACAACTTAGGCGAAGTAATTGCGGCCACTAAATATTTAATTGATAACCCAAAGGCAACGCTTAAGCAGTTAATGAAGTTTGTCCCAGGGCCTGATTTTCCTACTGGTGGCGAGATTGTGGGCATCGAAGGAATTCAAGATGCTTACGAAACTGGCAAAGGATCAGTAAAGGTGCGCGCTAGCGTTGAAATTAGCAAAGTAACAACCCGCAAGATGGGCATCACCATCAAGGAGCTTCCCTTTAACATCGGCCCGGAAAAAGTAGTTGAGCGTATTGCAGACCTAGCTAAGGCTAAAAAGATTCAAGGCATCTCAGACATCATTGATTTAACTGATGGTCAGACTGGTACTAACGTGGTTATCGAAATCAAAAATGGTTTTGAACCTGAAAAAGTACTTGAGCAACTATTTAAGTTAACGCCAATGGAAGATGCGTTCGCGATAAATAACGTGGCCCTGGTCAATGGTCGCCCACAAACTCTGGGTCTAAAGAAGTTGCTGGAAGTATTTATCGAGCACCGCATTGAAGTTGTGCGTCGTCGTTCCGAATTCCGCAAAGCAAAGGCCGCTTCACGTTTAACTTTGGTCGATGGCTTGCTCAAGGCAATTATCGATATCGATAAGGTAATTAAGATCATTCGCGGTAGCGATGATGCGGCGGCTGCCAAAGAGAAGTTGATCAAAGATTTTAAATTAAATGATGAACAGGTCACATTTATTCTCGATATGCCACTTCGTCGTTTGACCAAGATGAGCAAGATTGAATTAGAAACTGAAAGCAAGGAACTCAAGAAGGCAATCGCTGAATTAACAGCGCTATTAAAGTCCGAAGAGACCATTAAAGCTCAAGTTTCACTCGAGTTAACCGAGGTCGGCAAAGCATTTGCTACCCCTCGTAAGTCTCGTATTTCAGCTGCCTAAACTTCAGTTAGACTGCGACGTGATTTCAACTCAAGCCCTTGAACTACGCGCGGGCGCACGCCTGCTAGTAAAGGGCGTAACCGTGCGAATTAACAATGGCGATCGCATCGGCTTCGTTGGTCGTAACGGTGCTGGTAAATCAACTCTGGCCAAAGTATTAGCTGGTGAAAATATGCCCGCAGGTGGCGCTGTAAATCGCACTGGCAAAATCGGTTATCTGCCCCAAGATCCCCGCGTTGGCGAAGAAACTGGCAGCGTAATCGAGCGCATTTTATCGGCTCGTAATCTTGATCAAATTTCTCACCGTATGCGCGTTGTTGAAGAAGAGATGGCGACCTCTGAAGGCGAAGCGCTTGAAAAAGCAATGGATCGCTACACCCGAGTTGAACACGAATTCAGTGCCGCCGGTGGTTATGCCGCAACAGCTGAAGCCGAAGCAATTGCAACTTCGCTTGGCGTAACTCAAGCGGTTTTCGATCACGAACTTGCCACGTTATCAGGTGGTCAGCGCCGTCGGATTGAACTTGCTCGCATTCTTTTCAGTGGCGCTGAAACACTTCTGCTAGATGAACCAACTAACCACTTAGATGCTGATTCGATCATCTGGTTACGTGATTATCTTTCCAAGTATTCCGGCGGACTAGTAATCATCTCGCACGATGTTAATTTGATTGAAACTGTGGTAAATAAAGTTTTCTATTTAGATGCTAACCGTAACGTAATTGATGTTTATAACTTGGGCTGGAAAGCTTATTTATTACAACGCGAACAAGATGAGCATCGCCGCAAGAAAGAACGCGCCAATGCTGAAAAGCGCGCCGAAATTCTGCAGAAACAAGGTGAGAAAATGCGTGCTAAAGCTTCTAAGGCAACTGCTGCTCAAGGCATGTTACGTCGCGCCGAGAAATTACGTTCTGGCCTGGAAGATGTGCGCATCTCCGACAAGGTCGCCAGACTGCGTTTCCCAACCCCTGCACCTTGTGGCAAGACTCCATTATCTGGTGAAGAACTTTCTAAGTCATATGGTTCACTTGAAATCTTTACTGACGTTAGTTGCGTAATTGATAAAGGTTCCCGCGTTGTAATCCTTGGTCTTAACGGTGCTGGTAAAACAACCCTGCTTCGCATCTTGGCCGGTGAGCTTGAATCAGATACTGGCATAGTTGAAGCTGGCCATGGTTTAAAGATTGGCTACTACGCCCAAGAGCACGAATCCCTTGACTTTGAACGCACTATTCTTGAAAACATGATGGCCGCAACGCCAGATATTCGCGAACCTGAAGCACGCAACGTACTTGGCTCGTTCTTATTCGTGGGCGATGATGTTCATAAACCAGTTAAGGTTTTATCTGGTGGTGAGCGAACTCGTTTAGCTTTGGCTGTTCTAGTTGTATCTGCTGCAAACGTGCTGCTACTCGATGAGCCAACTAACAACCTTGACCCAGCATCTCGTGCTGAAATTTTGGCAGCCCTGTCTGAATATCAAGGCGCTGTAATTCTGGTTTCCCACGATGAAGGCGCAGTACAAGCACTAAAACCTGAACGAGTTATTTTGTTACCTGATGGCGATGAAGATCTTTGGAAAGATGATTACTTCGATCTTGTGGCAATCGATTAATTCTTACGGTGCCTTCTCGCCCTATGAATAGACCTTCCACTTACCCATCTTCTTATATTGCAGCCAACAGTTACAGAACCTTTGAAAAGAAAGATTTTGTACGCTCATGTTGAGGACTATCTAAAATTTTATCTGGTGGACCAGACTCCACAATAAGCCCGGCATCCATAAAGGCAACTGTGTCTGCAACTTTGCGGGCAAATCCCATTTCATGAGTGACCACGATCATTGTCATTCCCGAGCTTGCTAGGTCCTGCATCGCTGTGAGCACTTCGCCCACTAGCTCAGGGTCAAGTGCAGAGGTTGGTTCATCAAATAACATGAGCTTTGGTCTCATTGCTAATGCACGAGTTATAGCGACACGTTGTTGTTGACCACCTGAGAGTTGCTTTGGCAAACTATCTTCACGACCTGAAAGGCCCACTAACTCAAGAAGTTCACGGGCATGGATAACAGCCTCTTCTTTTGAAATTTTTAAGACTCTCGTAGGTGCTTCAATGATATTTTCAAGCACACTCATATGTTGGAAGAGATTGAAATTCTGAAAGACCATCCCGATTTCGGCACGCTTACGACAGACCTCGCGATCACTTAGTTCGTATAAACGGCCTTTCTTCTCCTGATAACCAACTAGTTCGCCATGAACGTATAAGCGACCAGAATTAATCTTCTCCAAGTGATTGATACAGCGAAGAAAAGTTGATTTTCCAGATCCAGATGGACCAACCAGGCATGCCACCTCACCCGGCTTTACTTGCATATCTATTCCCTTTAAAACCTCAACCTGTCCATATGACTTTCGGACACCTTCAACTCGCAGTGCAGGCTCAATCATTGTGGTTTACCTTCCCTGCTTCCGTCAGCTGCGAGCTGCTCTTGCGCATTGGGACCATGCCTGCAATTCGTTGAGTGAATGAAATTCGATGCTGCTTGCCTTCTGTGAAGTGTCGTTCAAGAAAGAATTGTCCAAAAGTTAATACTGATGTAATTCCTAGGTACCACAAACTCACGACCATCAGTAATGGCATGGTTTCGAAAGTGCGCGCATAAATTGTCTGCGCGGTATATAGCAAATCAGCAAGTGCAAGAACGCTTACCAAGGAGGTAGTTTTCAGCATAAGAATTGTTTGATTACCGGTAGGGGGGATAATCACCTTCACTGCTTGAGGCAAAATAACTCGACGCAGAGTTTGCATATGTGTCATACCTAGAGCCTTTGCAGACTCTCCTTGTCCTCGATCAATTCCGACTATGCCACCACGAACAATCTCTGCCATATATGCACCTTCGTTAAGTGCCAACCCAAGAATTGCTACAGCAAAAGGTGTAATCACGTCGTTCGCATTTCCCTGCCAGAAAGTTGGACCAAAGGGAATACCGATCGCAATCTCTGGATACAAAGCAGAGATGTTGTACCAAAAAATCAATTGAACGAGCAATGGCGTGCCTCGGAAGAACCAAATATAAATCCATGCTGCACGAGCAAGAACACGGTTAGACGAGAGGCGCATTATCGCCAAGATGATTCCAATAAGAATTCCAAGAAGTTGCGCAACTACGGTAAGAATTAAGGTCAGGCGCAGACCACCCAAAATTGGAGCGCTGATGATGTAGTCACCGACGATTCCCCAACGAAACCTGGGATTAGTGATAAGAGATTTCACCATAACCATGGCCACAAGAAGCAGGAAGGCGGTTGCAATCCAGCGTCCATAGTGTCGGATTGGGACTGCGTTAAGGATTGTTGCCTCGGAGTTCGCCGGGGTGGTCGAGATTGGACCCTGTTCTTTTTTAGAGTCCAATCTCGATACCTCCGTTTGTTATCTTGTGCTTATGTTAATTTGTGCTGAGCTACGCATGAGCTTTTCAATATTCCACTTTGTAAAGATGGTTTTGAAAGTTCCATCATCCATAAGTTTCTGAATTGCCTTTTGCATTACTATGGCAAGACCTCCCTTACGAACGACCATGCCGTTAAAGTCAGCGCCCTGATCTGGTCGCAAGACTATCTCAAGTTCATCACCAGCATTCTGCTGCCACCAAGAGGAAACGTGCGCTGAAAGAATAGTCAGATCAGCACGACCGGATCTCACTGCAAGAACAGTCGTTGCCTGATCAGGGTAAATCGAATATGCGATAGCAGATTTACCAGCATCTGTGCAGTTCTTGCTTAGGCCAACAATCGAAGTTGCCATTGTTGTTCCTGCAGGAATTCCAACTTTAACTCCACAGAGATCTATTTCAGTTTTCACATTAGGCAGTGTTCCTTTTCTAAATAGGAAGGCTCGTGAAGAATTGAAATAGGTAACAAAATCGACAATTTTCTGCCGAGCAGTCGTACTAGCAAATGCTGATACTGAGGCATCAAAACGTCCTGCTTCAACGCCAGGAATAATGGCCGAGAATCCAGATGAAACAAACTCAACTTTTACGCCAAGAACCCTACCAACTGCATTTGCTAAATCAACCTCAGCGCCAATTAGATCGTTGTCTGCACTGAAGAACTGAAATGGTGGATCAGTCGGATCTGTTGCAAAGGTAAGTACACCCTTTGCTTTGATATCTGCAGGAAGAGTTCTGTATAGTGCGGTGCTCTTCTTTATAGCTGTGAACCAAGTCTCGGTCCATTCACGCTTACCTCCGACTAGGGCACATTTATAAGTTATTAGCCCTACTTTTGCGGTGGTTCCTAATTGTTTACAAGCGACTCCAACTTTTGGCTCAGCTGCTGCTTGTGAAGTGCCCGCGAATGTTAGGCACGAGGCAAAAATAATGGCAGTGGAGATCACAATCGATGAGAATTTAATCTTCATATATACCTTTCTTAAGTTTTGGCAATGAATGGCGAACAGTGTGCGAGTTAGTCATAGTTCACATTTACTAGGGTTTGCCCCCACTGACCACCTCGTGGCTAGTGTGTTGATGGAATACTGCCACTTTAGGGAGCTATTCGTGCTGGACTTTTGGACCAAGAAGAGGCTTTGACCTTGTCCATTTGAATCAAAGCCCAATCCCTCAATTAATGTCTCTGGCCAGCAAATCCTCATATGTTTCACGCCTGACAACAGGTCGAGCTAGACCATCTCGACAGAATACAACGGCTGGGCGACGTGCACCGTTGTAATTATTTGCCATTGTTAAACAATATGCCCCAGTAACTGGCACTGCGATTATGTCCCCAACCTTAGGATCCTGCAGCTTCACACCGTCAATCAAAATATCACCTGATTCACATTGACGACCAACGAGTGCATAGAGATCTCCGCCGCCAACACGATTGGCTACCGTTGCCTCAAATCTCTGACCATATAAGGAGACTTCTAAGTTATCAGCCATTCCGCCATCAATAGCAACAAATGTACGCACAGAGCGTTTGACGGTTACTACCCGATATAAAGTTACAGCTGTATCAGCAACCATTGAGCGACCTGGTTCAATTAAAATCTTGGCAGTTGCCGGTAAATATTTACGAGCAGTATCAATTAGCGCATCAAGATACTCTTCGATACTTGGTGGACTATCCGTATATGTGTATCGCACGCCTAGCCCACCACCCAAGTCATACACTGCAAACTCACCAAGTGAGGCTATGGCTTCTATGGATTGAATAAAAGGCTCCGTCGACATAATTTGTGAGCCAAGATGTAAGTGCAATCCATCTAGTCGAAGTTTTTTACTTGCCTTCAATCGCTCGATGGCAACTTTTGCATTACTGATAGATAAGCCGAATTTTGAATCATCTTGACCAGTTGCATTTGCCAGATGAGTATCAGGCAAAATGCCAGGGATGATTCGGACCAAGACACCTTGCTCGCCTTTTACAATTCTTTCAAGTCGATCAATATCATCAAAGTTATCTATCACGATGGTGCCAACCCCGGCAGTTACGGCCATCTCAATCTCTTCATCAGTTTTTGCATTTCCATGCATCACAATTTTCGATGGATTGATCCCTGCTGCTAAGGCCATAACTAGTTCACCACCGCCAGCAACATCAATCCCAAGACCTTCTTCACCAAGTAAGCGAAATACAGAGGTAAGTGGAAGTGATTTGGAAGCCCAGATAACTTCAGAGTTGGGCCATCTACTACGCAATCCTTCTAGATAGCGTCGCGCCCGATCTCTTAGCGCTGATTCATCAACGATCAGTGCTGGAGTACCAAAGGTAGATACCAACTCTGATGCTGAACATCCTCCAATAAGAAGCTCATTATTCTCATTTAAACTCGTGCCAGATGGAAAGAGAGAGATGATCTGCCCCTCAGGAGTATTTCTTGAATCCTCTGGGCTCATGAGGCAATAGTGGACTAGTAATCCATATCTATGTTGAGCCGATTGGCCTATGGTTGAGGCGTGCTCTTATCCGATTTGCTAAAGGCTTTTTCTGGGCGAAACCATGAAGAAATTCGAGTTCTCTTTAATCCAGAGAAATTAGCACGATCAGTACGCGGAACAGTTTTACATGATCCCATCGATGCACTTCCAAATGAACCGGACTCAATCTTGATCTTGACTGGTGTTCGAGTTAATGAACAAACTGCTTCGCAAGCACTTCGGGCCGCCTCATTAGTTGGATACTCCGCAGTAATAGTTAAAGTGCGCGGCGAGGATGCAAGTCAACTAATCAGTGAAGCGCAAATCAACAACATCACTTTGCTTGCCGTTAGAGATGAAATTACATGGCAACATCTTGATGTGATTTTACACACGATCTTGGGATCACAAGAATCATTTGAGCCATCTGCAACAGGCCTTGGTGATGAGCTCTATACCCTGGCAAATTCTTTGGCCTCAATTATTGGTGGCTCTGTTGCCATTGAAGATATGGACCGAAGAGTTCTGGCTTACTCTTCACTGCCAGATCAACGCATCGATGCGCTCCGCGAACAGGGCATATTGGGGCGCCATGTACCGGATATGGAGAGAAACTTAGCTCAGTATCGATCAGTGCTGGCAGGTCAAGGTGTTACTCGATTCCCAGAAGTTAGCGATGAGTTTGCTCGCGCTGCAATAGCGGTAAAGGCTGGAGCAAAGCCACTCGGCACCATCTGGGCTATTGAAAATATTGGCGGGATCACTCCAGAAGGTGAGCGTTTACTTCTTGAAGGTGCGCGGTTGGCTGCCCTGCATATTCTGGGATACCAAATCCATAATAAATTGGAGTTACAGGTTCGTGAAGCAACATTGCGTTCAGCACTTGATGCATCGCTGAGTGCCAAAGAAATCGCCTACCGATTAGCGCTCCCAGCCGGAACAGTACTTTCACTAGTTGGATTTGCTGCAATTCCTAACTCAAATGGCACAGTTCCACTTGTAACTCATCTGGGTAATGAACTCTCGCAATATCTGGCGGTGTTTCGTCCTGATGCCGCCATAACAACAACTCCTCGGGCTGTTTATGTTCTACTACCCGGCGGTGAGTCAGATTCTGTAGTGCGTCTTGTCAATGGCGCACTCACTTCTATTCACCTAGCTTTTAAGGATCAAATTCGTGCAGCCATTGCCCATACATCAACTCAGCCGGCTGACTTGCCAAATATGCGCAATCAAATAGATGATATTTTGCGTGTAACGACAGCCAACCCAGATCTTCCTGCTGTTGCAAAGCTTGATGATGTGCATGCGCGAGTGTTGCTAGCTCATGTTGCCGATGAACTAATTCGTGAACCCATGCTAAAACATCCTGGCATTGAAGCTATGCTCGCATACGACCTTGAAAACAAAACCAATTATGCAGATTCAGTCACTGCCTGGCTAGATGCTGTTGGTGATATTGCTTTAGCTGCAGAATCTCTCTTTATTCATGCTAATACATTGCGATATCGTCTTCGCAGAGTTAAGGATTTATTTAATATAACCCTTGATAACCCCGATGATCGTTTAGCGGTGTGGATGCAACTTCGACTCGTTATGCGTGACTAGAAGTTTGCTGGCTAAATCTTCTCTTTACGGATAAAGCCCACGGAGTTTGTGCGCCTCAGCTACACGTGCTACCCCCAACATATGCGCAGCCTCGCGCCACGTAACCTTTCGGCTAGTTGCCATCTGCTCAACCTCATGAAATGCCTTCATTAAAATACTATTGAGATTGGTCTTAACTTCATCGGCATTCCATGGATAGTTCTGCTTGTCCTGCACCCATTCAAAGTAAGAGACGATTACACCACCTGAGTTGGCTAAAATATCGGGCACCACAAGAACTCCATTTTCATTCAAAATCGCATCTCCCTCTGGAGTTGTTGGAGCATTCGCACCTTCAACCACAATCTTCGCTCTTATTCCAGAAGCGGTTTGAGCTGTAATCGCATCAGAGAGAGCAGCTGGTATAAGAACATCAACATCTAAGTGCAAAAGTTCTGCATTGGTTAGTCGATCAGTACCAGGGGCATCAAGATTCTTATGTGCTAAAGAATGCGACCACAACTCAGTAACATTTTTAAAGCCAATCACCGCTCCATTGACATCGCTAACTGCAACGACCTTCATTCCCATATTCTCGAGAGCAACGGCAGCCCAATAACCTACTTTTCCAAATCCTTGAATTGCAACTGTTGCACCTATCGGGTCGATGCCACGTATTCGAAGAGCTTCACGAGTCGAAATTGCAACGCCATCACCTGTCGCAGAGTTACGCCCAATTGATCCACCAAGAACAATTGGCTTACCGGTAACAACACCTGGTACCGAAAAACCAGCATTAACCGAGTAGGTGTCCATCATCCAAGCCATATTTCGCTCATCTGTGCCAATATCGGGTGCAGGTATATCTCGTTCTGGTCCAATTATGGGCAGGATTTCAGATGTATAGCGACGAGTTAACCGCTCATTTTCGCGCTCTGACAAAGTTTGAGCATCAACTGCAATTCCACCTTTCGCTCCACCAAAGGGCAAATTAGTTAAGGCACACTTCCATGTCATGAGCATGGCCAAAGCGATGGTCTCTTCTAAATCAATCTGCGGATGAAAGCGAACTCCACCCTTTGATGGGCCACGAGTTGTTGAGTATTGAACTCGGAAGCCTTTATACATTTCGACTTTGTCATTGTCGCGCCGTAAGGGGACAGCTACTTCTAAGATTCGCCGAGGTGTTGAAAGGGTCTGCCAATCATTTTCAGAAAGGCCTAACTGATCTACCGCTTTACGTAACTGCGCACGCGCAGTTTCAAATGCCGACTCCGTTGTCATATCTTAAATCTATCGCAGAAATGCAAACTGTCGACTGTGAGATCAGACAAGGTCTTCTTTAGAATATAGCCTAATGAACAAAACTAATTTATAGTTTTTTGTGCGAAACTAACGACATGATTTCGATCGTCACGCGTGTGAGTTTCTGATGCTCATCGATGGGCACAATGATCTTGCTTGGGCGATGCGTCAACTTCATAACTACGACTTTGATGCCGTAGATCTCTCACGGCAAGTGCCCGCTTTTCACACCGATCTCTCACGGCTGCGCAAAGGTGGAGTAACGGGACAGTTTTGGTCTGTTTACGCACCTTCCACACTAAGTGGCAGCCAGGCAGCTGTTGTAACTGTGGAGCAGATTATGTTTATACGGGCATTCATAGAAAGATTTCCTGATGACTTGGCCATTGCTACCTGCGCCGAAGATGTAATCAAAGCTGATCATGAAGGTCGGATTGCTTCTCTTATAGGAGTAGAGGGTGGCCACTGCATAGATGAGTCGCTGACAATTTTAGAGATGTTCTATGCCCTTGGTGCTCGTTATATGACCTTGACTCATAACCACAACACCTCATGGGCAGATTCAGCAACCGATGAGCGCAGGCTGGGTGGATTGAACTCTTTTGGGAAGCAAGTCGTCCAAAAAATGAATCAGCTGGGGATGCTTGTGGATCTATCACATGTCTCCAAAGAGGTAATGATTGATGCGCTATCTATAACCACCGCACCTGCAATCTTTAGTCATTCATCCGCAAGAGCATTAGTAGATATTCCTCGTAATGTTCCCGATGATGTTCTCTCACTTCTTACAAAAAATGGTGGCGTCTGCATGGTTGCTTTTGTATCTGACTTTGTCTCAAATGAGTTTGCCCAGTGGTTTGGTGATAAAGATAAAAGAGCATCTGTTGCACCACCAATCGTTACCGTTGAACATGTTGCTGATCATGTTGAGCATATCCGTGAGGTTGCCGGGATTGACCACGTTGGAATCGGTGCTGACTTTGATGGTGCCACAGATATGCCTATCGGGTTAGATGATGTCTCGACATATCCATTGCTGATGGACACGCTCTCAAGCCGTGGTTGGTCATTGCCCGAACTCGAGCAGTTGCGCTCGGGCAACATACTTCGCGTTCTTCGTGATGCAGAGCAGGCGGCCGATAACTCTTAATTATGAGTGTTGCCTTCCTATTTGCTAGTTATAGCGGTGCAATCGTGCGATTTTCTGCCTTCACTAAGAGCAAACCATTGGGATATTTTCGGATAAATCTTTTTCTCCTATAAGTCTAGGTATTTTAAAAAGGTCACTTAGGCTTAGTCCAAAGGAGCTGAAATGAAAACCACACCTGAAACCCCTGAAGCTAGCGGAACTCAAGAAGAGTCCGTTGAGTTCGACATGGCAACGATGGATCTCAATGCCTCGCTGGCAACTTATTTAGCCGAACCCGGCGACCAGAAAACTCTCATCCCATTAAGCCGCTTATCGACTTCGGCCAGAAACGTTCTGCTTAAGGTGCTCCATCGGGCACAAGGTGAAGTCACTCATCCTGACGGTGAGTTTCGATTGGAGGCTCTCGAAGAAATTACCGTTCAGCATCTTAAAGATGCCCGAAACGTGGGCTCGACCAAAGCAAATGACTTTCTCAGTGAGTTGAATTCTCTTATCACAGAAATAAATACACCTCCTGCTCCATGCAAAAAAGACCCGATAGAAAGAATTGAATCCGCCGAAAGTATTCTTAACTTTGAATACATCAATTTGGATTTGGAGAAAGTTCTTTTCAACCAAAAACGAGCTGGAGAACGCTCTCAAGAAATTCTGCGAAGCAAAGAGGAACTAGATGATGCTACAAAGCGTCGACTCAAGTCAGAGAAAATAATTGGAAGACAAGCAGACTCTCTTCTTTGGGAGTCCATGCAGACTCTCATAATTCACTACGCAAAGTATTATTCTGGAAAAGGTATACCGTTTTCGGACCTGATTTACCAAGGCAAACTAGGACTATCGATGGCTTTGAGGAAATTTGATCCAGAAAGCCCACATAGCTTTTCACCATATGCGACATGGTGGATCAGGCAAGCGATGCTGGTCATGCTCACAGAAAATATGGGTACCAGTTCTTCCGAGACGTCAGGACTAAGTAAAGATAAAACTATGAATACGAATTTATTAGGGACCTTAATCTCGCAAATCGTATCTCTCCTAAACTTTGCTTCGAGTAGGGAGATCAATATTTTTGCACTTAGATTTGGATTAATCGATGGGGCTCCAAAGGCTTTAGATGACATAGCGCAGATCTATGGAGAATCACGGGAACGAATTCGCCAAATCGAATCTAAGTTTCTATCAAAAATTCGCTATTACCTCAAAGAGAGTCCCTGTCCTTCATGCGGGGAAACCATTACAGCTAGTTCGCATGAAGAGATTCTCAAGAGAATTCCTGCAGCAGTTGAGCTCACTGAGTTAATTTCACAGTGCAACAATTACTCTGAGTATATTGAAAATCTAGTTTTTGAAGATTCAGATTTGCATATGAGTCCTGAGGTCCTGCGCTATTTATTCAGGGTCATTTCTCAGGAAGAACTCGCACAGAAAATTGATTCGACTATCTCGTCCTGGTAGTTTAGAGCGATTCTATGACCGCTTTCGAGTAATTAGTATTACGAAGGATCTTACTTCCGTTAATACTTAATTAAGCGTCGATGCTATCGCGATCTATCTCGGCATTAGCAATGAAATCTTTACGTGGTGCAACATCACTACCCATGAGCAGTTCAAACATTGCCTCAGCTGCTGCGCCATCGGTCACGGTAATACGACGCAAGGTGCGGGCATCTGGATCCATAGTGGTTTCACGAAGCTGATCTGCATCCATTTCACCTAAGCCTTTATAGCGCTGGATCGGCTCTTTCCACTTCTTGCCAGCCTTAATTAATTCAGCCGTTACCTTCTTCATTTCATCATCTGAATAGGTGTAGATGTACTCACCCTTTTTGCCACCGCCACCCATGGTTTCAATGCGGTGCAGTGGTGGGATCGCTGCAAATACGCGACCAGCATCGATTAGCGGGCGCATATAGCGATAAAGCAGAGTTAGAAGTAGACAGCGAATATGTGCACCGTCAACGTCAGCATCTGACATCAAGATGATGCGGCCGTAGCGAGCATCATCTAGTTCAAAAGAACGACCAGAACCAGCACCGATTACCTGAATGATTGAGCCGCACTCTTTGTCATCGAGCATCTGCGAAAGTGATGCTTTCTGAACGTTCAGAATCTTTCCACGAATCGGCAAGATTGCTTGGAATTCTGAATTTCGCGCTGCCTTTGTAGTACCGAGTGCGGAATCGCCTTCTACAATAAATAATTCGGTGCGATTGACATCTTCAGAGCGACAATCAGAAAGCTTGGTTGGAAGAGAAGATGATTCAAGTGCGTTCTTGCGGCGTTGTAGATCCTTATGGGCGCGAGCTGAAATACGCGTGCGAGAAGCGGCAGACACTTTCTCGAGGATCAAACGGCCATTGGCCTTATCAATGCGCTTAGTAGTTGCAAAGAATTTCTTTAACTCTTCGGCAACAACTTCACCGACGATACGAGCAGCAGCTGCTGTGCCCAGAACTTCCTTAGTCTGACCTTCAAACTGTGGTTCTGACATGCGAACTGTCACAACCGATGTCAGGCCTTCGAAGATATCATCTTTAATAACATCACCTTCGTTCTTCTTCAAGGTTCCAGTGCTGCGCAGGGTTTCGTTAAAGGCCTTGGTCAGCGCCTTCTCATAGCCAGTCATATGCGTTCCGCCCTTAGGCGTTGCAATGATGTTTACAAATGAGCGGTTGGTGTTGGCAAACTCGTTGCCCCACTTAAGAGCGATATCAACCTGCATGTCGCGCTCAACATCGGTTGAAACCATATGGCCTTGATCATCTAGAACTGGCACTGTTTCTTGATAGTGACCTTGACCAGTTAAGCGAATTACTTCACCGATACCTTGATCTGGTTGCATAAATTCGCAGTATTCCGAAATTCCGCCTTTATGATAAAAAGTTTCAGTGGTTTTGGTCTTCGTGCGATTGTCATTAACAATAAGCGTTAAGCCCGGCACCAAATAAGAAGTTTGGCGAGCGCGAGCATAGATTTCTTCGATATCTAGTTCGGCATCCTTCAGGAAAATCTGGCGATCACTCCACCACTTAATGCGAGTACCAGTTACTTTTACTGAAACCTTACCAATTGTGCGCAAACCTGATTGCGGGGTGAATGTTGCCTTTGGACCATCGCCTTCGAAGATGCCGGCAACGCCACGCTTAAATGACATCCAGTAAATCTTGCCATTGCGATCAACTTCAGCATCAAGGCGCTCTGCCAGTGCGTTAACAACTGAGGCGCCAACACCGTGGAGACCACCGGAAGCTGCATATGATCCGCCACCGAACTTTCCACCAGCATGTAATTTTGTGAGAACAACTTCAACGCCAGTTAGGCCAGTCTTTGGTTCTTTATCAACTGGAATACCGCGACCATCATCGTGAACTTCAACCGAACCATCTGATTCAAGGTTAATATCAATTTTCTTGCAATAACCAGCCAGGGACTCATCAACTGCGTTATCGATAATTTCCCAGAGACAGTGCATTAAGCCACGTGAATCAGTGGAACCGATATACATACCTGGGCGCTTACGAACGGCGTCGAGGCCCTCTAGTACGGCTAGATCTTTGGCGGTATAGGAATCTTGCACGCCTTCTTCATTAGTAGCCACGGGGGTGAAGATTATCTGTGACCT
>CAXNJS010000028.1:0-14363 GCA_964202795.1 Candidatus Planktophila sp.
CCGCTGCAGCTACTGATTGCCACTGTGCTCTCAGCGCAATGCACCGATAAACGGGTCAATGCCGTTACCCCAGCACTCTTTAAAAAATATAAGAGCGTAAATGCATTCGCAGGTGCTCGAGTAGAAGATATTGAAGATCTTATTTACACCACAGGCTTCTTTCGTGCCAAAGCTCGCCACATCAAAGGGCTGGCAACCAAGATCATGAAGGAATTCGGTGGGGAAGTTCCAGCTGAACTAGAAAAACTTGTAACTCTGCCTGGCGTTGGTCGCAAAACTGCCAATGTGGTACTCGGTCATGCCTTTGATATTCCTGGAATCACAGTTGATACTCACTTTGGTCGCTTGTCACGTAGATTTGGTTGGACGACTTCGCAAGATCCGGTCAAAGTCGAGCACGAAGTTGGCGCACTGATTGCGCAGAAAGAGTGGACCAACTTGTCACAGCGAATGATCTGGCACGGCCGCCGAATTTGTCATTCGCGCAAACCAGCATGTGGCGCCTGCCCGATGGCCAAGATCTGTCCATCTTTTGGCATTGGTGAAGTTGATCCAGTTAAAGCGCAGTTACTTTTGAAAACCGATGCGGATTTCCGATGAAGAAAGTCTTAATTTTATTACTCGCCCTCTCTTTAACTAGTTGTTCATCAATTACTAAACCGGTAGCCAGCAAAGGTGAAGTAGTTGGCTGCACTGAGGTTAGCCATGTGGCATCAAAACCAGGTGAAACATTACTTAACTGTCTAACCGGCACTGAAAAAATCTCGGTTGAATCTTTGCGCGGCCCACTAATTGTTAATGTTTGGGGCTCTTGGTGCGGACCATGTGCCGATGAAATCCCATTATTTGTTGACTTTAACCGTCAAGCAAGCGGCAAGGTAAAGCTACTGGGTATTGCAGTTGAGGAAGCCAAAGCCCAAGATTCCAAAGATTTCATTATTGCAAATGGCATCACTTGGCCAAATCTCTACGATGCTAAAGGCATTACCCGCGGAACTTTCGGTATGGGAGTGCCAGTAACTTGGTTTATTGATGAGCAAGGTACTGTGGTTTATAAACATATTGGTGTGGTTAATTCAACTGAAGAGCTAATTGAATTAACTGCGAAATACTTAAAGGTGGAAATCTAATGTTTGTTGATATTGCGCTAGCGCTGTTAGCACTGGGCGCAATCAAACGCGGGTATAGCACTGGGTTCCTAGCCACAATATTCCGCACTCTCGGCTACATCGTCGGCGGTGTTGCTGGCCTTTATTTCTCACTGCAATTTGTGGCCAACTGGGATTCGCTAATCAAACAAGTAGTCGCAGTTTTAGTTGCAATCTTTCTAGGCGCTCAACTTGGTTTATTTGTATTCGGCAAATTTGCAAAGTTTTTTCATGCGCGCCTGCTTTGGAAACCACTTAAAACCATTGATTCATTGGCCGGTGTAGCACTTGAACTAATCCGCGTTGCAGTAATTGGTTACCTAGTTCTAACCACACTGCTTTGGTCGCCATGGAGCCCAGTTAAAACCCAGATCAATGAGAGCCAGATCTACGCTCAACTAGACCAGCGTTTACCAAGCATTGTTACTGATCTAAGAGATCGCGCTAACGAATTACTCACGAACTAGGACATTTCGCCAAATCCACTAAAAATTAACCTAAAAATTACTTCGGGCCTATGGTTTATTCGTTAAGGATAATTTAAAGTCTGTGGGTATGAGAAAGTTCTCTGCGCTAGTCGTCCTGGTTTTAACTGTTTCAACTCTGTCGCCTGCTCTAGCCGCAGCTCCGAAGCCGGGAACAACCTGTAAGACTTTAAATCAGAAAATCACCTCTGGCGGACAGGTTTATACCTGCATTAAAAGTGGAAGTAAGAAAGTTTGGTCAAAGGGCGTGAAGGTTGTTGTGAAGCCAACACCAGCTCCTAAACCATCAACTTCACCAACACCGGCTGCAAGTGCCACACCTTCGATATCACCTTCAGCAACTCCAAGTGCGTCAGCAACTCCAAGTGCGTCAGCAACTCCAAGTGCATCAGCAACTCCAAGTGCATCAGCAACTCCAAGTGCGTCACCTTCATCGACAACTCAGGCTGGTTCTGGTTCTGGAAGTGGCAGCAATTCAAACTCTGGGTCTGCCAAAATCGTTGAAGGTTCTCTCTGCGATGCAAATGGACCAGCAAGTGCTAAAAATGCGAGTGGCGTTGAATTGTTCTGCACACAAGGTGGCGATGGGAAATCTTCGTGGCGACCTAAACAAACTAGCGGATCTGGAAGTGGCGGATCTGGAAGTGGCGGATCTGGAATTTGGCAAGATTCAATAATTACTTCGCTAGGTCTTGCCCCTGATTTAAAGTGTGCCGGATCTGCAACTCAACTCACGAGTGGTTTCATGAAAGATGTAAATACTATTTCTCACATCGCACCAATGGGAGAGATGACATCTACACACGTAACGCCAGTAGACCATATCTATATCTACTTCCCACAGCAGGCTAAGCCCGCTGGAACCTACATGGTTACCTCACCAGCCGATGGCGTTATCATTAGCGCCGGAGATTTTCGTATTGGAAATGGATATCCCTATCCCGATTATCGTTTAATAATTATGCACTCATGCAAACTCTTCAGTGTCTATATCCATGTGGGAACCTTGATTGGCTCGGCATCGAAAATCGCGACCGAAATGCAATCTACTGGACGCTGGTCAGGCTCAATTGAGATTAAATCTGGTGAGGTTATTGCCGATGACTCAGCTAACCCAAACTTCGATTACTCACTTTTTGATGGGTCAACGAAGCTCTCTGGGTTTGCAAATCTTGACTCTTACGCAAATGCTGAGCCTTGGAAGCCCTTTACTGTTGATCCTTTTGAGTACATGACCAGTGCTGTGAAATCTTCATATGCAGCGAAGCTCACGCGCACGGCTGCACCACTTGGTGGAAAAATCGACTACGACAAAGTTGGTGGCATTGTTGGCAACTGGTTTGTTAAAGGGACAAATGGTTATGCCGGGCAGGGTGCGAGCGCCAATTACAGTAACGCGACTGGATCGTCAAAGGTTTCACGTGGATATTGGGATACACATTTAGCGATTGCTCCTCATAACGTCGACACAGAGCAATACATATTTAGCGTCGGTGATTGGGATGGCTGTCCATGTCAGATGGTCGCCGCCCCTGGTCAGATAAATCCATCAAGCATTACAGCGGCCTCCGGAACGATCGTCTATGAACTACGTGAACTCCAACTACAAAGTGCCTCTGGTTCCGATTGGGATCGAGGTGGCATCTGGCCACAGAACTTCAAAGTTGTTGCGACCAACATTGTTACCGGTTATCTTGCAATTCGAGTCAATGCAGATAACTCAATCACTGTTGAAAAAGGTGTTGGTTTAGCAAAATCCGCCTTTACGGGATTTACAAGTAAGGCCCTTACCTACACCCATTAAGCCACATGTCATTAGTAAGAAGTTAGTTAGAAGGTCTTAATCTTCGTCTTTAGAAGAGTTAAGTCCTTCAGAGATCAGCTTCATCACATTTGGGTCAGCCAAGGTAGTTGAATCACCAACTGCGCGATTTTCAGCCACATCCTTAAGTAAACGACGCATGATCTTGCCGCTACGAGTCTTTGGTAGCTCGTTAACCACCACGATTTGGCGGGGTTTAGCGATAGCGCCAATCTCTTTAGCAACGTGAGCGCGCAAGGTCTGAATTAAGGCCTCGCTTTCACCGTGCTTAACGCCACCGCGCAGAATCACAAACGCCACGATGCCCTGCCCAGTCATCTCATCAGCTGCGCCAACTACTGCAGCTTCGGCAACTTCTGGGTGGCTAACTAGGGCTGATTCAACTTCAGTTGTTGAAATACGGTGACCAGAAATATTCATTACATCGTCAACGCGACCTAATAACCAAAGCGCGCCATCTTCATCAATTTTGGCACCATCACCGGCAAAGTAAATTCCAGGAAAGCGAGACCAATAAGTTTCTTTGTATCGCTCGTCTTCGCCCCAAACTCCGCGCAGCATGCCAGGCCATGGTTTATCAAGAATTAAGAAGCCACCGTGACCTAAGCCAACTTCGTTAGCTTTATCGTCAACAACTTTTGCACTGATGCCAGGTATTGGACCCATGGCAGAACCAGGTTTAGTTGCCGTAACACCTGGCAGTGGTGAAATCATGATGCCGCCAGTTTCAGTTTGCCACCAAGTATCAACAATTGGGCAACGGTTTGCACCAATTACTTCGCGGTACCACATCCAGGCTTCTGGATTAATTGGTTCACCAACCGAACCAAGTAAACGAAGTGAAGAAAGATCGTGTGCTTTAGGAAATTCATCGCCCCATTTCATCCAGGTACGAATCAAAGTTGGTGCGGTATACAAAATACTTACTTTGTACTTTGCCACTAATTCAAAGATGCGACCTTTATGCGGTGTATCGGGAGTTCCTTCATACATAACTTGAGTTGCCCCATTAATTAGTGGGCCATAAACCACGTATGAGTGGCCGGTAATCCAACCAATATCTGCGGTGCACCAGAAAACATCGGTCTCAGCTTTTAGATCAAAGACAGCTTTGTGCGTGTAGGCAGCCTGCGTTAAATAGCCACCAGTTGTGTGAAAAATGCCCTTTGGTTTAGCAGTTGTGCCCGAGGTGTAGAGAATAAATAGCGGGTGTTCGGCGTCAAAAGCCTGCGCCACATGCTCTGCGCTTTGGCGATCGACAATCTCATGCCACCAAATATCCTTGCTTGCGTTCCAAGCAGTCTCTTGCCCCGTGCGCTTAACTACTAAAACTTTCTCAACGTTATTTTTACGGGTCAGGGCTTCATCAACAGTTGGCTTTAGTGCAAATGCTGCACCCTTGCGATAACCACCATCTGCCGTAATTACTAACTTTGCATCAGCATCATTAATTCGCGAGATCAACGCATCGGCTGAGAAACCACCAAAGACAACTGAGTGAGGCGCGCCAATACGAGCACATGCCAACATCGCAATCGCAGCCTCTGGAATCATCGGCATGTAAATCGCAACCCGATCGCCAGCTTTGATTCCTAATTCAATTAGCGCGTTGGCAGTTTTCTTAACTTCAAGTAATAAATCTGAGTAAGTAATGGTGCGGGTGTCACCAGGTTCGCCTTCAAAGTGGAAAGCAACGCGAGAACCGCGACCTTCATTAACGTGACGATCTAGCGCGTTAACGCTGGCATTTAGTTTTCCACCGACAAACCATTTGGCATATGGGCTTTGCCAATCAAGTACGTCTGACCAAGGGGCATCCCAAAGCAAGTTCTTGGCTTGCTTCTCCCAGAAACCTAACCGATCAGCCTCAGCTTCGTCATAGAGGTTGGCTTTGGCATTTGCTTGTGCGGCGAATTCAGCCGTTGGCGCAAAGGTGCGAGATTCATGGGAGAGATTGGATAGCGAGTCTTCGGTCATAGTGCTTGAGATTACCCGTCTAGCGAAACAATTCATAGGCATTTGCTCATCAACAAGTAATTCTCATATGCGATTCGGAACAAGAGCAATCAGCCAAGATCGCAGCCTTCGATCACCTCCGTGATCGCATACCGAAAGGCGCAAAAATGTCCGCATTTCTACTTGGCTTCATCAAGTTCATGGCCACCCCTGAATTAACCCGAGCCGTGGCCACCATCATCGCTCGAGCCCTAAAAATGCTGCTCCTGGGCATGTAATCGAGACTGGCGCTCCGATATCGGGTGCGTAATTTTTCTTACGCTCGGGTAAGTGGTTGGATATGTCGTAAGCCTTTAGTCGGCCCAAAGATGCGCTCGGCTTTTACATATCCACCACTGGAGTGATCATGCCAATTGCAACCCCGGAAATTTATGCAGATATGTTGGATCGCGCGAAAGCTGGCGCCTTTGCATATCCCGCAATCAACGTTTCATCATCTTCAACCCTGATCGCAGCGCTTCGTGGTTTCGCCGAAGCGCAATCAGATGGCATCATTCAATTTTCTTGGGGCGGTGCTGAATATGCCTCAGGATCAACCGTTAAGAACATGGTTGATGGCGCTGTAGGCCTCGCTGAATTCGCACATGTTGTTGCAAAGAACTACAACGTAAACATTGCGCTTCACACAGATCACTGCCCAGTTGAAAAGCTTGATGGTTTCATGCGTCCACTACTTGAGTTCGGTGCAAACCGCATCAAGAATGGGCAAGGGCCACTATTTAGTTCACATATGTGGGATGGCTCAGCAGTTGATATGCCAACTAACATGAAGATTGCCGCCGAGATGCAAAAGCTTTCTGCCGCAGCTCGCACAATTCTGGAAATTGAAATCGGTGTTGTCGGTGGCGAAGAAGACGGTGTCGAAGCAAAGCACGATGCCAAGTTGTACTCGACTCCCGAAGATGCACTAATGACAGTTGCAACTCTTGGCACTGACCCAAGTACTCGTTACATGGTTGCTGCCACATTCGGTAACGTGCACGGCGTTTATAAGCCAGGCAACGTTGTGTTGCAACCAAAGATTTTGCAAACACTACAAGCTGCAGTTTCTGAAAAGCTTGGCCTACCTGCTGGCAGCAAGCCAATGGATCTGGTTTTTCATGGTGGCTCAGGTTCACTTCTATCTGAAATCCGCGAAGCCCTTGATTACGGTGTAATTAAGATGAATATCGATACCGATACTCAATATGCATTTACCCGCCCAGTTGTTGATCACGCCTTTAAGAACTACGACGGCGTGCTTAAGATCGACGGCGAAGTTGGTAACAAGAAGGCATACGACCCACGCGCATGGGGCAAGTTGGCTGAAGCTGGCATGGCTGCTCGCGTTGTTAAGGGTTGCGAAGACCTTCGTTCCACCGGAACCACCTCCCGCAAGTAAACTTCCACTTACCGCGCATTAATATGAGAGAAAGGCTTTACCGATGCCTGCATTAGTTCTACTGGGAGCACAGTGGGGCGATGAGGGCAAGGGTAAAGCTACCGATTTGCTCGGTGATCGCGTTGATTATGTAGTTCGCTATCAAGGCGGCAACAACGCCGGTCACACAGTTGTAATTGGTGATCAAAAGTATGCGTTGCACTTACTGCCATCTGGAATTTTAAGTCCGAATGTAATTCCAGTTATTGGCAACGGTGTGGTTATTGATCCAGGTGTTCTACTACAAGAGATTAAAGATTTAACTGAACGCGGTATTGATTGCAGCAAATTATTAATCAGCACGAACGCACATTTAATTACGCCCTATCACCGCACCATCGACAAGGTGACTGAACGTTTCTTGGGTAATTCCAAGATCGGTACAACTGGTCGTGGTATCGGGCCGGCGTATGCTGACAAAATTAACCGCATCGGAATTCGCGTCCAAGATTTATTTGATCCTTCGATTCTGCGTCAGAAACTCGAAGCAGCTCTTCGCGATAAGAACCAAGTTCTAATTAAAGTTTTCAATCGCAAAGATATTGAGGTCGAAGAAGTACTTGCCGAGTATCTTGGCTATGCCGAAATCTTGCGCCCATATGTTGCTGATACTGTTTTAGTGCTAGATCAAGCGCTCAAAGCCGGCAAAATAATTCTGCTCGAAGGTTCGCAAGGAACACTGCTCGATGTGGATCACGGTACGTATCCATTCGTAACTTCCAGTAACCCAACTGCTGGCGGTGCTTGCACTGGTTCTGGCATTGGCCCAACCAAGATCGAACGCGTAATCGGAATCGTTAAGGCCTACACAACTCGCGTTGGTAGCGGCCCGTTCCCAACTGAATTGCTCGATGAAGATGGCGAAAAACTACGCTCTATCGGCGGCGAAGTAGGCGTAACAACAGGGCGTAACCGTCGTTGCGGTTGGTATGACGCTCCAATTGCCCGCTATGCCGTGCGTGTTAATGGCCTAACTGACTTCTTCTTAACCAAGCTCGATGTGCTTACTGGCTGGGAGCAAATCCCGGTATGTGTGGCTTATGAGATCGATGGCAAGCGCGTTGAAGAACTACCTGCTTCGCAATCAGATTTCCATCACGCCATTCCAATTTATGAATACCTTCCGGGCTGGACTGAAGATATTCGCAGCGCTCGTAAAGTTTCAGATCTGCCCAAGAACGCTCAAGCTTATGTCGCTTATCTAGAAAAGATCTCAGGCGCCCCGATGAGTGCAATTGGCGTCGGGCCGGGTCGCGATGAGACTATCGTCGTAACGGAGTTCATCTAAAGATGAAAATCCTCCTAGTCGGAAGCGGCGGTCGCGAACACGCCCTGGCACTAGGACTACACGCAGATACTTTCTGCTCAGAACTACATGTCGCACCTGGCAACCCAGGTATTGCGCAATTTGCAACTTGTCACGAACTAGATATCACAGACAATCAAGCGATTACTGAATTAGCTAAGTCCCTGGAAATCGAATTCGTTGTCATCGGCCCCGAAGCACCCCTGGTAAATGGCGCAGCCGATCGCTTGCGCGCTGCCGGCATAAAAGTATTTGGCCCTTCCAAAGCTGCAGCGCAACTAGAAGGCAGTAAGAACTTTGCTAAAGAAGTAATGCATGATGCGGGGGTGCCAACTGCTAAAAGTTTCACCGTTGGCCCAGTTCAATTAGAAATCGAACGCGCTCTAGATACTTTCGGGGCTCCTTACGTTGTTAAAGATGATGGTTTAGCTGCCGGCAAAGGCGTAGTTGTTACCTCTGATCGCAATGAGGCCATTGCACACGCTCTGCAGTGCGAGCGAGTAGTAATTGAAGAATATTTAGCTGGCCCCGAGATATCTCTCTTCGGTATTAGCGATGGTCGCAACATTATTCCGATGCAACCAGCGCAAGATTTCAAACGAGCACACGATGGTGATGCTGGCCCAAACACTGGCGGCATGGGCGCATATTCGCCACTGCCATGGGCACCAACTGATATCGAAGATGATGTCTACACCCAAGTTTTAGCGCCCATGATTGCCGAGATGGCAGCACGCGGAACCCCATTTATAGGCTTGTTATACGCAGGTCTGGCCCTAACTAACAATGGCTTAAAGGTCATTGAATTCAATGCCCGCTTCGGTGATCCCGAGACCCAAGTTTTAATCCCACGATTACAAACACCGCTGGCCGCGCTTTTATACAAAGCAGCAACTGATGATCTAGATGATGTGGCACTGCAATGGCGCGATGATTCAGCGGTCACAGTGGTATTGGCCGCGCCCGGATATCCCGCTAACCCAATTGCAGGAGGTGAATTAACTAACCTGCCCAGCGTCACAGGCACTCAAATTTTCCATGCTGGCACAAAGTTTGATGGCGATAAATTACTCGTTAATGGTGGGCGAGTGCTAACTGTGACTGGCATTGGTAACGATCTAACTGAAGCTCGCAACCAGGCCTACCGCGCAATCTCGCAAATCAAATTAACCGATTCGTTCTACCGAACCGACATCGCGCTAAATGCGTCGGTGGCAGAGAAGGGCAATTAAATGCGAGAGAATGCTGCAGTGAGCCAATCCGCTAGCTTGTTAGGTAGCCGTTACGCATCAGCGCAGATGCGTGAGATTTTCGCGCCGGAATCAAAAATCATTCAAGAACGCAAACTCTGGATCGCCGTTATGCGCGCCCAATCAACTTTGGGTCACGCTATCGATGCCAAAGTAATTGCAGATTATGAAAAAGTAATCAATCAGGTTGATCTAGCTTCAATCGATGCTCGTGAAAAAGCAACGCGTCATGATGTTAAAGCCCGCATTGAAGAGTTCAACGCACTTGCTGGCCACGAAGCAATTCATGCTGGCATGACTAGCCGCGACTTAACTGAAAATATCGAAGCGCTACAGGTGCGCGATGGATTAAATATTGTGCATGACAAAGTTGTGGCAGTTCTAGCAGCCCTCGGTGATCGTGCTGCGCAATATTCCGCGCAACCAATTGCTGGGCGTTCACATAATGTGCCAGCGCAGATAACAACGCTCGGTAAGCGCTTTGCATCAGCCGCCGAAGAGTTGCTCTTCGCTTACGCCCGTTTAACAGCGCTACAAGAGCGTTATCCGATGCGTGGAATCAAAGGCCCAGTGGGCACCGCGCAAGATTCGATCGACCTACTTGGCAGCAGCGATGCCCACTTTAAGTTAGAAAGCGCGATTGCCACCGAACTTGGTTTTGAAAACGTTTTAGATTCAACTGGCCAGGTTTATCCACGTTCACTTGATTACGACGTAGTGACAACACTGGTGCAGTTAGCTGCCGGTCCTTCTTCACTTGCTACCTCAATTCGTTTAATGGCAGGGGCAGAACTAGTAACTGAAGGCTTTAAAGCTGGCCAAGTTGGCAGCAGCGCAATGCCGCACAAGATGAATACTCGTTCCTGCGAACGCGTAAATGGTTTATCAGTTGTTCTGCGTGGCTATGCATCAATGGTTAGCGAACTTGCTGGTGATCAATGGAATGAAGGCGATGTTAGTTGCAGCGTTGTTCGTCGCGTTGCGCTACCTGATTCTTTCTACGCCATCGATGGTTTGCTGGAAACTTTCTTAACGGTAATCGCTGAGTTCGGTGCTTTCCCGGCGGTCATTGCAACCGAGCTAGAACGCTACCTACCATTCTTAGCCACAACTAAAATTCTTATGGCAGCTGTTAAGGCTGGCGTTGGTCGCGAAGTTGCCCACGAAGTTATTAAAGAACATGCAGTTGCTGCAGCTCTTGCAATGCGCGAAGGAAAACCAAACACGATGTTTGCAGCCATTGCAGCCGATGCCCGAATCCCACTTGATACGGCTGCCCTTGAAGCGTTAATCAGTGACCCAATTGAATTTACTGGCGATGCTCGCCAACAAGTAGCTCGAGTTGTTAGTCGCATCGAAGCGATTACTTCCGCGCACCCTGCCGCTGCGCAGTACAAACCCGGCGCCATCAGGTGAGCGGCTTTGGCCTAGCTGGCCCACCGCCAGCGCCTGCGATAACTGGGTGGACTCACTTGCGCACCGGAAAAGTTCGCGAGCTATATACAAATGAAACTGGCAATTTGTTAATCGTGGCTAGTGATCGCGTATCGGCTTTCGATTGGGTTTTACCCACCCCAATCCCCAATAAAGGGGCGGTTTTAACGCAGTTATCGCTCTGGTGGTTCGAGCAACTTAAGCACCTGGTGCCTAACCACATCATCAGTAGCGATGTTCCAGCTGAAGTTGCCGGCCGTGCTGTCATTGCAAAACCATTAACTATGTATCCGATTGAATGCGTAGCACGCGGATATCTAACCGGCAGCGGTTGGGCTGAATATAAGAATGATCAAAAAGTTTGCGGCAATGATCTGCCAGCCGGGCTGCAAGATGGTTCACAATTACCAACCAGCATCTTCACACCAGCCACAAAAGCTGAAATTGGCGATCACGATATAAATATTGATTTTCTAGCAGCAACCAAAATTGTGGGCACTGAAACTGCAACCGAACTGCGCGACCTAACCCTTGAGATTTATAACGCAGCAAGCAAAATTGCTAACGAGCGCGGCATTATCTTGGCTGATACTAAATTTGAATTTGGCGCAGATGCTCATGGTGTTATGACTCTTGGTGATGAAGTTTTAACGCCAGATTCATCGCGCTTCTGGGATGCCGCTGAGTGGCAACCAGGCAAAGCTCAACCATCTTTTGATAAACAATATTTGCGTGATTATCTAGTTAGTAGTGGTTGGGATCGCGAGAGCAACCCACCAAAGCTACCAGCAGAGATCGTTGAGAAAACTGCGCAGCGTTACACCGAAGCTTTCCAACGTATTACCGGCACTGAATTCAAAGCAGCATAAGTTTCAAGAACTAACAAAGGGGATAAGACAATGGGAAAAATCGTGGTCGATGTAATGCTTAAGCCAGAGATTTTGGATCCACAAGGTAAGGCTGTTGCCGCCGCTCTGCCCCGCTTAGGTTTCTCTTTTGCCACCGATGTTCGTCAAGGCAAGCGCTTTGAGATCACGGTTGATGGCGATGTAACACCAGCGCAGATTGCCGAAGTTGAAAAAGCTGCCGAAGTATTACTAGCAAACCCAGTAATCGAGACTTTCACCGTAAGGGCCGAATAAGTATGCGCATTGGAGTCGTGACTTTTCCGGGCACTCTCGATGATCGAGATGCCGCGCGAGCAGTTAAATACGCGGGCGCCGAGGCTGTTTCGCTCTGGCACGGCGATGCCGATCTAAAGGGCGTTGATGCCGTTATTTTGCCTGGTGGGTTTTCCTACGGTGACTACTTGCGCTGCGGTGCGATCTCACGCTTTGCCCCAGTGATGACTGAAATAATTGCCCAAGCAAATAAAGGCATGCCCGTGCTTGGTATCTGCAACGGTTTTCAGGTTCTCTGCGAAGCTCATCTTTTGCCCGGCGCACTCACCCGCAATCACGAACTACATTTCTTATGCCGTGACCAAACGCTAAAGATTGAAAACACCACAAGCGCCTGGACTTCTAACTTCACCAAGGGGCAAGAAATTGTGATTCCACTAAAAAACGGTGAAGGTTCTTTCCAGTGCGATGATGAAACTTTAAAGTCACTCGAAGATAACAACCGCATTATTATTCGATACGTTGGCGAAAATCCAAATGGCTCACGCAATCTAATTGCTGGCATCACAAACGAACGCGGCAATGTTGTTGGCCTCATGCCACACCCAGAGCACGCCATTGATTCTCTTACTGGCCCTTCAACTGATGGTTTGCCATTTTTCATATCTGTGCTAACTGCGCTGGTAGGCAAGTGATGGCGCTAGATACTGTTGCAATCGCCCAAACATCGCCAGATACCAAGCAACCATTTGCTGAACTTGGTTTAAAGCCCGATGAATACGCGCGTATTAAAGAGATTCTTGGCCGTCGCCCAACTTCATCTGAGCTCGCGATGTACTCAGTTATGTGGTCAGAACACTGCTCATATAAATCTTCCAAGGTGCACTTAAAGCAATTTGGCGAGAAAGCCCCACATAGCGATGCGCTTTTAGTTGGTATCGGCGAAAATGCAGGTGTTGTAGATGTTGGTCAGGGTTATGCCGTAACTTTTAAAATTGAGTCCCACAATCACCCATCGTTCATTGAGCCCTACCAAGGCGCAGCAACTGGTGTCGGCGGCATCGTGCGTGACATTTTGACGATGGGCGCTCGTCCAATTGCCGTCATGGATCCACTTCGCTTTGGCCCAGCCGATGCCCCTGATACCAAGCGGGTTTTACCTGGCATCGTCGCTGGAATTGGCGGTTATGGAAACTGCCTAGGGCTACCAAATATCGGAGGCGAGATTACTTTTGATCAAACTTATTTAGGTAATCCGCTAGTTAACGCACTCTGTGTTGGCGTAATGCGCCACGATCAAATCAAATTAGCTAAAGCATCAGGTGCTGGCAATCTAGTTGTGCTCTTCGGTGCCAAAACTGGTGGCGATGGCATTGGTGGCGTATCAGTTCTGGCTTCTGAAACATTTGGTGCCAGTGGCCCAGCTAAGCGACCTAGTGTGCAAGTGGGTGACCCATTTGTTGAGAAAGTTTTAATTGAATGCAGCCTAGAAATCTTTGCCGAAGATTTAGTTGTTGGCATCCAAGATCTTGGTGGCGCTGGACTTTCTTGCGCAACCAGCGAGCTCGCATCTGGCGGCAGCGGTGGCATGGCTGTGCAACTCGACAAAGTTCCGCTTCGTGACCCATCGCTTTCACCAGAAGAAATTCTGATGTCAGAATCTCAAGAGCGCATGTGCGCAATCGTTGAACCAAAACACATTGCTCGATTCTTAGAGATCTGCGCTAAGTGGGATGTCACAGTTGATGTAATCGGTGAAGTTACTGACGGTGATCGTTTAATCATTACTTGGCACGGCGAAGTAATTGTTGATGTACCACCTCGCACCGTGGCACACGAAGGCCCGGTTTATAACCGACCACTTGCCCAACCTGATTACATAAATATTGTTAACGCCCAGGTCATTGATGTGCCGCTACCAAGCACAGAGGCTGAAATTAAAGCTGCGATGTTAACTATTGCCAGCACCCCAAACTTGGCTGATAAATCTTGGGTTACTTCGCAATATGACAAGTACGTGCAAGGCAACACAATTCTGGCGCAACCAGAAGATGCCGGCATGGTTCGCGTTGATGAATCAACTCAATTAGGTGTGGCAATTAGTACTGATGCCAATGCCAACTGGTCGTATTTAAATCCTTACGAAGGCGCCAAGTTGGCCCTGGCCGAAGCTGCCAGAAATATTGCCGTCGCCGGTGCCAAGCCGCTAGCAGTGACAAATTGCCTTAATTTTGGCTCTCCTGAGGACCCAGGCGTCATGTGGCAGTTCGCCGAAACCGTGCGCGGATTAGCCGATGGTTGCCTTGAAATGGGGCTACCTGTCACAGGTGGAAACGTTTCGTTCTATAACCAAACTGGTGA
>CAXNJS010000029.1:0-13785 GCA_964202795.1 Candidatus Planktophila sp.
GATCTGGGCTTAATTGGCATCTTGGCCATCCTCTTTGCTGAAACTGGCCTACTAGTTGGGTTGGCATTTCCTGGTGACTCGCTACTTTTCATTGCCGGGCTGGCAGCTTCAGGTTCAGCACCAGCACTTCTCGGTGGAGTTCAATTATCACCAGCTGCTCTATTTATCGGAGCGCCGCTGGCCGCAATCATCGGCTCACAGCTTGGCCACTTCATTGGCGCTAAATATGGGCGCAAATTATTTGATCGCAAAGATGGTCGCTTCTTCACCCAAGCCAGAGTCGTCTCGACGGAAAAGTGGCTAGGTAAGTATGGCATTGGTAAAGCAATAATTTTGGCTCGCTTCATTCCATTTATCCGCACGCTGATTAATCCAATGTGTGGTGTAGTTGGGATTCCAGCTCGAAAGTTTTTTGTTTGGAATGTTATTGGCGCAATCATCTGGACCGATGGCGTGATCGCACTTGGTTATGTACTGGGAAATAAATTAGAGGGTTCGGTAGATAAATATCTACTTCCAATAATTGGCTTGATTGTCCTTGTTAGCCTGGCGCCAATTGCGCTAGAAGTTCTTCGCGAGATACGTACCAAGCGCCACTTGAGTTAATTACAAACCTAAGTCTGCTAACTGGTAGGCAGCACGATACTCAAAACCCGCTTCATCTATTTTTGGTTTTGCACCGCGTTCAACAATTACTGCAATGCCAACGACAATAGCGCCGGCCTCTTGTAGTGCTTCAACTGCGGTTAATACTGAACCGCCAGTAGTTGAAGTATCTTCCACCGCTAAAACACGACGGCCTTTTACATCTGGTCCTTCAATGCGACGTTGCAAGCCATGTGCTTTTTCTGCCTTGCGAACTACAAATGAATCAAGTTTGCGGCCTTGTTGTGCCGCTACATGCA
The DNA here is from genome assembly GCA_964202795.1 of Candidatus Planktophila sp. Taxonomy (GTDB): domain Bacteria; phylum Actinomycetota; class Actinomycetes; order Nanopelagicales; family Nanopelagicaceae; genus Planktophila. The sequence goes on from CAXNJS010000029.1 coordinate 906, forward strand.
TCATTGCAGTTGCCACTGGGTCAGCACCAAGAGTTAATCCGCCAACTGCTTCGTAATCTAAATCCTTAGTTAGCTCAAGCATCACAGCACCAACTAAAGGGGCTGCAACCGCGTCGAGTGTCACACGGCGCAAATCCACGTAGTAATCAGCCTCTTTTCCGGAAGATAAAATCACTTTGCCGTGTACAACAGCCTTGTTCAGGATCTCTTCTCGGAGAATTTCGTGTGAGTTCATGTCCGTACCTTACCTAACTGCTTGAAATCACCTACATTTGCCGTTATGGAAACCGACCGGTTAGAGATCGCACGGCTTTACCACCGCTTTGGTTTTGGACCACGCCCTGGTGAATTTAAAGCCGCTTTAGCTAATGGCGTAAGCGCTACAAAAACCGCACTCTTGAGCGTCCCTGTAGTTGATTTAGGAGCTGCTCAGATAGCTGAACCAAATATTACAAATTTAGGACCACGCCCTGATCAAAAAACAAGTGCGTTAATTGAATTCAATATTGCGTTGCGCCAACAAGTTAGAGATTTGCCAATTTGGTGGCTTGATCGAATGGCTCTTTCTGATCACGCGCTTACCGAACGGATGACTTGGTTCTGGCATGGACATTGGGCAACTGCGGTAGGAAAAATAAACTATGCCTATCCGATGTATCTGCAAAATCAAACTTTGCGTAAGCATGCTCTAGGTAATTTTGGCGAGATGTCTACTGCGATGGTAAATGATGGCGCATTGCAGTTTTGGTTAGATGGCGGTGAAAACACCATTAAATCTCCTAACGAAAATTTAGCTCGTGAGTTGATGGAGCTTTTTGTACTCGGCGTAAATAGATATACCGAGACTGATGTTCGCGAACTTTCGCGAGCAATGACTGGATATCAGATCGAACGCTCTTCTGGCAAAGTAACTATCAATACCAAGAGATATGACCCAAATATAAAAACTATTCTGGGATCTTCAACAACTTTCAATGGAACTAGCGCCACAGCACATTTAGTGGCTCAGAAAGATGCCGCTAAGTTTATCTCTGAAAGATTCTGGTTTCGATTTATTTCAAGCCTAACCGAACTACCTTCCGATAACTCTTTGGAGAAATCCTTTGAAACCCGTGACATTAGTAAATTAGTTACCGCGTTAACTGATTCACAAATATTAAGTAACCCAAATTATTCAATTGTTAAAGCTCCGGTTGAATGGTTTGTCGGTGTTGCCAGGTACTTAAAACTAACTCCCTCTGCTTTAAAAACTCCAGCGCAATTATTGGCCTACTTAGATAAGTTAGCTCAAGTTCCATTTAGTCCGCCAAATGTTGGTGGTTGGCCAACAGATGAATCTTGGTTGAGTTCTGCTAGCGCCCAATCTCGAATTCAATTCGCATCTTGGCTGATAAAACAGGCTGATTTAAGCGCTTTAACAGCGATCGCACCAAATAAACGGGTTGCTTGGTTGCAAGATGAATTAGGAGTTTTACCATTTAGTAATCGCACCCGGTTAGCTCTAGATGGCGTTAAAGGTACCCCCGTCCAATTACTGCAGTTAGCAATTTGCAGTCCGGAATACGTAGTTAGCGCATAGGAGGCAGCAAATGGATACTTTGAGTAGACGTAAGTTCCTACAACTTTCTGGTGCTGCCGCAGTTGGTGCAGCTGCGCCACTGTTAACAATGGAAGATATTGCCCACGCCGCACAAACTCGACCACTTCCGCTTGGTACACCAATTTTAATTATGGTCACGCTTTATGGTGGCAACGATGGACTAAATACAATTGTTCCTTATACCGATCCGATTTATTTCTCATCACGTCCAGATATTTCTTATGCGCCAGAGAAAGTTTTGAAATTAGATGAGCAATTAGGTTTAAATCCAGCAATGACCGGTATTAAATCCTTGTGGGATCAGAAGAAAGTTGCGATTGTCCGTGGTGTTGGTTATCCAAAACCCAATCATTCGCATTTCACCTCAATGGCGATTTGGCAAAGTGGCGCACCTATTTCAAAATTAAATAGCGGCTGGCTAGGACGTTGGGTTGAATCCCAAGAAGTAGATCCAATGTTGGCAATCAGCTTAGGTTCAGTATTACCGCCACTTCTAGCGGGCGAAAAGAGATCGGGTTCTGCGTTGCCATTGGGTGGTCTGGTAATTCCGACCGGAACATTTGCCAAAGATTGCCAGAAGCTAGCTAAGGCTGCATCAACTGATAACAAACTTATGGCTGCTGCAGCCACCTCAATGCGCACACTATTTAGCGTTTCAAATACGGTAACTCCAGTGCTTAAAATGCCCGCACCAGTATCTGATGAGCTTCCAACTGTAAATGGTGGCAATGCAGGTGGTGACTCCAATTTGGCGCAGCAGTTAGATGTGGTCGCCAAACTCATTGCGGCAGGCTCGCCAACGCGGGTTTGGTCAGTCTCACTCGGCGGCTTTGATACCCATGCAAATGAAGCAAATGCTCAAGCTGAATTACTCGGCACGGTATCCACTGCGCTTTCTCGGTTTACCAGTCAGATGAAAACTACTCCCCGCGGTAAAGATATTGTCATGATGGTTTACTCCGAATTTGGTCGTCGAGTAAAGGGAAATGGATCACAAGGAACCGATCACGGAACCGCGGGGCCAGTATTTTTAATTGGCGATCGCGTAAAAGGTGGTTTCTATGGCGATCAACCATCACTATCAAAGTTAATCAATGGTGACTTGGCTGTAACCACAGATTTCCGAGATATTTATTCCGCAGTGCTGGAAGATGTTTTAAAAACACCTGGTGAAAAAATATTATCCGGCTGGAAAAGTAAAGGCCAATACTTCTAACTACTTCTCTTCTTCGTAGAGAATTACTGGTTGTTTCTTTCGTACCGCTAAACCCTTAGGTGGATTCGCTTCAACTAGCGCATCAACTTCAATTCGTAACTTTGCAACTTCTAAAGCCATGTTAGCCATCGCAGATTCGAGTTCAATAATTCGCTTTATCCCAGCGTGATTAATTCCTTCACCAACTAAACGTTGCACCATTCGAAGGGAGGCGATATCTCGTAGTGAATATCTACGGTTGCGACCACTAGTTCGATCAGGTGAAACTAAACCCATACGATCATATTGACGAAGTGTTTGTGGATGCATGCCAGATAATTCGGCAGCTACTGAGATGACATAAACGCCGGCATCATCATCTGGTTGATTCTTATCTGCTTCAATATTCATGAATTAGCCTTGCTATTAAATTCAGCTCGCACATCTTCGCCTTCAGTTGCGCTAGCAAAGTTCTTTAGCGCATCTTCAGCTTTTTGATCAAGGCGTTTTGGCACTTGCACTTCAACCGTAACTAATAAATCTCCAGTTGCGCCAGCTTTAGTAACTCCCCGACCTTTTACGCGCAAAACACGGCCATTTGAGGTGCCTGGTGCCAAGCGCACAGTTACATCATCACCAGTAAGCGTTGGAACTTTAATATCTGCGCCAAGGGCTGCTTCAGGAAATGTAACTGGCAGAGTAATGGTTAAGTTCTCGCCTTTGCGGGCAAAAACAGAATGCGGCTTTACATGTAACAAAATAAATAAATCTCCAGGGCCAGCTTCACCTGGAGCGCCTTTACCTTTAACCCGAATCTTTGCTCCGTCATTAACACCAACTGGAACTCGAGCGGTGATGTTTTGTGCTGGCCCACCATCGGTGGAAAGTCGCAGGTCTAAAGTGGTTCCGAAGATAGATTCTTTAAAAGTAATTGAAGCTTCAGTTTGTAGATCTTGACCCTTGCGCGGACCACGACGGCCACCACCAAAGAGATTTGCAAAAATATCTTGTGGGTTGCCACCACCAAAAATGTCACCAAAATCGCCACCTTGGTAATTACCGCCACCCATTGGTGCACGCATGCCACCTCTTTCATAGAGTGAACGAGCTTCATCGTATTCAGCGCGTTTTTTATCATCACCCAAAATGTCATACGCCTCAGAAACAGCCTTGAACTGTTCTTCGAGTTTTACATCGCCTTTATTTTTATCTGGGTGCAACTCACGAGCAAGAGAGCGATATTTCTTCTTAATCTCATCTGCAGGTGCGTTCTTTGATACGCCCAGGATTTTATAGAAATCCTTCTCGTATAAATCACGCGCTGCCATTGGTTACTCTCCTGCTGGATCTGTTACTGCGACGCTGGCTGGACGCAAAATACGCTCTTTGAACTTGTATCCTGATTGCAAAATTTTGCTGGCTGTTGGTACTAAGACATCGGCTGAAGTTTCATGCATCAGCGCATCATGAATCTGTGGATCAAATTGCGTTCCTGCCTCACCGAACTTCTCTAGCCCAATTCGTGAAGTTATTGAAGCTAATTGATCGGCAATCGCCTTAAATCCACCAGTTAACTCTTCATGCTCAGCTGCTCTATCAAGCCCGTCTAATAGGGGTAATAGCTCATTTAGCACTGAGGCTATTGCGATTTCTGAAGCTACGGCGCGATCTCGCTCAACTCGTTTGCGGTAATTCGCATATTCGGCTTGTAGGCGCTGTAAGTCGGCAGTCATCACAGCAAGCGGGTCAATTTCTTGACCCTCTTCTGGATGTTTATAACCAACTTCGTCTTGCAACGGAGGCATTTCACTCTCTGTTGTCAATTACTTTCCTTCATCCACTATCTCGGCATCTTCCACGCCATCTTCATTCGGTGTTGCAGCACCTTCAGCTGCAGCCGTTGCTGCATAAAGTGCGGCACCTAGAGATTGGCTAACGGTTGCAACTTTTTCAGTTGCGGCCTTAATTGCCTCAAGATCATTTCCTTCAAGAGCGCTCTTAAGAATGGCAAGCTCAGTTTCGGTTTCAGCTTTCTTCTCAGCAGCTTCGCCTTCGGTGAATTTATCTTCGTTATCCTTTAAGAACTTTTCAGTTTGGTAGAGAAGTGAATCACCGTTGTTGCGGATCTCAGCTTCTTCTTTGCGCTTACGATCTTCTTCGGCGTGTGATTCAGCATCCTTCATCATGCGATCAATCTCTTCTTTAGAAAGAGATGAGCCGCCGGTGATAGTCATCTTCTGCTCTTTGCCAGTACCAAGATCCTTGGCTGAAACGTGCACGATGCCATCAGCATCGATATCGAAAGCAACTTCAATTTGTGGAACTCCACGAGGAGAAGGTGGCAAACCAGTTAGTTCGAACATGCCGAGCTTCTTGTTGTAAGCCGCCATTTCACGTTCGCCCTGGAATACCTGAATCTGAACTGCGGGCTGATTGTCATCAGCTGTGGTAAAGATTTCGCTGCGCTTAGTTGGGATTGTTGTATTTCGTTCGATCAACTTAGTCATAACGCCACCCTTGGTTTCGATACCAAGAGATAGCGGTGTCACATCAAGAAGAAGTACATCTTTAACATCACCCTTGATTACGCCCGCTTGCAAGGCCGCGCCCATTGCCACAACTTCATCCGGGTTTACACCCTTATTTGGCTCTTTCCCACCAGTAAGTTCGCGAACTAGATCAACAACTGCTGGCATACGAGTTGAACCACCAACCAGAACTACATGATCGATATCAGCGATTGGAATCCCAGCATCTTTTAGAACAGCTTGGAATGGCTTCTTGCAACGATCTAACAGATCTGCTGTTAATGATTGGAATTGTGCGCGAGAGATAGTTTCATCTAAGAACAATGGGTTCTTCTCGGCATCAACCGTGATGTATGGCAAGTTAATTGATGCTTGCTGAGATGATGAAAGTTCGATCTTTGCTTTTTCAGCAGCTTCACGAACACGCTGCATCGCCATTTTATCTTTTGCTAAATCGATACCTGATTGAGCAGCAAATGTTTTCACAAGGTGTTGTACAAGTGCGTCATCCCAGTCGTCACCACCGAGGTGGTTGTCGCCATTGGTGGCTTTAACTTCAACAACACCATCGCCGATTTCTAATAGTGATACGTCAAAAGTTCCGCCACCTAAGTCGAAAACTAAAATTGTTTGTTCTTGATCGCCTTTATCAAGACCGTATGCAAGTGCTGCAGAAGTTGGCTCATTAATAATTCGAAGCACGTTCAAACCAGCAATTTCACCAGCTTCTTTAGTTGCCTGGCGTTGCGCATCGTTGAAGTAAGCCGGCACGGTAATAACCGCATCAGTTACGGTTTCACCAAGATATGCCTCAGCATCGCGCTTTAACTTCTGTAATACACGTGCTGAAATTTCTTGCGCGGTGTATTTCTTGCCGTCGATATCAATTGTCCAGTTAGTACCCATGTGGCGCTTTACCGAACGAATAGTGCGATCAACATTTGTTACTGATTGACGCTTCGCAACTTCACCGACTAGTACTTCGCCATTCTTAGCAAAAGCCACAATCGATGGGGTAGTACGGGCACCTTCGGCGTTAGCGATAACTGCTGGCTCGCCGCCTTCTAGAACGGAAACACAACTGTTGGTGGTTCCAAGGTCGATTCCTACTGCTCTGGCCATTTTCTTAGCTCCAATTTCTCTCTTATCTATTTACGCTTAATTTGGGTCTTATTTGACCCCAGGCTCCGCTTGCCAGCGGGACATGAGTCGATCATACACAAATACTTGAGTCGGGGCGACTCAGGTTTTCATAGGGCGTAACCCACAGCCCTTAGAACTTATTCCCGCGCAATTTTCCCTTTACCCTGAGCCACATGACGCTAACGCTCGCCTTAATGATCGGTGCCTACGGCATCACGATTGTTGCTTTAACCCTGCTGGCAATTCGGGTTCGCCAACTAATAGGTATTTATAAAAAAGGTGCAGCTGACCCAACTCGAAGTGGTAATCGTGGCGCACGTCTTAAAAACACGTTGAAAGAAACTCTTGGCCACACCAAGATGCTTAATTTCACCGCAACTGGAATTGCGCACTGGTTTGTAATGATCGGTTTTGGCGCGCTATTCGGAACGCTGGTTCAGGCTTATTTCTTAATTATTAATCCACGTTGGGAACTTCCGGTAATTGGGCATCTTTGGCCATATGAATATTTCGTTGAGCTAATTACTTGGTTGACCGGAATTAGCATTGTGGCGCTAATACTTATCCGCCAATTCACTCGCTTCTTCCACAAAAGTCGTACTTCGAGATTCTTGGGATCAGGAAATTGGAAGGCTTATTACGTAGAAGTAACAATTCTGGCAATTGTCTTCTGTGTGATCGCGTTACGTGGTCTTGAAGGTGCACTATCTGAAGAAACAGCTCGCAATAAGCACTACATAACCACTTGGTGGATTGCGGAAATGTTTAAGGAGTTATCACTCGGCCAAATTACAACTTCGATTCAAGTAATTGCCGCCGTCAAGATATTTGTATCAATGCTTTGGTTTGTGGTTATTGCAACAAACTTCACGATGGGAATTGCGTGGCACCGATTCTTGGCTCCATTTAATATTTTCTATAAGCGAAACGCAGATGGTAAGAATTCACTTGGCGCATTGCCTGAAATGTTGTCACACGGCAAGCCAGTTAACTTTGAAGATCCAGCTGAAGATGATGTCTTTGGACTCGGCAATCGTGGCGACATTTCTTGGAAAGGTCTACTCGACATGACTTCATGTACCGAGTGCGGACGTTGCCAATCAGTTTGCCCTGCTTGGCACACTGATAAGCCACTATCGCCAAAGCTATTGATCATGGCTATGCGCGATCATGCCATGTCTAAAGTGGTTGAAAATGAAGTATTAGTTGGTGAGAATGCGCCGATTTCACTTGATGTGCTTTGGTCTTGCACTACTTGCGGCGCTTGTGTTAATGAGTGTCCAGTAGATATCGAACATGTTGATCACATTGTAAATATGCGTCGTTTCCAAGTTTTAGTTGAATCAGAATTTCCAACTGAGCTAGGTGGCACTTTCCGTAATTTGGAAAAAGCTGGTAACCCTTGGGGTGCTAATCGCAATGATCGTGAGTCTTGGATTGCTGAATGTGATTTCCCGGTGAAAGTCGTTGAAGGCGTACTACCTGATGATGTGGAATATCTATTCTGGGTTGGTTGCGCTGGCGCTTACGAAGAACGTGCCAAGAAAACAACTAAGGCTGTTGCTGAATTACTACACATGGCTGGTGTTAATTTCGCAGTTCTAGGAAAGCGCGAAACCTGTACCGGCGATCCTGCTCGTCGCAGTGGAAACGAATTCCTGTATCAAGTTCTATCGCGCGAAAATATTGATACCTTTAATGAAGTATTTGCTAATCGCGATGTATCAAAAGGTAATAAGAAGATAGTTGTAACTTGCCCTCATTGCTTCACAACTATTGGTCGCGATTATGCCCAAAGTGGTTTCGAGCTAACCATGGTTCACCACACGCAATTATTAAATCAATTAGTGCGGGAAAAGAAATTAATCCCGGTTAATAAGGCAACTACCTCTCTTACCTATCATGATCCTTGTTACCTGGGTCGTCACAATGAGATTTACCAACCGCCACGCGAATTGCTAATTGCAACTGGTGTGAAAATTACCGAGATGCCACGTAATAAAGAACGTTCGTTCTGTTGCGGCGCAGGTGGTGGGCGTATGTGGATGGAAGAGAAGATTGGCGAGCGCATTAATTTAAGTCGCGTCGATGAAGCTATTGCCACGGGGGTAGATGAAGTTGCTGTTGCCTGCCCGTTCTGTCGCGTGATGGTTACCGATGGCATGACTGCCCGCGAATCAGATGTTGAAGTTCTAGATGTCGCTCAGGCGCTATTAAGAGCGGTAAAGCCACAGCCGGAACCGAGTCTGTCCTCAGGTAATTCTCAGATTTCTTAAGCATCCTTCTCTTAAGCCACTTTGGGTGGTCCCAGGTGAAAATCTAAAATCCTGGAAAATTAGAGAGGCAGTCATGAGTAAGGGCGAAAGCAATAACCAGCGCATTCTCGTAGTTGACGATGAATCGAGCATTAGCGATTTAATTTCAACCAGTCTTCGTTTTGTTGGCTTTGATGTGCGAACTGCGAATAATGGTTCACAAGCTCTTCTAGTTGCCGAAGAATTTAAGCCACATGCAATGGTGCTCGATGTGATGATGCCTGGAATGGATGGCTTCGAGGTTTGCAAGCGTATTCGCAACGAAGGTCAAAATATTGGAGTTCTGTTTTTGACTGCTAAAGATGGCATGGAAGACAAAGTTGCTGGCCTAACAATCGGTGGCGATGATTACATGACTAAGCCATTTAGCCTAGAAGAGTTGGTTGCACGCTTACGCTCACTCCTACGTCGCACTGGTACGACCGCTACTGTCAACGATGAAGAGAAAATTCGTTTTGCTGATCTCGAATTGGATGAAGCCACTCATGAAGTTCATCGCACCGGTAATCTAATTGATCTCTCCCCTACAGAATTCTTACTTCTTCGCTACCTAATGATTAACGCCGATCGCGTTGTTTCTAAGGCGCAGATTCTTGACCATGTCTGGCAATACGATTTTAGGGGCGATGCGGGCATTGTCGAAACTTATGTTTCTTACCTGCGCAAGAAGATTGATAAATATGAGCCTGCGCTAATTCATACTGTGCGTGGCGTTGGGTATCGATTACGAATTCCACCGAAGTAATTTCTAAATGCAGAATCGAAACCCGTTATCTAGTGCAAGCTTACGAAACCGACTTCTGGTCGGCGTATTGCTTTTATCCGCACTCGGTTTTACGGTTTCAGATTTTGCCGCACAAAACATAATGCAAAAATTCTTGCTTCAACAAGTAGATCAGCAATTAATAAATGTTGCCGACGGAGCTTTACTGCGGGTTGATCGCGCTGGAATTCAAGGTGACTCAGATGGAGATCCAGGCCAAGGGGATTCATCAGCCAAGGCCGCGGCCATCGAAACTCCATTACGCAGCGTTCCTAGCTCGGTATCGATCACTTTACTTGATCCATTCGGCAACTATGTGGGCGGCGTAGGTGGTGACTTAAATTCTCGCAAGATAACTGATTACGTTTTAGGTACTTTGCCAGCTAGTGCTGCCAAATATGGAGATCGACCATTCACCTTAGAAATTCCAGGTTCTGATTTCCGAGTTTTGGCACGAGTATTGCCATCAGCAATGGGTTCTGTCTTTGTCGCACAATCATTATCTGGGGTAGATGAAACTGCTGCACGTTTGCGGGTTGTCTTTATTTTCATTGGCCTTATTGCACTTTTGTTAATTGGATTAGCCTCACGCATGGTAATCAAAGTTGGTTTGCGGCCACTGGTCGCGGTAGAAGAAACGGCAGAGAAAATTGCAGCTGGTGATTTATCGGCGCGTTTGCCTGATTCAAAACCTGATACTGAAGTCGGTCGATTAGTGACTTCACTTAATGCAATGCTTTCGCGAATCGAAGAGTCTTTTGCTGCACGCACTGCCAGTGAAAACAAATTACGCCGGTTCGTCGCAGACGCCAGTCATGAACTACGCACTCCGTTAACAGCAATACGTGGTTTTGCTGAGCTGCATCGTCAAGGCGCAGTTAAAGGTGAGGCTGCGACCTCTGAACTTGTTGGTCGAATTGAAAATGAATCAGTGCGCATGGGCGCTTTAGTAGAAGATTTATTAACGCTTGCTCGGTTAGACCAGTCTCGTGAGTTTGTAAATGCACCAGTAAATCTCACTGACTTAGTAACTGAAGCAGTTGAGTCAGCCAGAGCAGCAGGCCCTGATCATCCGATCAATCTTAATTTGCCAGAAGAAGCTTTTATATTGGGAGATTCTGGCAAGATCCACCAAGTCGTTGCAAATTTATTAGCAAATGCTCGAATTCATACTCCGGTTGGTACGCCAATATCTGTTTCAATTGAAAGTAGCGAAGAAGGTACCTCTATCTCGATTGCCGATTCTGGCCCTGGCTTAACGCAAGAGGATCAAACCCGTATTTTTGAGCGTTTTTATCGCGCAGATCCATCGCGTAATCGCGCTAAAGAAGAAGGAAGCGGTCTAGGTCTTTCTATCGTAGCTGCCGTTATGCAAGCGCATGGTGGCAAAGTTAGCGTTACCTCAAAACTAGGTGAAGGCGCAACCTTCACAGTTTTCTTTCCCTTAGCAACTAGTTAAGCGACTCCATCGCGCGCAACGTTGCAATGCGTTCTTGAATCGGCGGGTGCGATGCAAACATTTTTGATACTGATTTGCCATCTAGCGGAGACTCAATCCAAATATGAGCGACAGCGGTAGATTTTTGATGCACCACGGTGGAATCAGCAGCTAATACTTCAAGTGCGCTTCGAAGTCCCGCCGGATTTCGAGTAAAAGCAACCGCAGTTGCATCAGCTAAAGATTCTCTTTTGCGCGAGATCGCAGATTTCAGCATCACGGCAGCAATTGGTGCCAGAATCAAAACAACTAGTGAGACAACCAACATGATCGGATTACCGTTACTGTCACGGTCGCGACGGCCACCACCAAACCACATCATGCGCATCAAAAGGTCACTGATTAGCGCAATAACACCTGCTGTTGTCGCAGCTACTGCTGAAACTAAAGTATCGCGATTTCCAACGTGTGCCATTTCGTGTGCGATAACACCTTGTAGTTGATCACGATCCATGGCATCAAGAATTCCAGTAGTAAATGCAATTAACGCATGCTCGGGATTTCGCCCTGTTGCAAAAGCATTTGGCGCACTATCTTCAACAATCGCCACTTTTGGCATTGGCAATCCACTAGCAATTGTAATTTCTTGAATCAAACCAAATAGCTTTGGGTTATCACTCTCTTGAATTTGTTTAGCACCGGTCATAGTTAAAACCAGTTTGTCGGAACCGTAGTAAGAACCCCAAACAGAAATCAAAGTTAGCCCCACCGCAAATGGCACAATCGCAGCGCTGCTAGTACCAAGGTAGGTAAAGATTGAAAATAAAACTAACCAGGTAAGTGCACCCATTACTCCAAGGAGCAGAAAGGTTTTGCGCTTATTCGAGCTTTGCGCAGCGCGAAATGAGACAGTTGCCATAGGCCTTTAAAAGCTTACGTTTGGAGCGTTTCGGTTAGTTGCTTCATCAACTTCGTAGAATTCACGCTCATCTACTTTGGCAAAACCAGCAAAGAAATTGGTTGGAATAGTTTTAACGGCTGTGTTTAACAAGCGAACGCTGTCGTTGTAGAACTGACGTGAAAAGGCAACTTTATTTTCAGTTGTTGAAAGTTCTTCTTGTAGCGACATGAAGTTAGCTGATGCCTTTAGATCAGGATACGCCTCGGCAACTGCTAACAATCCACGAAGAGCTTGGGTCAACATTCCATCAGCAGCAGAAACATCGGCGACAGTTGAAGCGGTAGTTGCTTTTGCTCGCGCGGTTATAACAGCGTCAAAAGTTGATTGTTCGTGCGTGGCATAACCTTTAACTGTTTCAACTAAATTAGGAATCAAATCAGCGCGACGCTTTAGTTGCACTTCAATCTGCGCAAATGCTTCGTCGACTGCGACATTTAATCTAATTAGACGGTTGTACTGAGCTACAAAGAAAACAATAAGTAGAACAGCAATTCCGCCGACAATAAGAGTTGTCTTCATTCTGGCTCCTTCTAATTACTGAATTATGGTTTGGTGAAAATTAATCCAAGAACGGCTAGCAGTTGGTCCGCGTTGTCCTTGATATCTAGAAGCATAGACGGCAGAACCGTAAGGATGCTCAGCCGGAGATGAGAGTTTGATTAGACAAAGTTGCCCGATCTTCATTCCTGGAAACAGTTTTACTGGCAAATTTGCCACATTAGAAAGTTCGAGCGTGATGTGACCTGAAAAACCTGGGTCAATAAAGCCAGCAGTTGAGTGAGTTAGTAAGCCAAGGCGACCTAGGGATGATTTTCCTTCAAGACGGCCGGCAATATCATCGGGCAAAGTGATAATTTCATACGTTGATGCCAGTACAAATTCACCTGGGTGCAAAATAAAGTGCTCATTTGGTTCGACCACAACTTCGCGGGTAAGT
>CAXNJS010000030.1:0-13630 GCA_964202795.1 Candidatus Planktophila sp.
CCCAGGCAAGAATGTTGGCCGCGGTAAAGATGACACCCTGTTCGCTCTAGCTGCTGGTGCAGTTGAGTTCGGTAAGGCTCGTGGTCGTCGCGTTGTAAACGTGGTTCCTGTAGCTTAATTTTCGGTTCTCATAAAAGAGCGAGCCGCACATATGCGTGGCTCGCTTTTTTAATTCCATCAATAACATAAGGAGGAGTAATGACAACATTCGTTGATCGTGTGACTCTTTATGCCGCTGCCGGAAAAGGTGGCGATGGTTGCGTTTCAGTTAAGCGCGAAAAATTTAAGCCTCTCGGTGGACCAGATGGCGGTAACGGTGGACGAGGCGGCGATGTAATTCTGGTCGTTGATCCAGATGTAACTACGCTGCTTGATTTCCACCACTCACCACATCGTCGTGCAACTTCTGGACATCAAGGTTATGGCGATCGTAAAGATGGTGTTTATGGAACCGATTTAATTCTCGGCGTTCCAAATGGCACAGTTATCTTTGATGATCGCGGAAATCAGTTAGCTGACTTAGTTGGTACTGGTACTACTTTTATTGCAGCTCAAGGTGGCTTTGGTGGTCTAGGAAACCTCGCACTTTCATCTTCTAAGCGCCGGGCACCAGGTTTTGCCCTCCTTGGCGAACCAGGTGAAGAGCGCACACTGCAACTTGAGCTAAAGAGCGTTGCTGATATTGCACTAGTCGGTTATCCAAGTGCCGGTAAATCTTCACTTATCGCAGCAATTTCTGCCGCGCGTCCGAAGATTGCCGAATATCCATTTACAACGCTGGTACCAAACCTTGGTGTGGTTAATGCAGGAGACACGCGTTTCACCGTGGCTGATGTACCAGGTTTAATTCCGGGTGCCAGTCAAGGTAAAGGTTTGGGTCTTGAGTTCTTACGTCACGTTGAACGTTGCGTTGCGCTAGTTCACGTTCTCGATTGCGGCACACTAGAGACGGATCGAAATCCGATTCAAGATCTCGAAGTTATTGAATCTGAACTTGCCCAATATGGTGGTCTAGAAGACCGCCCCCGCATCATTGCGTTAAATAAAATTGATATTCCAGATGGCGCTGCAATGGCCGATATGGTTGCCGATACGTTGCGCGAAAAAGGTTACGAGGTCTTTCCAGTTTCAGCGGCAAGCCGTGAAGGTCTAACAGATTTAACTTATGCCATGGCGCGACTGATTCAAGCATCTCGTGCATCTATGGCAAAAGAAGAGCGCACTCGAATTATCTTGCGCCCAACTGCAGTTGATGATTCTGGTTTCACCGTGAAAGCGAATGAAGATGGTTCATTTACTGTGCGCGGTGCCAAAGTTGTGCGCTGGGTTCGCCAAACAAACTTTAAGAACGCCGAAGCAATTGGTTACTTAGCCGATCGCTTAGCCCAGCTTGGGGTTGAAAAAGAACTTTACAAAAAAGGCGCAGTCGCTGGCAGTGAAGTGCGCATCGGTTCCGGCGAAAACGAAGTGGTATTTGATTGGGAGCCAACCATCGAAGCTGGCGCCGAACAGTTGGCTGGCCACTTACATCGCCGTGGCGAAGATTCCCGCCTAGAAACAACTTGGAAACCAGTTAACCGCACCGATGATCTGCTCAGTGAAGATGAAATCGCCAAGCAGTGGGAGTACAACATTTCTGACCCTCACACACCTAAAATTGCCGATATCGTAGATCTTGAATTAGCTCAATTGGATGGAGATGATGAGTGATGGCCCGAAACTCAATCGCCAGCGCCAAGCGCATTGTCATCAAGATTGGCTCTTCGTCTCTAACCGGTAATGCTGGTTCGGCGCTAGATCCAGCTGCCGTTGAAAAAATTGTGGCAATTGTGGCTGCTGCAAAAGCTCGCGGTGCCGAAGTTCTAGTTGTTTCTTCCGGTGCGATTGCGGCCGGTTTAGCACCTCTGGGCTTAACTGCTCGTCCTAAAGATCTAGCAACCCAACAAGCAGCAGCTTCAGTTGGCCAGGGGCTATTAATTCATCGCTATACCGAAAGTTTTGCTAAGCACTTAATTACAGCATCACAAGTATTAATCACCACTGAAGATATTGTGCGCCGCGTTCATTACCAGAATGTGCAGCGCACACTATTTAAGTTGCTGCAGTTAGGCGTTGTGCCAATCATTAATGAGAACGACTCAGTTGGTACTCAGGAAATTCGCTTTGGCGATAACGATCGTCTTGCGGCTCTGGTTGCGTTGTTAATCGATGCAGATTTGTTAGTTTTAGTTTCAGATATCGATGCTCTATATGACATTGATCCATCACAAGCAGGCGCCAAAGCAATTTCTGAAGTTACTGACTTCGCTGACATTGCAGCCATCGAAGTTGGTGGCGCAGGTTCGGCAGGCGTTGGTAGCGGGGGAATGGTTACCAAGATCGAAGCTGCCCGCATTGCAACAGGTGCTGGCATTTCGATGTTGCTTACTTCCCTTGCACAAGCCGCACAATCAATTTCTGGCGCTGAACTTGGAACTTATTTCTTAGGTCAGGAACGCAAAACAACTTCTCGCTTACTTTGGTTGGCTCATGCTTCAACGCCACAAGGCAAGTTAATTCTTGATGCCGGTGCTGTAAAAGCAATTTGCGAACGCGGCACTTCATTACTACCTGCCGGTGTTACGGCAGTTGAAGGAACTTTTATTGCAGGCGATACCGTTGAATTAGTTGGGCCAGATCGCAAAGTAATTGCACGTGGCCTAGTTGCATTTGATGCAACTGAATTACCGGTAATGCTGGGTCGATCAACTAAAGAGTTAGCTGCAGCGCTAGGGCCAGAGTATGAACGCGAATTAGTACATCGCGACGACCTGGTACTTCTGTAGGCTTTAGCCATGAGTGCCACTACAACTGTTGCTGCGTTAGCTGATCTAGCTCGCACTGCTGCACGCACGTTAACCACCGCAACTGGCGCTGAGCGAGCAGCGGCGCTTAATGCGATTGCTGATGAGATCGAATCTCGTAGCGCTGAGATTCTGGCTGCAAACAAAGTAGATATTGATCGCGGCATTGCCGAAGGCATGCACCCACAATTACAAGATCGCCTATTACTTACTGCTGAACGCGTAAAAGGTATTGCAAGTGGTGCGCGCCAAGTTGCTGCGCTTGAAGATCCACTCGGAAATGTATTGCGTGAGCGCACTCTGCCCAACGGTCTGCACCTAAAGCAGATCTCAGTTCCATTTGGCGTAATCGGCATGGTTTACGAAGCCCGTCCAAATGTGACCGTTGATGCCGCAGTAATTTTGTTGATGTCAGGCAATGCTGCGTTATTACGCGGTTCATCAACTGCTGCAAGTAGCAATGCGATTCTGCTCGAGGTAATGCGTAGTGCGTTGGCAAAGACGAAGATTTCGCCAGATGTCTTGCAGTTGGTGCCCTCTGATGATCGTGACACTGTTAAGGCGCTTTTAAATGCGCGCGGCAAAGTCGACCTAGTTATTCCACGCGGAAGCGCTGCACTTATTCGCATGGTGGTGGATGAATCTAGCGTGCCAACTATTGAAACTGGCGCTGGTGTTTGCCATGTCTATGTTGACGAGTTCGCAGGCCTAGAAAAAGCCCTACCAATTTTGATTAACTCTAAATGTCATCGTCCAAGTGTTTGTAACGCTGCGGAGACGCTATTGGTTCACCAAGCAGTTGCCGCAACATTTCTGCCAACAGCTCTGCAAGCTCTGCATGAAGCCGGCGTTAAATTAAATGTTGATGTCAAAGCACTTGCCGTTGCAAACGAATTAAAAATTCCAGCAACGCTGGCCACTGAAGAGAACTGGTCAACTGAATATGGAATCCTCGAGATGAATGTTGGGGTAGTGGCAAGCGTTGATGCAGCTGCCGATCACATTGCTAAATACGGCACTCAACACACTGAATCAATCGTTTCGGAATCTGATGCCGCAGTGCAGCGATTTATCGCACTTTCAGATTGCGCCGCAGTCATGATCAATACCAGCACACGTTTTACCGATGGCGAACAGATGGGCTTTGGCGCTGAAATCGGAATTAGCAATCAGAAACTTCATGCCCGTGGCCCCATGGGTCTAGAAGCTATGACTACAACCACCTGGATCGTCACTGGCGACGGTCAAATCCGCCAGTAATAGCCCATTAAGATTGGCCCCATGAGTTCGTTATCTCGCGATGATGTCGCAAAACTTGCCGGCTTAGCCCGCATTGAAATGAGTGAAGCAGAGCTAGTTGCTTTCTCCAATGAGTTCACCGTCATTCTCGATGCAGTTGCTCGCGTGCAAGAAGTTGCTGGCGCCGATGTTGAAGCTACTTCACATCCACTGCCACTTCGCAACGTCTTTCGCAAAGATGTAGTTGTTCCCAGCCTGACGCCAGAAGAAGCACTTTCAGGTGCTCCTGCGCAAGAAGAACAACGTTTCCGGGTGCCCCAGATTTTGGGTGAAGAATGATTCGCTCAACAGCTGCTGAAATGGCAGCCAAACTTGTCGCCGGCGAAGTAACTTCAGTTGCACTAACTCAAGCACACCTTGATCGCATCGCAAGTGTTGATTCTGATGTTCATGCTTTCTTATATGTCGATACCGAAGGCGCACTTGCTCAAGCCGCAGCCGTTGACGCCAAGCGCGCAAAGGGTGAAAAACTTTCACCACTTGCCGGTGTTCCACTTGCGCTTAAAGATGTCATGGCCCAAAAAGGTATTCCAACAACTTGTGGTTCAAAGATTCTCGAGGGTTGGCGCCCACCATATGACTCAACAGTTGTTGCTAACTTAAAGAAGAATGACATTGTTATTTTGGGCAAGACCAACATGGATGAATTCGCAATGGGTTCATCAACTGAAAATTCAGCTTACGGTCCAACTCATAATCCATGGGATCTAACTCGTATTCCAGGCGGTTCAGGTGGCGGTTCATCTGCGGCTTTGGCTGCTTTTGAAGCACCGCTTGCAATCGGTACTGACACTGGTGGCTCTATCCGCCAACCAGCAGCAGTAACTGGCACTGTCGGTGTTAAGCCAACTTACGGCGGCGTTTCTCGTTACGGTCTAGTTGCGTTCTCATCATCCCTTGATCAGGCTGGCCCTTGTGCGCGCACAGTTCTAGATGCAGCGCTACTACACGAAGCGATTGCTGGCCATGATCCAAAAGATTCCACCAGCATTAATGCACCAGTGCCTCAAGTTGTTGCCGCTGCTAAGTCAGGTGATGTAAAGGGTATGAAGATTGGTGTTGTTAAAGAACTTAACGGCGATGGCTATCAAGCCGGCGTTCGCGCTCGCTTCGAAGAGTCCCTTGAGCTTCTTGCTAAGGCTGGTGCTGAAATCGTTGAAGTATCAGCGCCTAACTTTGAATACGCACTTGCTGCTTATTACTTAATCGCACCTTCTGAATGTTCGTCAAACCTCGCGCGCTTTGACGCAATGCGTTACGGCCTGCGTGTTGGCGATGTCGATGGCGCTTCAGCTGAATCAGTTATGAATTTAACTCGCGAAGTTGGTTTCGGAAAAGAAGTAAAGCGCCGGATCATCTTGGGCACTTATGCACTTTCATCTGGTTACTACGATGCTTATTACGGTAGCGCGCAAAAGGTGCGTACTTTGATTACCCAAGATTTCACGAACGCATTTGCTAAGGCCGATGTGTTGGTTTCCCCAACTTGCCCAACTACAGCATTTAAAATCGGCGAGAAAGCCAATGATCCGCTGGCGATGTACCTAAATGACATTGCAACTATTCCAGTAAACATGGCAGGTATCGGCGGCATGTCACTACCTTCAGGACTAGCTGATGAAGATGGTTTGCCAGTAGGTTTTCAAATCATGTCACCTGTCATGAAAGATGAGCGTATGTACTCAGTTGGCGCAGCTCTTGAAGCCGCGCTACTAAGCAAGTGGGGCGCACCATTGCTCGATAAAGCGCCAATTATGGGAGGTGCCAAGTGAGCCTTACCTACGATGATGTTGTAGCAAAGTACGAACCAGTACTTGGCCTTGAAGTTCACGTTGAACTAAATACAAATTCCAAGATGTTCTGCGGTTGCAGCACTATCTTCGGCGCTGAACCAAATACCCAAACTTGCCCAGTTTGTTTAGCGCTGCCTGGCGCTCTGCCAACGGTGAATGAAAAAGCGATCGAATCAACCATCAAGATCGGCCTAGCTCTTAACTGCTCCATCGCGCCATTTAGTCGCTTTGCTCGTAAGAACTATTTTTATCCAGATATGCCCAAGAATTTCCAGATTTCGCAATACGACGAGCCAATCTGCGTTAATGGCTATGTCGATGTTGAGATCCAAACTGATGAAGGCACAAAGCAATTTCGCGTTGAAGTAGAGCGCGTACACATGGAAGAAGACACCGGTAAATCACTTCACGTAGGTGGCGCAACTGGTCGTATCCACGGCGCTGATTACTCACTACTTGATTACAACCGTGCTGGTATTCCATTAGTTGAAATCGTTACCAAGATTGTTCCGGGCACCGGCAAATACGCACCAGAAGTTGCCAAGGCTTATGTCAGCGAACTACGCGATATTTTGCGCGGACTTGGCGTATCTGATGTGAAGATGGAACAAGGCTCACTTCGTTGTGATGCCAACGTTTCATTACGTTTAATTGGCTCAGATGTGTTGGGTACTCGCTCTGAAACAAAGAACGTGAACTCACTTCGTTCAGTCGAACGTGCAGTTCGCGGCGAAATGATTCGCCATGCTGAACTATTAAATAAGGGCGAGCGAGTAGTGCAAGAGACTCGTCACTTCCAAGAAGACACTGGCTTAACTCGCTCTGGCCGTTCGAAAGAACAAGCCGAGGATTACCGTTACTTCCCAGAACCAGATCTAGTTCCAGTAGCACCTGATGCGGCCTGGATTGAAGAACTTCGTGCGGCAATTCCAGAACGCCCATCACTTCATCGCAAACGTTTGCAAGAAGCTTGGAATGTGCCAGCTAAAGAGATGGAAGCAATGATCAATGCTGATGTATTAGGCATTGTTGAAGCAACTGTGGCACTTGGGGCAGATCCAACTAAGGCTCGTTCTTGGTGGCTTGGTGAAATATCACGTCTTGCTAATGAACGCGATACTGCGATTGCAGATTTAGCAATCACACCAACTGATGTTGCAGCCATTGTGGCTCTCGTTGAAAAAGGCGAACTAACTGACAAGCTTGCCCGCCAAGTAGTCGAAGGTGTTATTGCTGGCGAAGGTACACCTGCCGACGTTGTAGCAAAGCGCGGCATCAAAGTTGTTAACGACGACGGTGCGCTAATGGCGGCTATTGAAAAAGTTTGTGCTGAACAAGCAGAGACTGCTGAGAAAGTTCGTAGCGGTCACTTACCTGCAGCTGGCGCGTTAATTGGTGCAGTCATGAAAGAGACAAAGGGCCAAGCAGATGCTGCTCGAGTGAGAGAACTTCTACTCGCTCACCTAGGTCAAGCATAAACTTCACTGGTTATTTGCGCATTACAGGTTAGAATTCCAACATGTCTAATATGAAACCTCGCTCCGGTCTGGTAACTGATGGCTTAGAGCGAGCTCCTGCGCGAGGAATGTTGCGCGCAGTTGGAATGGGCGATAAAGATTGGGTAAAACCTCAGATTGGTATCGCATCTTCTTGGAATGAAATCACGCCCTGCAATCTCTCGCTTGACCGGTTAGCCAAAGCATCTAAGCAAGGCGTAATCGATGCTGGTGGTTTCCCTATGCAATTCGGAACAATTTCAGTTTCCGATGGAATTTCTATGGGCCACGAGGGAATGCACTTCTCGCTAGTCTCGCGCGAAGTAATTGCCGACTCAGTTGAAACTGTGATGCAGGCTGAACGTCTAGATGGCATGGTCACATTTGCTGGTTGCGATAAATCGCTGCCTGGAATGATGATGGCAGCTGCTCGTATTGATGTGGCATCAGTATTTGTTTATGCCGGTTCAACTCTGCCCGGCCAAGTAGATGGCAAAGATGTAACGATCATCGATGCTTTCGAAGCAGTAGGTGCATGTGCTCGTGGTTTGATTTCACAAGATCAAGTTGATCGCATTGAACGCGCGATTTGTCCAGGTGAAGGCGCTTGTGGCGGTATGTATACAGCTAACACCATGGCCTCAATTGGTGAAGCAATTGGTTTGTCTCTACCTGGGTCAGCAGCGCCGCCGGCAGTTGATCGTCGTCGCGATGCATTCGCAGTCAAATCAGGAGCTGCCGTTGTTGAGTTAATCCGTCAAGGAATTACGACTCGAGATATTTTAAGTAAGAAAGCATTTGAAAATGCGATCACAATGCTGATGGCACTTGGCGGCTCTACCAACGCTGTATTGCACCTACTTGCGATCGCTCACGAAGCAGATGTTGATCTTGAAATGGATGACTTCCATCGCATCGGTTCAAAGGTGCCACTACTTGGTGATCTAAAACCTTTTGGCCGCTTTGTTATGTCAGATATGGATAAAGTCGGGGGAGTCCCAGTAGTTCTTAAAGCGTTACTTGATGCTGGCTTACTACATGGTGATGCGCTAACTGTCACTGGCAAAACCATGGCTGAGAATTTAGCTGAGATCGCACCTCCTGATCCAGATGGTGAAATTCTGCGCGCAACTTCTAAGCCAATGTCACTTGGTGGTGGCATCACAATTCTTAAAGGTTCTCTTGCACCCGATGGTGCAGTTTGTAAAACTGCTGGTGTCGGAATTGAAGAGTTTGAAGGACCGGCGCGAGTATTCGAACGCGAACAATCAGCCATGGATGCTCTTGAAGATGGCACTATTCAAGCCGGTGATGTAGTTGTGATTCGCTACGAAGGACCAAAGGGTGGCCCTGGAATGCGCGAAATGTTAATGATCACTGGTGCGATTAAAGGCGCCGGTCTTGGTAAATCAACGTTGCTCTTAACTGATGGTCGCTTCTCTGGCGGATCAACTGGATTATGTGTGGGCCACGTTGCACCAGAAGCGGTTGATGGTGGACCGATTGCATTTATTAAAGATGGCGACCGAGTTCGTATCAATACGGTAACTCGCCAACTCGATCTATTGGTTGATGAAGCTGTGCTGGCCGAACGACGTAAGGACTTCAAGCCAGTGCCACATAAATACACCCGTGGCGTATTGGCCAAATATGCCAAGTTGGTGGGCTCTGCATCCAAGGGCGCGGTCTGCGACTAAAGGTTTAATCTCACTTGCCCACTAAGGAAATACCTAGCGGTGGTGTGAGCCCCCTCTCACAATTTGAGATTGCAATCTCAGGGGTTGACTCACACGCTCGCCCATTGGACAATACGGGCATGCGTTCATCAGTGGTGATCCGAAAGCGTGCGATCTAGCAACATCGATCGCGCGCTACCCTCAGTTGAAACTGAGGGTTTTTTCATTTAACCGTTTAACGCAAACGACAAAGAGAGCGAAAGGAGTAACGAAGATGAGTCAAGTAACTGGAGCCCAGAGCCTGGTCAATAGCTTGGAAGCAGCTGGCGTAGATGTCATGTTCGGAATTCCTGGTGGCGCGATTTTGCCAGCTTACGATCCAATCTTTGATTCTAAAATTCGCCACATCTTGGTTCGTCACGAACAAGGTGCCGGTCACGCGGCAACTGGTTATGCCCAAGTTACTGGTCGCGTTGGTGTTTGTATCGCGACCTCTGGCCCTGGGGCTACCAACTTAGTTACACCACTAGCTGATGCGGCAATGGATTCAGTTCCGATGGTTGCAATCACTGGTCAAGTTCCTTCCCTTGCTATCGGAACTGACGCGTTTCAAGAAGCAGATATTCGCGGTATCACAATGCCATTTGCAAAACACAATTATTTAATTACTAACCCAGCCGATATCCCTCGTGCTATCGCTGAGGCATTTCATATCGCAAGCACTGGTCGCCCAGGCCCAGTTCTAGTTGATATTGCAAAAGATGCGCTGCAAAAGATGACTGACTTTAATTATCCAACTTCAGTTAACTTAAAAGGTTACCAACCAAGACTTGAACCAAATGCACAAGCAATCACTGATGCGGCCGAATTAATTACGCAATCAAGCAAGCCAATTTTCTATGTTGGCGGCGGTGTTATCAAAGCCGATGCTCATCGCGAACTATTAGAGATTGCTAACCTACTTGGCGCACCAGTTGTGACAACTTTGATGGCACGCGGTGCTTTCCCTGATAGCCACCCATTGCATTTAGGTATGCCTGGCATGCACGGCACTGTTGCTGCTGTTACTGGGCTGCAGAAGGCGGATCTACTAATTACTTTAGGCGCTCGCTTTGATGATCGCGTGACCGGCAAACTTTCAACTTTTGCGCCAAATGCCAAAGTAATTCACTGCGATATTGACCCAGCTGAAATCCATAAGAATCGCTTTGCTGATGTAGCCGTAATTGGCGATATTAAGCACACTTTGCAGGCCTTAATTCCTGCGCTCAAGGCAGCTCTTGAAAAGAACCAACCAGATTTATCTGCTTGGCTACGTCAAGTGAATTCACTTAAAAGTGCATACCCACTTGGTTATGACCAACCATCTGATGGTTCGCTCTCACCACAATATGTAATCGAACGCTTAGGAAAAATTTCTGGGCCAGATACCATCTTTACTTCAGGTGTGGGCCAACATCAAATGTGGGCTGCGCAATTTATCTCGTATGAAAACCCACGCACCTGGCTTAACTCTGGTGGCTTAGGCACGATGGGTTACGCGGTTCCGGCTGCAATGGGTGCCAAAGTTGGAGCACCAGATACAACAGTGTGGGCAATTGATGGCGATGGTTGTTTCCAGATGACTAATCAAGAGCTAGTAACTTGTGCGTTAAATAATATTCCGGTGAAAATTGCAATCATTAATAACGAAAGCCTGGGCATGGTTCGCCAATGGCAGACGCTGTTCTATGAGGGTCGCTACTCAAATACCAGCCTTGATTCAAAGCGCGTGCCAAATTTTCCAATGTTGGCTGAAGCAATGGGTTGCGTTGGTTTAAGTTGTGAGCGCCCAGAAGATGTAGATGCCACGATTGAAAAAGCGATGAGTATTAATGATCAACCAGTAGTTGTTGATTTCCGAGTTCATCGTGATGCGATGGTGTGGCCAATGGTTGCTGCCGGAACTTCAAATGATGACATCATGATCGCGCGCGAAACTGCGCCTGACTGGGATTCACAGGAGTTATAAAAATGGCCCAACATACGCTCGAAGTTTTAGTTGAAAACTCACCAGGTGTTCTTGCCCGCGTTGCTGGACTCTTCTCACGCCGTGCTTACAACATCGAACGTCTAACTGTTGGACCAACTACCAACCCAGAAGTTTCCCAGATGGATATCGTCGTTAGCGTTGAGGGCCATGCCCTTGAGCAAGTTATCGCACAACTCGATAAGTTAATTAACGTCATATCAATCAAGGAAATCAAGCCTGACTCGGCCCCTGAAGTCCACGACACGCAGCCTGATTACCAGAATTAATTACCCAACCTACCGACGCTAATCAACATAAAAACCACCAAGAGAAATAAGGAGCACGACCAAATGGCAACTATGTATCACGAAGAAGATGCCGATCTTTCGATTATTCAAGGACGCAAAGTTGCGATCATTGGTTACGGTTCACAAGGACACGCACACGCGCTTAACTTGCGCGACAGTGGTGTCGATGTTCGCGTTGGTCTAAAAGAAGGTTCACCATCTCGCGCCAAGGCTGAACAAGAAGGTCTTCGCGTAACTAGCGTTGCCGAAGCAGTTAAAGAAGCTACTGTCATCATGATCTTGGCGCCTGATCACTTACAGCGTCACATCTACACCGATTCAATCTTGCCTAACCTAAAAGATGGCGATGCGTTGTTCTTCGGTCATGGTTTTAATATTCGTTTTGGTTACATCAAGCCATCTGCAGCAGTTGATGTTTGTATGGTTGCGCCAAAGGGCCCTGGTCACCTTGTACGTCGTGAGTACGCAGCTGGTCGTGGAGTTCCGGTAATCGTGGCAGTTGAACAAGATTCAACAGGCAGCGCTTGGCCACTAACACTTTCATATGCCAAGGCAATCGGTGGACTTCGTGCCGGCGGTATCTTGACCACATTTACCGAAGAGACAGAAACAGATCTATTCGGTGAGCAGTCAGTACTTTGTGGCGGCGCATCACAACTAGTTATGTATGGTTTTGAAGTACTTACAGAAGCTGGTTACCAGCCAGAAGTTGCATACTTTGAATGTCTACACGAACTCAAGTTAATTGTTGACTTGATGTATGAAGGCGGAATCGCAAAGCAGCGTTGGTCAGTTTCTGACACCGCTGAATTCGGTGATTATGTTTCAGGTCCACGCGTTATCGACCCAAGCGTTAAGGCAAACATGCAGGCAGTTCTAGCTGATATCCAAAGTGGTGTGTTTGCTAAGCGCTTCATTGATGATCAAGAAGCTGGCGGCGTTGAATTTAAGGCACTTCGCACTAAGGGCGAAACCCACCCAATCGAAGCTGTTGGTCGCGAACTTCGTAAGATGTTTAGTTGGATGAAGCAATCTGGCAACGATGATTACAAAGAAGGCAGCGCATCCCGTGGCTAAACCTGTTGTATTAATTGCTGAAGAGTTAAGCCCAGCGACGCTTGAAGCACTTGGCCCAGATTTTGAAGTTCGTCATTGCGACGGAGCAAACCGAGCCGAGTTGCTTCCAGCGCTAGCTGCTGGGGTGGACGCGGTTTTGATTCGCTCTGCAACTAAAATGGATGCCGAAGCAATTGCTGCTGCTAAAGGTTTGAAAGTTATTGCTCGCGCGGGCGTTGGTTTAGATAACGTAGACATTCCAGCATCAACTGCGGCTGGTGTCATGGTTGTTAACGCACCAACTTCAAATATTGTTTCAGCTGCTGAATTAGCAATCACGCTAATTTTGGCATCTGCTCGATTTGTTTCTCCAGCTCACGCAGCACTTCGAAATGGCAAGTGGGCTCGCTCTAAGTACACCGGCGCTGAGTTATTTGAAAAGACTCTGGGTATCGTTGGCTTTGGTCGCATTGGTCAACTAGTAGCACATCGCATGCAGGCATTTGGTATGAACGTGGTTGCTTATGATCCATATTTGCAACCAGCTCGTGCTGCCCAACTTGGCGTAACGCTTATGGAACTCGATGATCTATTGGCTGCTAGTGATTTCATCACGATTCACTTGCCAAAGACTAAAGAGACTGCCAACTTAATTGGCGTTGAAGCGCTAAAGAAAGTTAAGCCATCAGTTCGCATCATCAATGCTGCTCGCGGTGGCGTACTTGATGAGGCTGCGCTATTTGATGCAATCACTGAAGGTCGCGTTGCTGGTGCTGGTCTTGATGTATTTGCAACTGAGCCTTGTACTGATTCACCACTATTTACCCTTGATCAAGTAGTTGCCACACCTCACTTAGGTGCATCAACTGATGAAGCTCAAGAGCGTGCCGGTATCGCAGTAGCTGTTTCAGTGCGTAAAGCACTGGCCGGCGAGCTCGTGCCTGATGCCGTAAACGTTAAGGGTGGCGCAATCCATGAGGATATTCGCCCATCTTTGCCACTTGTTGAAAAGATGGCGCAGATCGCAGCTGGTATCGCTGGTGAACTTCCGGTCTCAATGGAAATCACTGTGCGCGGAGATATCTCAGGCCACGATTCATCAGTACTGGCAATCAGTGCACTCAAAGGTGCCTTAACTGCAATTGGTT
>CAXNJS010000031.1:0-13595 GCA_964202795.1 Candidatus Planktophila sp.
ACGCCATTTAGTTCATGATCCAGCAGATCCAAATTGGGTTGGACGCGATCGTTTCATTCTCTCTTGTGGCCACTCTTCAATAACTCTTTACACCCAACTTTTCTATAGCGGTTATGGCTTAGAGATGGCTGATTTACAGTCATTTCGCACCTGGAACTCGCTAACTCCTGGCCATCCTGAATACGGTCACACTGCCGGCGTTGAAATGACAACTGGTCCGTTAGGTCAAGGTGTGGCAACGGCAGTTGGCATGGCAATGGCAGCTCGCTACGAACGTGGTTTATTTGACCCAATTACTGCAGTTGGCAAATCATTATTCGATCACACGATTTGGGTGATCTGCTCTGATGGTGATTTACAAGAGGGCGTTAGCACTGAAGCTTCATCACTAGCCGGAACTCAAGAGCTTGGAAATTTAGTAATTATTTACGATGATAATCGCATTTCCATTGAAGGTGACACCCATAACGCATTTACCGAAGATGTTTCTGCCCGCTATCGCTCATATGGGTGGCAAGTAATTGATGTGCCCACTGCCGCAGATGGTCGAATTGATTTGCCAGCAGTTGATGCTGCGATGATTACTGCGAAAGCTGAACTTACAAAACCAACATTAATTCGCATGCACTCAATCATTGCATGGCCAGCACCAAAAGCAAAAGGAACTGCTGGTTCACATGGTTCAGCACTTGGCGCCGAAGAAATTGCCGAAACTAAAAAGATTTTGGGTTTGAATCCAGATGAGCATTTTGCACTCCCCGCTGATGTTTTTGCTCACGTCCGCAAAGTTAAAGATCGTGGAGCACAACTTCGTAAAGACTGGGATGCTCGTCTGGCAACTTGGCAAGCTAGTAATCCAAATGAAGCCGCGTTATTAAAGCGCTTGCAGAGTAAAGAGCTACCTGCTGGCTGGGATTCAGAACTGCCAGTATTCGAAGCCGGCACACAATTAGCAACGCGTGTGGCTTCAGGCAAAGCGATAAACGCACTAGCAAAGAAGATGCCTGAACTTTGGGGCGGCTCAGCAGATTTAGCAGGTAGCAATAACACCGACATTGATGGTGGTGGATCTTTCTTGCCGGCCACGAGTGCAATCAAAAACGCTAACCCTTACGGCCGCATTGTTCACTTTGGAATTCGCGAACACGCGATGGGCTCAATTCTAAACGGCGCTGCGTTGCACGGATTAAATCGTTCCTTCGGTGGAACCTTCTTAGTATTTAGCGATTACATGCGACCAGCTGTTCGTCTGGCAGCGTTGATGAATATTCCAAGCACCTTCGTCTGGACCCATGATTCAGTTGGGCTTGGCGAAGATGGTCCCACTCACCAGCCAATCGAACATTTTGCAGCGCTTCGGGCAATTCCAAATCTAGCTGTGATTCGTCCGGCTGATGCCAACGAAGTCAGTGTTGCTTGGCGCGAGATCATCACTCGTCGCTCCCCCGCTGGAATTCTCTTGTCTCGCCAAAATTTGCCGGTAATTGATCGCACTACGCATGCATCAGCCGATGAAGTCGCTAAAGGCGCTTACGTTCTAAAAGCTGCAAGCGGGAAAGCAAAAGTTACTTTGGTAGCTACCGGCTCTGAAGTTTCACTGGCGCTAGATGTGGCAGCTGCTCTAGAGGCAAAATCAATTTCGACTGCAGTCGTTAGTGCGCCTTGCCTAGAATGGTTTGATGCACAACCTGCCGCTTACCGTGCCGAAGTTCTACCTAGTGACTCACTAAAGGTAAGTATCGAAGCCGGTATTTCGCAAGGTTGGCATCGCTATGTTGGAAGTAATGGCTTGACCATCTCACTTGAACACTACGGCGCATCTGCATCAGCACCCGTACTTTTCAAAGAGTTTGGTTTTAGTGTTGAGGCGATTGTTCCGCAGATTGAGGCCGCTCTGTAATGTTAAAGATATCTGGTCAAAAGATTGGCACCATCGATCGCGGTAGTGCTCTATATAAAAAGATCGCAGCCGTAAATCCCAGGTTAGCTGCTAAAGATTCAACTATCTGGGGCGCAGCGGCTGAAGCTGAAGCAAGTATTCGCTTGAATTGGATTGATGCACCTGAGTTATCTCGCGAGCTCTTGCCGCAGCTAGATGCGATTAGCGCTAAATTCCGTAACCACACCCGAGTAGTTCTCTGTGGCATGGGTGGATCTTCATTAGCACCAGAGGTAATTGCAGCAACTTATCGCAAAGAGCTATTTATTCTTGATTCAACTGATCCGGTTTATATTCATCATGCGTTAGCCGGTGATCTTCGTGAAACAGTTGTCGTAGTTGGCTCCAAATCAGGCTCGACAATTGAGACCGCATCACAACGCGCATTATTTGCTGAAGCATTTCGCACTCTTAATCTAAATCCCGTAGATCACATGGTCATAGTGACTGACCCTGATTCACCCCTAGATAAGCGCGCTCGCGCCGATGGTTACACAGTAGTTAACGCTGATCCTAAAGTTGGCGGCCGCTTTAGCGCACTCACCGCATTTGGTTTAGTACCAGCTGCTTTAATCGGCGTTGACGCTTCAGTTCTGCTAGATGCCGCATCTGATGCGAAAGCACAAATAGTTTCCTCTGATATAGCAATCGATATCGCATACCTAATCAGCAGCGCCGGCCAATATTTAACTTATTGTGATTCAGATTCCACCCCCGGTCTATCTGATTGGATTGAACAATTAGTGGCGGAATCAACTGGCAAGAATGAAGTTGGCCGCCTGCCAGTTGTAATTGAAAACGCGACAGCTGCAGCCGGTGGCGATGCCTTCAGCATTGCTTTTGACGGTAGTGCTGACTTGGTAATTTCAGGTGATCTTGGTGAACAATTCTTCCTCTGGGAGTGGGTTACTGCCTTAGTTGGCGCTGCACTTGAGATTGATCCCTTTAATCAGCCAAATGTGACTGAAGCTAAAGAGGCCACCAGCACACTACTGGCCGAGTGGAATGGCGTGCTACCTGAATTCACACCTGACGCAATTGATGACGCCGTAGAAATATTTGGTGCAGGTTCTGATTTAACCGCGGCGCTGCGTAACTTCATTACTGCAATTCCAGATGATGGTTATGTCGCAGTCATGGCTTACCTAGATCGCAGTGGTGATCGTGATTTAGCAAAGCTGCGCGAAATAATTGCTCGCAAATCTAATCGACCAGTTACCTTCGGTTGGGGGCCACGATTCCTGCACTCCACCGGACAGTTCCATAAAGGCGGCCAGCAAAACGGTGCCTTCTTGCAGATTACTGGCGTTACCAATGGCGATGTAGTAATTCCTGGTCAGAGCTTTGGGTTCAAGACTTTGATCATGGCGCAAGCACTTGGTGACTTGCGAGCACTTGCTAAAAGAAAATACCCGCTGCTGCGATTACATTTAAGTGATCGAAGTGCGGGTATTGCTCAATTACTCAAAGCTGCCGAAGCGCTTTAATTACTCGTCATCATCTCCGTGTAACTTACGAAGAGCATCTGCCAGAATCTTTTCGCCTTCAGCTTCACTGCGACGCTCTTTAACGTATGCCAAGTGAGTCTTATATGGCTCGTTCTTAACTGCTGAAGGTGGATTGTTCTTATCTAAACCTGCTGGTAGACCGCACTTTGGGCAATCCCATTCAGCTGGTATTACAACGCCTTCTTCTTTAGCAAATGATGGCTTTACTTCGTGGCCCTTACCGCACCAATATGAAACATGAAAGCGCTCAATTGATTCACCGCGTTCAGCCTCGCCCATTGGGCCGGCACCGACACGACTTCCGCGAATTGCACTACCCATTTGAGCTCCTTAAAAAGTGAAAGAATAAATCAAGCGGTTTTTAAAACAAGACTTAGCGCAACTACACCTGAGAACCAGAGGCCGCCAACCACAATTGTGATGCGATCAAGGTTTTTCTCAACTACTGAAGATCCGCCGAAATTTGAGGAAACGCCACCACCGAATAGATCGGAAAGTCCGCTGCCTTTACCCTTGTGCAATAAAACCAAGAGAATCATCAAAACGCTAGTGATGACCAGGATGATTGAAAGTGCGAGCTTCACGAATAGTTCTCCAACTTCGAAGTGAGGTAAGGGTGAGATTCTACTTCACCAACGGTGCAAGAGAGCAATTGAGCGGTCATTTAGCCCTAATTTGGGTCCCCGCGGTGGTAGCGGGCGATCTTTGCCAATTCTTCTGGATCTAGGCTGGCCCCGCCAATTAGCGCGCCATCTACATCCTCCTTCTTCATGATCTCTGCGATATTTGCAGACTTTACAGAACCGCCATAAAGAATGCGCATGTTATCCGCAATCTCTGGTGAGCCAATCTTGGCAACTTCGGCGCGAATCGCAGCGCATACTTCTTGCGCATCCTCAGGAGTTGCAGTCTTGCCGGTTCCGATTGCCCAAACTGGTTCGTAGGCAATCACAATCTTCTTTAACTCTGGCTTAGTGAACCCGGCTAGCCCAGCCCGAACTTGAGCAAGTACGTGCTCAACATGGGTACCAGCTTCGCGGATAGGTAACTCTTCACCACAACAGAAAATTGGAGTTAGTTCATTAGCAAGAGCGGCCTTAATCTTCTTGTTAACAATTGCATCACTCTCTTTGTGAATGGCGCGGCGCTCAGAGTGACCAACTACTACAAATGTGCAACCAAGCTTTGCCAACATCGAACCGCTGATGTCGCCAGTAAATGCGCCGCTTGTTTCAGGGGAAAGATCTTGCGCACCATAGAGCAGGCGCAAGCGATCGCCGTCGATCAAAGTTTGAATTGAACGAATATCAGTAAATGGCGGAATGATCGCAACATCTACTGCGTCATAATCTTTATCGTTGAGGCTATAAACCAACTTTTGAGCAACTGCAATTGCCTCAAGGTGATTGAGGTTCATTTTCCAGTTACCGGCCATTAGTGGCTTACGCATTTTTATCCTCTTTCGAATTAGATTGCTTGAAAATTAAAGAAACTAGATACCAAGTGCAACTAGACCAGGAAGTTCCTTGCCCTCTAGATACTCAAGTGAGGCGCCACCGCCAGTTGAGATATATCCGAAATCGCTATCGGCAAAACCTAGTGCACGTACGGCAGCGGCTGAGTCTCCCCCGCCTACAACGCATAGGCCAGCTACTTTGGTGAGCGCACTGGCAACTTCTTTAGTGCCGCCAGAGAATGCCGCGAATTCAAATACGCCCATTGGGCCATTCCAGAAAACAGTTTTGCAACCCGTAATTGCTTTCGCAAAAGCAGCTGCTGTCTCGGGGCCAATATCTAGACCCATTTGATCTGCCGGAATTTCATCAGCGCTAACTAACGTTGCTGGTGAATCAGCCGCAAATGCTGGAGCTACCAAAATATCCGTTGGCAGTAATAGCTCAACGCCATTGGTCTTTGCTCGCTCAAGTAACTCTTTAACAGTTGGGATTAGATCAACTTCAACAAGTGAAGTGCCGATTTCTTTTCCTTGTGCTGCCAAGAATGTGAAGAGCATGCCGCCACCAATTGCGATGACATTTACCTTCTCGAGCAAGTTAGCAATCACGCCAATCTTGTCCGAAACTTTTGCGCCACCTAGAACTACGCCATAAGGACGATCAGGGCTCTGAGTTAACTTCTTCAGTACTTCAACTTCAGCACTAACTAAATAGCCAGCTGCATTAGGCAATAACTTAGGTAAGTCATAAACGGATGCATGCTTGCGGTGTACTGCGCCGAAACCATCGCCAACGTAGGCATCAGCAAGTTTTGCGAGCTCGCTAGCTAATACTGCGCGTTCACTTTCTTCTTTGCTGGTCTCTGCAGCGCTGAATCGAATATTTTCCAGCAACAATATTTCACCTGGAATAAGTGAGCTAGCAGCTGCAGTTACTTCCGGACCAGTCACAGCAGTTGCAAATTTAATTGGCATCCCGAGCAATTCACCTAACCGCGCAGCTACAGGAGCAAGCGATAGTTCAGGTTTTGCTTCGCCTTTTGGTCGACCAAGGTGCGCCGCTATTACGAGCGATGCGCCTTGATCTAACAAATATTGAATCGTAGGAAGCGACGCTCGGATACGACCATCATCTTTAATGACGCCATCTTTTAATGGGACATTTAGATCACAGCGTAGGAATACCCGCTTGCCTTTGACTTCTAGCTCTTTCAGATGCGCCATAGGTTTTAGAGAGTCTTACCTACGTACGAAATTAGATCTACTAGACGGTTTGAGTAACCCCACTCGTTGTCATACCAACCAACAACTTTTACTTGGTTACCAATTACCTTTGTCAGACCGGAATCGAAAATACAAGATGACGGATCAGTGACGATATCTGAAGAAACAATTGGATCTTCGGTGTAAGTCAAGTAACCCTTAAGTTCGCCATTAGCTGCTGCCTTCATCGCGGCATTGATTTCTGCGGCCGTTGCTTCCTTTGCTAGTTCAACCGTTAAGTCAGTTGCTGAACCAGTTGGAACTGGAACACGCATTGCATAACCATCGAGCTTGCCTTTTAACTCTGGTAGTACCAAAGCAATTGCCTTAGCAGCACCAGTTGAAGTTGGGATCATGTTTGTTGCAGCCGCACGTGCACGACGAAGATCCTTATGAGGGAAGTCCAAAATAACTTGGTCATTTGTGTAGGCATGGATTGTGGTCATTAGACCCTTAACAATGCCCCAGTTGTCATTTAGCACCTTTGCCATTGGCGCTAAGCAGTTAGTTGTGCATGATGCGTTAGAAATAATGTTGTGCTTTGCCGCATCGTATTTCTCGTGGTTAACACCCATCACGATAGTGATGTCTTCATCAGTTGCAGGTGCTGAAATAATTACTTTCTTAGCACCGGCTGTAATGTGCTTTCCGGCATCGGCCGCCTTTGTGAAAATACCAGTTGATTCAATAACCACGGTTGCGCCAACTGCGGCCCATGGAAGGTTTGCTGGATCACGCTCTGCAAAAACTTTGATGGTTTTACCACCAACTGTGATGCTGTCTTCAGTATGAGTAACTTCTAGACCCAGGCGACCCAAGATTGAGTCATACTTTAAAAGGTGGGCCAGAGTGGCATTGTCGGTTAGATCGTTAATTCCGACGATATTGATATTTGGATTAGTCAGTGCGGCGCGGAAAAAGTTACGTCCGATGCGGCCAAAGCCATTGATTCCAACATTAATCACGGTAAACCTCGCTTCTAGTGCGTGAATTCTTCAGATCAGAAGAAATTTATTAACTCACCACAGCGCTGGGGTACTACCCAACCCTATCAAAAAGGTTTGCTACTACTAAGTTGCTTAGTCTCTGATAGCCCTCGCAGGCACGCTCAGATAAATGAATACTCAGTTAATTAAGCAGATCTGGCGAAAGTCCGGCCTCGGTATCTGGAATTCCCAGATCTGAAGCACGCTTATCTGCCATTGCCAATAAGCGACGAATTCGACCGGCAATTGCATCTTTGGTCATTGGCGGAACAGCCAGTGAACCTAATTCTTCCAGGCTGGCTTGACCATGTTGAATGCGAAGTTCGCCAGCTTCCTTTAAATGATCTGGAATTTCGGGGCCCAAAATTTCCATGGCCCGAGCAACTCGAGCAGAGGCGGCAACAGCAGCACGAGCAGAACGGCGCAAGTTGGCATCATCAAAATTAGCTAACCGATTAGCAGTAGCGCGAACTTCGCGACGCATTCGTCGTTCTTCCCAAGCCAGTACTGATTCGTGTGCACCTAACCGAGTAAGCAAAACCCCAATTGCATCACCATCGCGAATCACTACCCGATCAACCCCGCGCACTTCGCGCGCTTTTGCCACGATGCCTAATCGACGCGCAGCACCCACAAGAGCAAGAGCTGCTTCAGGTCCTGGGCAAGTAATTTCTAACGAAGATGAGCGACCTGGTTCAGTTAGCGAACCGTGCGCGATAAATGCACCACGCCAAGCTGCTTCAGCATCACAGATTGCAGCTGAAACAACTTGCGGTGGCAAACCACGAACCGGGCGACCATTGGCATCAACTAAACCTGTCTGGCGAGCTAGCGCATCACCATCGGAATTAACGCGAACTACGTAACGAGAACCCTTACGAATACCGCTGGAAGATAGAACTGCAAGGTCTGATTCATGCCCGTAGATATCGGCAATATCTTTACGCAAACGACGGGCACTTTGAGCGGTATCTAATTCAACTTCAACCACAATCTTGCCGGCGGCGATATGCAGACCACCTGCGAAACGTAGGAGCGAAGAAACCTCTGCTTTGCGGCAGCAAGGCTTGGTAATTGAGAGTCTGGTGAGTTCATCCTTCACCGATGCGGTCATTGCCATGGCGTTATCCAACCAGTCTTTGCTCGATGATGTGTGCCAAAACTGGGGTCAATTTTCGGACATCATGGGCAGAACTGCCTGGACCCATCGATAAATCAGCTGAAATAAGCGAGCCACCGAGTGATTGCACGATTTTTTTCAAAGATGAACGATCGGTTACAACACCTGAGTCAGCAATCACATAGTCGACTTTTAGTTCAGGAGCATATTTATGAAATAAGTGCAGATGATCTTCAGCCGAATAGCCAGCGTATTCATCGCCACTAGTCAGCACATTTGCATCGAGATTTAACAGTACAACTTTAATCGCCTTTGAATTAATTATCGCTTCGCGTTGTGCTGGCACCATCAAATGTGGCAGCACACTTGAAATCCAGGAACCAGGACCCATCGTGATTACTTCAGCGTTACTTATTGCAGCAAGTGCTTCGCTACGTGCCGCTGGATTTTCTGGAAGTAATCGCAACGATTCTAGTTGTCCTTTGGCAGTTGCAACTTCAGCTTGGCCGCGCACATTAATTCGTCCAATCGATGAAGTAAATGTTGCTTCGATATCAAGTGGCACTGCAGCCATTGGTAAAACTCGACCTACAACTTTTAATAAAGCTCCAACGCGATCTAACCCTGCTACTGGATCTTCATCTCGATCCCAGAGTGCTGCTAGTAAAAGATTTCCGACGGCATGACCATCGAGTGGACCTTCGCTAGTAAAGCGGTATTGCATGATCTCGGCCCAACTACGACCCCATTCATCATCGGCGCATAACGCAGCAAGTGCCATACGTAGATCACCGGGCGGAAAAATTGGAAATTCTTGGCGCAATCGACCACTTGAGCCACCATTATCGGCAACCGTAACTATCGCGGTGATTTGATCCGTGATGGCGCGCAACGAAGTAAGAGTTGCCGCCAGGCCATGTCCGCCGCCTAGTGCAACAACTCGAGCTGAACTCATTCGCGGCCGAGATCTCGATGTACTGCATGTGCCAATATTGCTAACTCTGAACCCGTTTGACCTAATTGCTTTGCCATCTCAGTTGAGATAGCAACGCTGCGATGCTTGCCGCCAGTGCAACCGATAGCGACCGTTAAATATTTCTTACCTTCGCGAATAAAGCCAGGCAACATATCTCTAATTAACTTGACGTAATTCCCTACAAATTCTGTAACACCTTCATTTGAAAAAACTCGATCACTGACTGCTTTATCTAGCCCAGTTAATGGACGCAACTCCGGCACCCAATGTGGATTAGGAATGAATCGGCAATCTAGAACTAAATCAGCATCGACTGGAATTCCATACTTATAACCAAAACTCAAGATATTTAGACGAACGCCTTCGATCATTCCTTCGGCAAAAATCTCGCTTGTGCGTTTTGCTAGTTGATGAACATTTAAGTTTGACGTATCAATCACTACATCGGCGCTTTCACGAAGTTCGTGCAACTTTGCCCGTTCGCGATCAATTCCATCAGAGATGCGATCACCACCCTGCAGCGGATGCGGACGACGAGTACTTTCAAATCGAGCGACTAGCGATTGATCTGAGGCATCTAGAAAAAGTAACCGGAACTGGACTCCAGTGTTCTTCAAATTCGCTAAAGCAGCATTTAAATCATCAAAGAATTTTCCACCGCGCACATCGACCACTACTGCTAAAGCTGGTAGCTCACCATCACTTGACTGCTTGGCTAATGCGGGCAGCAATGAAGGTGGCAAGTTATCAACGACATACCAGCCCAAGTCTTCAAGGGAGTGGGCAACCGTTGATCGACCAGCACCTGACATGCCGGTCAAAATCAAGATTTCGTGGCGCTTCATGTTTCTATCCTGCCTCCTCTGTCAAGCACCAGTAATTTCACCAGTCGTCATATTTACCTGCTCACCTTTGCCTATTTGAGCCAGTGACTGGGCAATAGTTTCAGCCAATTTCTCACCGATTCCAGGGGTTGTTGCTAACTCACTAACTGCGGCTTTTCGAATCGCGGTAACTGAGCCAAAGCGATCAAGCAGCGCAGTCCGTCGCGCACTTCCCAGCCCTGGAATCTCATCAAGTAAAGATTCCAACATGACTTTAGAGCGCCTAGAGCGATGGAAAGTAATAGCAAATCTATGGGCTTCGTCGCGGATGCGCTGCAGCAAATAGAGTCCTTCACTATTGCGTGGAAAAATTAGTGGATCAGCATTATTAGGTAGCCAAACTTCTTCTAGCCGCTTCGCCAGACCACAAAGTGCGATATCTGTTATTCCTAATTCACCCAGTGCTCGTTGCGCAGCACTGACCTGTGGCTTGCCGCCATCGACCACAATTAATGCAGGTGGGTAAGCAAACTTACTTATGCGTCCGCCAGTTTCGGAAACTTCCGCCAAATCAACGCTTCGATCATCAAGCATTCGTTTCAGCCTACGAGTGATTACTTGGTGCATTGCTCGGGTGTCATCCCAGCCTTCACTGGTGTCAATTATGAATCTTCGATACTCAGACTTTTTTGGCATTCCATCTTCAAATACCACCATAGATGCCACTACTGAAGTTCCTGAAATATTTGAGATATCAAAACATTCAATTCGAAGTGGAGTGCGCTTAAGACCCAACATCTCTTCGATCTCAGTCAACGCCTTGCCCGATACCGCAGCATCTGTTGCGCGCTTGCTCACATATTGGATGAGTGAGTATTGAGCATTTCGCTTCACCGTATCGAGTAGTTCGAACTTATCGCCACGCTGCGGCACCTTTATCTCAACCTTTGAACCACTAACGCCACTAAGCCATTGCTCAAGTTCGGCAAGATTTTCAGGTTGGGCATTGAGATAAATATTGCACGGGATGGAGATCGACCCATTTCCATAGATTGAGAAAAGAAGTGAGGCAAACACATCTTCACCTTCCAACGCCATCTCTTGATCCACAATCCACGAACGAGAACCTTTAATTGAACCTCGCTGCATTGAGAAAATTGAGCCGGCTGAATGAAAACCATCTTGATATAGCGCAATGAAGTCACCCTCTAAGTCATCTGAGAAATTGCCTTGCGTAGATCTCTTCGCTTTTTCAAAGGACTCAATTTGATCCCTCAGCCGAGCTGCCCGTTCAAACTCTTCATTCGTTGAAGCCAGCTGCATCTCTTCGTGCAGCGCTGGCAGGAGATTCTCCATACCCGATTCCATAAAGTCATTTAGCTTTTGAGCCAAACTCTGGTGATCTTCTTTCGAAATCCAACCCACACAAGGAGCGGCACACTTACCGATATCCCCCAACAAACATTGACGTTTACTTCGCTGAGCCCGGTTGAAATTGGAAGATGAACAAGATCTGACTGGAAAAACTTTAAGCAAAACTTCAAAGGTATTACGTAACGCCCAAGCATTTGTATAAGGCCCAAAATATTTCAAACCTGGTCGCTTATCTTTGCGGGTTATAAAGATCATTGGGTATTCATCATTTAGCGAAATGGCTAAGTATGGGTAAGACTTATCATCCTTGAACTGCACGTTGTATTTCGGCTGAAATTGCTTAATCCAACTAAATTCCAGAGCAAGTGCTTCAAGTTCAGTACTAACAATCGTCCAGTCAACTCGCACTGCTTCGTGCACCATACGATTGGTTTTAGTGGCTAAATTAGCTTGAAAATAATTACT
This sequence comes from Candidatus Planktophila sp., assembly GCA_964202795.1. Taxonomy (GTDB): domain Bacteria; phylum Actinomycetota; class Actinomycetes; order Nanopelagicales; family Nanopelagicaceae; genus Planktophila. Next base: position 11,912 of record CAXNJS010000031.1, read on the forward strand.
CAGTCGATTCTTAAGATTCTTGGCTTTTCCAACATAAATAACTTTATCCGCCTTGTTAAAGAAGCGGTAGACACCAGGATGCTCGGGAATATTACTCGGCCGATAGCTCTGTGGATCTGCCATTGCAGTTATTTCTTCTGCTTAGCTTTTCGGTTATTCGCCAACACTGCCGCCAAGAAGGTACCGGTATAACTCGCCTTATTCTTTGCAACTTCTTCCGGGGTTCCTTCAGCAACCAGCAGGCCGCCACGAAATCCACCTTCTGGACCCATATCAATCACCCAGTCCGAAGACTTAATGACATCGAGATTGTGCTCAATTACCACCACCGTATTGCCGGTATCAACTAGGCGGTTAAGCACACCTAATAACTTATTTACATCTTCAAAGTGCAGACCAGTAGTTGGCTCATCTAGAACATAGATGGTGCGCCCAGTTGAGCGACGTTGCAGCTCTGTTGCCAACTTAACCCGCTGCGCCTCGCCACCTGACAAGGTTGGTGCAGATTGGCCAAGGCGCACATAACCCAAACCAACATCACATAACGTCTTTAGGTATCGCGCGATAGTTGGAACAGATTCAAAGAAGGCGTGCGCTACTTCGATCGGCATATCTAATACTTCCGAGATCGATTTACCCTTGTAATGAACTTCAAGGGTTTCGCGGTTATAGCGCGCACCATGACAGATTTCGCACGGCACATAGACATCAGGTAAGAAGTTCATCTCAATAGTAATTGTGCCATCGCCCGAACAATTCTCGCAGCGGCCACCCTTCACGTTAAAGCTAAATCGACCTTGCTGATAACCGCGCACCTTAGCCTCTGTTGTTTCGGCAAAGAGTGCTCGAACTTTGTCAAAGACGCCGGTGTAAGTAGCAGGATTAGAACGAGGTGTGCGACCAATTGGTGATTGATCAACGTGCACAACTTTATCTAGTAGATCAATACCAGTAATTGTGCGGTGACGACCAGGGACGATACGAGCGCCATTTAACTTATTCGCTAGCGTTGAGTAAAGAATGTCATTAATTAGCGTTGACTTACCTGATCCACTCACGCCGGTCACAGATACAAATACCCCAAGTGGCACACTAACTTCGATATCCTTTAGATTATTCTCTTTAGCGCCTTTAATAGTTAGCTTGCGCTTTGGATCAACCGGCCTGCGTTCACTCGGAATTGCAATGGCTTTGCGCCCAGAAAGATAGGCACCAGTTATTGAATCTGGGGAATCAATTAAATCCTGATAGCTTCCGGAAACTACAATATGTCCACCGTGTTCGCCAGCACCGGGACCAATATCTACCACCCAGTCAGCTGCGCGAATAGTTTCTTCATCGTGCTCAACCACAATCAAAGTATTTCCCAGATCGCGCAGTCGAGTTAGAGTCTCAATTAAGCGCACATTATCGCGCTGGTGCAAACCAATTGATGGTTCGTCTAATACATAGAGAACTCCAACTAGGCCAGAGCCAATCTGAGTTGCTAAGCGAATGCGTTGTGCCTCACCGCCGGAAAGCGTCGCTGCAGGGCGGGCAAGGGATAAGTAGTCCAGGCCAACATCTAGCAAGAAGCCTAACCGTGCATTAACTTCCTTCATTACGCGTTCGGCAATCTGGGCTTCGCGCTTATTTAGTTCAATCTGCTTTAGGAACTCAGCACAATCATTGATCGATAATTCAC
>CAXNJS010000032.1:0-13047 GCA_964202795.1 Candidatus Planktophila sp.
ACTACATCGCGATCACGAATCACTTGATCTTGCCTTAGGTCACTAACCCAGTCATGGGGAACACGAGAGCCGATAATTGATACTTGACCAGCTTTGAATTTGCCGACTTGATCTCCAATTTTGTAATGCCCTGAGCCTTTGCGAATTAGGTGAATTTCATATTCGGTATGAAAGCAGTACCTGGCACCAGGAGCTGGGTAGTCATGCATAAAACTTCGAAACGATTGGAAGACATTTACCGGCAAAATTTCCAGCGTAACTTCTTGATTCTGCGCCCGATTCAGACTTGATATCCGTTTTGGCACGATTTTGCCCCTCCCATAACATTCTGAGATCTCGCATAAGCAAGAATCTCTGCAAAAAAGTACCACTATTCGATATAAAAAAGTACCTTAATTAGGCTTGAATGACCTTAACCTTTACCAAAATTACAACAATTCGTTGAGCTTTCCAGCCAGGAAAGAATAGCGAGATAAGGCTTAACGAGGTTTACCCCTGGATATCGAAATGAAAGCGTTATCTGCATCAACTCCGGATGTAGTTGACGCCCAAGGGCGGCCTCACTAGAGTTCATTTAAACTGGTCTAGATCGGTTGCCCTGCGTAGCAGACCGCTACCGTAACTTAATTTACAACAACAGTTATAGAGAGAGAGAGATAATATGAAGCCTTGGTCAAGAAAACTTGGCGCGGTCATCATTGGTGCAGCCCTTGTGGTCACCGGTATGTCTTTACCTGCATCGGCTGAAACGCCAAACGTCATCACGGTTGCTGATTCACAAGCTGGTGGTGTCGGAACACAGCAAATCGCAAATCCTTGGTTTAACTCAGGATCACTTCAGCAAATCGTTATGTTCCGTGCGCTCTTCCGTTCGGATGCAACCTTGATGAAAGTAAAGCCAGATATCGCTGAGAGCTATAAATTAAGCAAAGATGAAAAGACTCTTACTGTTACGGTGAAGTCGGGCTTAAAGTGGTCCGATGGAGAGCCAATCACTGGTGAAGACGTTGTATGGTCAATAAACACTGCACTACGCGGTGCTGCAGTTAATGCAAACTACGTCAATGCCTTTAAACAGATTGTTGGTGGGGCAGATGTCTCTGCAAAAACAACCACAAATATGAGCGGACTTTCCGCAAGTGGAAACACAGTTACCTTCAAGCTAATTGCTCCGCAAGGTATCTTCCTGCCAATCCTCGCCCAGTTTGTGATTTTACCAAAGCACTCACTTGATAAGGCAGACCCTGTAACTTTAAATACAAATGCCTTCTGGAAGAATCCCGTGACATCTGGACCATTCAAAGTCGGAACACTTAGCCCAGGAAACTTTATCTCTTTGGTTCAAAACACAAACTACGAAGGTACTGCACCAAAGATCACTGGAATCAACGTAATTTCCACATCCAACCCAGTATCTGATGCACGCTCTGGAAAGATCGACTACTTCGTTAGTAACGATCCAGAAGTCGCGCGGTCCATGCTCGCAGTACCTACATTTAAGGCGAATCCAACCAAGATTCTCTTCTACCGTTACTTTGTCTACAATTTGACTCAGACAGATGCTGCTTTTGCAAACGTTAAGTCTCGCCAGGCACTTCAGTATGGTGTCGATTGGAAGAACTTGGTGAAAACTCTTTATCCAAATTCAAGCGGAGCTGTAATCAATAGCGGTGTTCCATCAGGTCAACCGTCTCATGATGCCAAGATCCCTGTATACAAGTTTGATCCGGCAAAGGCAAAAGCGCTATTGAAGGAAGCAAACTTCGATTATTCCAAGACTATCCGTCTTCGTTATTACAACGCGGATCAAACATCAGTGAATTTTATGACAGCTGTCGCTCAACAGTTAATTGACCTTGGACTAAAGGTCGATGTCTTGAAATTCCAAGGTGACGCAACAACTGAGCTGTATACAACAAGAAATTACGACTTAGCCCTAAAGGGCCTGTCTGCGTTTAGTGTTGGTGAGTGGTACGGTGAATATTCTGCGACTGCAACTTTCGGAAAGATTATTGGTGATCAACCTGAATTTGCTAAGTTGACGTCAGCGTTAGCTCAATCAACTACTCTCAGAGCAACCGGAAAGTCACTTGCAGGTCTTCAGGCGCTTGAGCAGAAGACGCTTCTAAAGATGCCTCTTTATCTCATCAAGCAAACTGTCTATGTGTCAAAGAGAATTTCCGGACTGCCATCGGCTTTTGGTAATCCTCTTTACATGTATGACAACAGCATCCAAAACTGGGTAGCGCGTTAAAAAGGGATGCAAAGGGCCGAGTAAATCTCGGCCCTTTGCACTTTTTATAGAAGTAGTTTCATTTTTTTCCTTAATAGATAGAAAGTCAATTTTGTGATTTCCTACATTATCCGCCGCATTGGAACATTAATTCCAATGATCTTTGGCGTTACTGCCATTATTTTCTTCGCATCTCGTCTTTCGCCAGTGGATCCGATTAATTCGTTGATCCCACCGGACGCGACTACAAATCCTGAAAATTTAGCTCAACTCCGTGAAAGTCTAGGTTTTAACGACAATCTCTTCGTTCAGTATTTCCATTGGCTACAACACATGGCGACTGGGGATTTCGGATATAGCATTCAAACTGGTCTTAAGATTTCAGATATTTTGGCCCAACGTCTGCCAGCAACTCTTGAGTTAGTTTTATCAGCTTTGATTCTCTCCACAATTCTGGCACTTACCATCGGTCTCTTTGCAGGAGCTCACCGCGGTGGTTTTGCAGATAAAGTTTCCCGAGTTCTTTCGGTCATCGGAATTGCAGTCCCCGATTTCTTTATTGGATTAGCTCTCCTTAATTTTTTTGCTTACCGATTACAGTGGCTCCCAACCGGGCAACGGCTTTCACCAGAGAATATAACTTTCCCAGATCGGCTTCCCCACTTAATTCTGCCGGTTGCAACTCTCACCATTGCCATGCTCGCAGTGCTCATTCTCTATACGCGAAATTCGGTACAGGACACTCTCAATAAAGATTTCGTAAAAACAGCTCGGAGTAAAGGAATCTCCGAGAAACAAGTTCTCTGGAGTCATGTTTTTAGAAATTCCTTAGGCCCGGTCATGGTGCTTTTAGCTTTCCGCTTACCACTTCTCATTGGTGGCTCAGTCCTCATAGAAAGTGTTTTTGTTTGGCCAGGAATCGGTACCACAATTGTCAGCGCTGTTACAACATCAGATTTCCCTGTCATCATGGTGATCAGTATGTTGATTGCAGTAGCGATTTTGGTAGCGAGCGTTCTTGTCGACATCGTTAAATCTATTCTCGACCCTCGGGTTCGTTTGGGGGTATCCTCATGATGTCAAAGAAAAGTCAATATCAAAAACGCGAACCAAGCACGCTCCAACTTTTTTTCAGAAGTTTCTTCCAACATCGACTTGGGATTCTTGGCTTATCCATCATTGCGCTAATGATTCTCTCTGCAATTTTTGCAGTTCAAATTTCTGGACATGATCCTGTGAAATTTGACCCCATGGCATCTCGCTTGTCTCCAAGTTGGTCGCACATAATGGGTACGGATCAGCTTGGACGAGATGTCTTTAGTCGTGTTCTCTTTGGAGCCCGTGCCTCAATCTATGTCGGAGTTATCTCCTCTCTACTGGCAACTATTATCGGAACTTTCTTTGGTTCGATTGCAGGATATTTAGGCGGCAAATTCGACACTCTGATGATGCGTATTTCCGAAATATTTATGACTTTTCCTCAACTGATCCTCGTGTTGATCATTGGCTCACTTTTAGGAAAGGGAATCAATAACGTCATATTTATTTTTGCGGTCAGCGGTTGGATGACTACCTTTCGATTAGTTCGTGGCGAATTTTTCTCTTTACGTGAAGAAGCATTTGTCGAGGCAGATCGCGCCTTTGGCTTTTCCAAGAAGCGCATCATCTTTCGCCACTTACTTCCTAATACCCTCAGCCCAATTGTTGTTGCATTTACGACCAATACCGCTATTTACATCATCGCAGAAGCGGGGCTCTCATTCTTAGGCTTGGGTGTTTCCATGACAACGCCAACGTGGGGAAATCTCCTTGCTGCTGCTCGTGAACCTTCAGTTGTAGATCAGTACTGGTGGCTATGGGTCTTCCCTGCCCTTTCTATTATGATTTTTGTATTTGCTGTTAACTACATTGGCGATGCGCTTCGAGATGTGCTTGATCCCCGGCAGCGCACTCTTGTTGCAAAAGCATCCCGGCTATTGAATCTCTTTAAAAAGAAGGGAGCACAATCGTGAACTTAAAATCTCCTGACTCAATTCTAGAACTTCATGATGTCAACGTGAAGTTTGATGTTCAAGATGGCTCTCTCCATATCTTGCGTGATGTTTCGCTCACGGTTCCTCGAGGCTCATTTCTTTGTATTGTTGGCGAGTCAGGATGTGGTAAATCTGTTACCGCACAATCCATTATTCAACTCTTGCCAGATAATGGAGGAGTTAGTTCAGGAAATGTTTACTTTAATTCTGGTTCCGAAGTTGTGGAAGTAAATACTTTAGAAAAATTTGGAAAGCAGATGCGTTCCATTCGTGGCGGAAAGATCGGCATGATTTTTCAAGATAACCTCTCATCGCTTAATCCTGCACATAAGGTTGGCCGACAAGTTGGAGAAAGCCTTTCCCAGCACACTGATCTCTCGAAAAAGGAAATCAAAGAGCGCGTCATAGAAATGTTTAAAAAGTTAGGAATTCCAGATCCTGTTCGTCGATATGATGCTTATCCCCATGAGTTTTCAGGTGGAATGCGCCAGCGCGTGATGATTGCAATAGCAACTATCTGTGAACCAGATCTGGTCATTGCGGATGAACCAACGACAGCTCTCGATGTCACGATTCAAGCTCAAATTATGACTCTTCTGAAAGAGTTACAGAGCGCTGAAGGTAAAACCTTTATTCTCATTACGCACAACATGGCGCTTGTCTCTGAGGTCGCAGATCATGTTGCGGTGATGTATTTGGGACGAATTGTTGAGTATGGCCGTGTTGATCAGGTTCTGAAATCCCCTAAACATCCCTATACGCGTGCACTTCTCGAAAGTGTTCCATCGCTGACTTCCGATATCGCTGTCGAACTCAGCACTGTTCAAGGTCAAACCCCTTCACCAGCTGATGTCACAAATGGTTGTGAATTCGCAGGTCGTTGCCCTTATGTAGCAGATAAGTGTCTCACCGGAATAATTCCATTACGTACGTTAAGTGATGGGCATGATGTTCGTTGTATACAACTTGATGATGCGGGAAATCTTCCACAAATGAGTAGAGCAGGGTCAAATGTCGAATAATGTAGCGCCACTCTATAGCGCACGAAACATTGAAAAGCTCTTTCCCGTTACTGGTGGCGTCTTGCGACGAACGATTGGACATGTCCGCGCACTTGATAGCGTCGACCTTGACATTTATCGCGGAGAAACAATCTCTGTTATTGGTGAATCTGGTTGTGGAAAGACAACACTTGGACGCGTCTTATCGCTTTTACAAAAGCCTACATCAGGTGAGCTCTCTTTTGATTTTGGGAATGGCCTACAAGATGTCACAAAGATTAAGGGAGATGAAGAACTCAAATTCCGTAAACGTGTACAGATGATCTTCCAGGATCCATACACCTCTTTCAATCCTCGCCAAAGAGTTGGTGTTGCAATGGATGAAGTTCTACAAGTTCAAGGAATTCGTGAACCAGAAGAACGCCACAATCGCATTTATGCTGCAATGGAGATGGTGAATATGAGTACCCAATATCTCCAGCGTTATCCCCATGAATTCTCTGGTGGCCAGCGCCAGCGACTATCCATTGCTCGCTGTTTGGCAACAAAACCAGAATTGATCATCGCCGATGAGATTATTTCGGCGCTGGATGTATCTATTCAAGCCCAGATCGTTAACTTATTACGTGAGATTCAAGGAGAAACTGGACTCTCTTTCATATTCATTACACACGATGTTGCCGTTGCACGATATGTCGGCCATCGGATTGTGGTGATGTATTTAGGCTCTGTTATGGAAATTCTTCCTGCTCAAGCTCTGCCCGAAGGGGCCGAACATCCTTACACCATCGCCCTCATGGCCTCTGTTCCTGCAATGAATAGTCAGAAGAGGGAAAGAATCACACTTCAAGGCGAAGTGCCTAGTCCGATCGATGCTCCAGCTGGCTGCCCATTTTCTACCCGTTGCCCCTTTGTTATGGATAAGTGCAGGGTCGAAAAACCTGTTTTACGTCTATCCAAGAATGGAGTTCCTGGCCATCAGGTTGCGTGTTTCCTCGAAGATGTCCCATCTATCCAGAACTTTTCTTCTTAAGGAGGGAAAAATGACTACATATCTACTGCTTGATGCTGGGATTGTTAGACACCACCAGAGCACCGGTGTTGAGTCTTTTACAAACATTGCTGAGAAAGATACTAAAAATGGTGTTTTCTTTGGTGAAGAGTATTTTAGTAAGCCTTCGAAACAATGGGATGCAAGAATTGATAACGGCTATCCCACAATAATTTTAGACCCTTCTTCTAATCTTTATCGCCTCTATTACACGCTCTTTATTGTTGACGAGTCGGCGACGTCAACACCATTAGAAGCGCGCAAGAACTCTCTTTATCGACCATCCTCAAAACGAAAAGAAGCACTTGCAGTTGCAGAATCCCAAGATGGAATACATTGGATTAAGCCAGAACTCGGGATTGTCGATTTTGAAGGAAGTACGGCAAATAATCTCTTAATCGTGCGTGCCCATGGGGCTGGAATTTTGCTAGACGAGGATGAAACGGATCTCAACAAGCGCTATAAAATGGTTACACGCATGGATGATTCTGACAATCCCTATATGGCAGTTGCATATTCTAATGATGGAATTCACTTTACCAAACCGCATCAATGGAATGGTGAAAATCCCCGTGCTGACTCACATAACGCTCCCATGAAAGATCCAAAAACAGGGAATTACATCATGACTACGCGGGAGTGGCGCGATGGCGCTCGAGTCGCAGTTACGTACTCAAGTCAGGACTTCGAAACATGGCATAGAGAAGTGGATATCCTTAAAGGAACTCCACCCTTCAACCAGATTTATTCCATGCCAATTTTTCGCCATCGCGAGCATTACATCGGATTTGCATCTCTCTATCACGAAGGAGATAGAAACGCCCCTGACTTTGACTTAGTCGATTGTGAACTTGCCACTGCTTATGACCTTGATAGCTGGAGTTGGATTAATCAAGGACAACCACTAATCGAACGTGGCAAAGGTACCTATCCAGATTCAGAATTTGATGCTGGGTGTATTTACGCATCAGTGCCAATCACAATTGATAATGAAAGTTGGATCTATTACTTCGGTGGCAATGGGCGCCATACTGGTTTTCGCGAGACTTCTCTCGGACGAGCGCGCATTGACCTTGACAAACTCGCTGGGTATCGAAAAGTAAAGGATGCCGAATACGGCAGACTTCTTTTAGGTCCATTTCACTTTGTTCACGATGATTTTTCACTCCTGGCTGAAATTCCAAAAGGCGATTCACTTTCGTGGAGATTAGTAACGAGTGATATTGAGCAGGATGCTGATCAAGAATTTCAAACTCTCGATGCTAATAGTGACTGGCACGATTTATCACTTTCGGTTCAAAATGACGCGCTAAAAAATAAGACTATCTATGTAGAACTTCGCCTAAAAAGTGCAAGTGTTTTTGGCATCAAGACAGATAATTCCCACAAAAGATTCCGATAGAAAACTTAAAAGGAGAAAAGAATGAGTACATCAAAGGAAATGAGATTACTAGGCGGCGTTGTACCTCCCGTTAGCACTCCTTTTACTTCAGATTACGGGATTGATGAAAAGTCACTCCGAAGCCTGATTCGGCATCTTCTCGCAGGAGGGGTACATGGTCTCTTTGCTTTGGGTTCGACCTCTGAAGTTGCATTCTTAACAGATAGAAATCGCGATGAAGTTCTTCGCATCACCATGGATGAAGTGAAAGGCCAAGTTCCCGTTGTGGCAGGTGTAATAGATATGACTCCACTACGCATCAATGAGCACGTCAAACGTGCAAAAGCTGCTGGGGTCGAAGGAATCGTTGTTACAGCTCCGTTCTTTACCCGCACCCACCCAGCAGAAATTGAAAAGCATTTCCGCCTCATTAAAGAAGCTTGCGGTGATCTCCACCTTTACGCTTATGACATTCCCGTTGCAGTTAACGGAGTCAAGCTCGATGCAGAGATGATGCTTCGGCTTGGAGCAGAAGGTGTGATTTCAGGCGTCAAAGATTCTTCTGGAAATGATGCGGGTATTCGTTCACTCGTAATTGGTAAAAGAGAGCGAAAGCTCAAAAATTTTGTGGTGATGACTGGATCAGAACTCACTGTGGACTCTGCCTTGGCTTTCGGCGCAGATGGAGTTGTTCCGGGCATTGGAAATGTCGATCCAGCGGGTTATGTACGCATCTATGATGCTGTGAAGCGCGGAGATTTTGCAGCTGCCCAATCCGAACAAGATCGACTTATTCAAATGTTTGATCTGATCTTTGTTGGGGCTCATCGTATGAGCGTTGCCTCATCTGCGCTCGGCGCATTTAAAGCATCGCTGAAACTTCTTGGCATTATTGATGATGCCTTAATGGCGCCACCGTACCTACCTCTAAACGAAGATGAGATAGAGAAGATTAAGCCGTTCCTGATGAAAGCAGGGTTGCTGAAGTAAGTTCGTCAGAGAGAATCATTCTGTAATGAATTATAAAGTCTTAGCGAAACGTGGCGAAGGTGGATATCGACAATATCGAATTCCTGCTTTGGCTGCCACCAAGACTGGTCGAGTGATCGCAATTTATGATGGCCGACCAGATCTTGATGATTTGCCTGGCCCAGTTGATTTAGTCATGCGAATTAGTGATGACAATGGAATCACGTGGTCAGAGCAAGAAGTTTTCTTAAGTGGTGAAGGAATAACTGGTTTTGGTGATGCCAGTATCATCATTGATCCGTCAGTCGGTGAGCTGGGTCGAATCATAGTTCTCTCGCAAAAATCAGAGCTAGCAAGTTTCTTCGAAAGTACTTTAGGGACAGATCCAGCTGACCCAAATATTGTCCATATTGCTCGATCAATCTCTGATGATGATGGCCTAACTTGGACACATGAGGTTATTACGCAGCAAGTTAAAGATGCGATTACACCAGGGATTTTCGCTTCATCTGGGACTGGCCATCGAGTTTCGGTAGGTCCTTATGCAGGAAGACTGCTGAACTCCTTTGTTTTACGTAGAGGAAATGAACTCTTAGGCGTAATTGGGTTTAGTGATGATCATGGAATTACTTGGCGGTTAGGTGCTGAAATTCCTGGCGGAAATGAATCAGCGATAGTTTCGCTCAATGATGGTTCTCTACTTATTCATTCTCGGTGTCGGCCAAATCGCTTAACTGCGCGATCACATGATGGTGGGCAAACACTTTCTTCACTTGGAGCTGACTTAGCTTTACCTGATCCAAGTGATAATGGATCTCTTGCACTCCTATCTAATGGTGATGTCATCTGTACTCACAACCATGACAGCGATTTACGTCGTCGAACAGTTGTTAAGCGGTCGCGCGATGGTGGTAAAACTTGGCCCGAAGCAGTTCAATTAGAGGCGGGCAGTTCTGCTTATTCAACATCTTGTGAGCTAGCTGATGGAAATATTGGAGTCCTTTTTGAACGTAACGGTTACACAGAGATGGTCTTTGCTCACATTTCATTAACAGATTTTAAAAGCACTGATTCTTTGATAAGAAAAGAATGTGATGAAAATGGAATTGAATTTACGATTGCATTCCGCTTTGTGCTTCCGGCTCGAGCCAGTATTGATGTGATACCAAAAAGAACAGACATAAAGAAAGTGCCTCCGGCAGATATGTCAGTTTGGGATACATATGTGAAAAAAGAAGTTGGCAAGGCTGGTGGAAGCACGGGTGGCGAACCAATATTTAATAGAGCTGAATTAGATCAATTACTAGGACCAGTTACAGCAGGATTACATGCAGGAGATGAGCTTCGTTTTAGCGGTCGCATCGCAAACCTGGGAACGGAGCCACTGAGTAATGTTGAAGTATCAAATACTTGTGATGGTTTAGCGATGAATTCAGCGGTTATCAATCCTGGAGAAAAGCTGCTTTTTATGGATGTCCGCAAGATCGTCGAAGAGCAAGAAGTAGCTGAGGGCTATACAAATATTAGGTTTGCCTGGCATGGATATAAGAAAGATTCCAGCAGAATAAGTGGTGAAGTTATACAGCGAATTTCCACTTCTTCCGGATTGCTGGTGAAATAGATTATGGATAAAAATTTAATTGTAGATCTTGGGCAATCTGGTGCTCGGATCAAGATTGGTGAAGAGATAACTTCTTTGAGTATTGCAAAGACCGCTTCTGCCACAGTGCTTGAAACGCTAGAGCTTATTTTTAAAGAAGTTCCTCACCAAGATTTTGAAACGGTATACCTAAGTTTGACTGGGTTATATGGCGTTGTTAGTGGCGAGCAAGTAATTGGTGAACTCTGCCAAAAGTATTTTAATTCAAAACATGTAGCAGTTATGGATGATGGAATTGCTGCCTTTATCGGTGCTCTTGGAAACCAAAGTGGCGTAGTTTTAACTTTGGGCGGTGGCGTCGTTGCCATCTCTTCAAGTGCTGGAAAGTTTGGCCATGCCGATGGCAAAGGTTCAATCTTTGGTGATTTAGGTGGCGGATTCTGGGTTGGCCAAACTGCGATGCGAAGAGCTATTGCGACTTTAGATGGCCGAGATAATGCGACAGATTTAGTTGAACTATTGCAATCTGAGCTACAGGAACATGAAAAGCTAGAAAGTAAAAATGGTGTTGAGGCTGCAACGCTTTGCATAAACGCCACGAAAACAGTTACTGCAGGAGCCGAGGCCGGTGTTGTCAATGCGATTGAGATTCTTAATGCAGGTGCAGATTATCTAGGAAAGACTGTGCTAGGTGTTTGGCGGAAAGTGAGCCAGGGCGATGCTGAAATTCCAAACGTTTGCATCATGGGTGGCCCGACTCGCAATCAGACTTATGTGGATCTAATAAAACAATCAATCAGTTCACTTATGCAATGCAATTTTGTTACTGCGAAAAGTGATCACCTAGTGGGAGCCCCATTAGCAGCTGAGTTATATCCAGCCGGTGTTGATCCGCTATTTAAATGGTGTCATTTATAGGCGATCTATTACGGTAGTCAACCGCTCTAGACCAGTTAGGTAAATTTGTGATAAGGTTCAAATCTGGAAAGTGAAAGGGGAGACTCATGAGCAGCATTTCTGTAACTAGCAATGAGCGTATTTCCCAATTCGTATCTATAAAAGGCGGCTTGATTGTTTCTTGCCAAGCTCCAGATGGAACTGCGATTGACCGCCCTGACTTTATTGCGGCACAAGCGCAAACAGTTTTAGAGGCTGGCGCAATTGGTATTCGAGCTCAAGGTGTAGCCAACGTAGCGGCAATTGCAAAAGTAGTTAACGTTCAAATCATAGGTTTAGTTAAGCGCTATTTAACAACCACCCCAATTCACATCACGCCAATTTCTGAAGATGTTTTAGCTCTTGAAAATGCTGGCGCCACAATTGCCGCAATCGATGCAACTGGCAGATTGCGTCCAGATGGCCTCTCGTTCGCAGATTTCTTGATGGAAATACGCCGCAACACCAAGATAGCGATTTTGGCTGATGTTGATTCTCTAGAAGCTGCGATTATTGCTGAGTCACTGGGTTGCGATGCAATTGCTACGACTCTCTCTGGTTACACCGATAAACCTGCTCCGGCTCTACCAAATATTAAATTAGTTGAAGAAATCGTTAATAAAGTAAATATTCCAGTTTTAGCTGAAGGTGGCTTTAGCCGCCCAGAACATATGAAAGCTGCCTTTGATGCTGGCGCCTGGTCAGTTTGTATTGGAACTGCGATTACAAATCCCTTTCTACTTACTAAAGGGTTTGTTGAAGTTTTAGGTTAGGCCTGAATACTGAATTTGAAGTCGTACTTATCTCCGCGCTTAATTGAAATGCAATGTTCCATAGTGCGTCCACGTAAATCAAAGGCGGTTAAGCTAAATGATAGCGATGGAGTATGAACCGGTGCTTTCAAAACAGTAGCTTGTTCTTTATCTAAGATCATGGGTGAGACAACAGAATCAGCGCGAACTACTGGGCGTTCGTAAACATCTTTAAAGATTTCATATAGCGAACCTTTTAAATCTTGATCAAGTAAGCCAGGAGCGTTATCACATGGAATATGAGTATCTTCCAGAGCCAATGGCACGCCATCGGCTGAACGCACTCGCAAGATGCGATAAGCGAATTCGCCAACTTGGATCTGCAATGTTTCAGCTAATTTCTTATTGGTCACGGCAACTTTTTCAGCCTTAAGAATTCTCGAAGTTGGTTTCATACCCTTCTCGCGAATTTCTTCAGAAAAAGAGATAAAGACAAATTTCTTGGACAACTTCTCGCCAGCAACGTAGGTACCAGAACCAGGAATTGTGTAGATCAAGCCATCGGCTTGCAGAGCCGCGAGCGCTTGGCGAATAGTCATGGTTGATACTTCGTAGAAAGCGGCTAATTCGCGAGCAGATTGAATCTGAGAATTTGGCTTTAGGCGGGCGAATTTATTCTGTAGCTTTTCCCGAATTTCAACATGCTTGTGCTTCTTCGGGGTGGTGGCCATGCGGTAATTCTCCCACAGCAACGCTGGACTGAACCCGCCGATCAGGCTCAATTTGACCCCACCCGCACGCTCACTTTAGAGTTGCCCCATAACCAAAGACCGCAGGTCTAGATCTTCTGCAAAGTAGATCTAATAAATGAGGAAATCTCATACCCGCCTAGGTGTTCACGTAAATCCGTGCGCGTCTACGCGTTACGGATTTTTTTATTGCCCTAGGTCGCCAATGAAACAGGAAAGGTGAACCTTATGGCTCGCCCAGATAAAGCAGCAGCAGTTGCTGAGCTAACGGAAGATTTCCGTACCGCTAATGCAACTGTGCTAACCGAGTATCGCGGTTTAACCGTGACAGCGATGAAGCAA
>CAXNJS010000033.1:0-12549 GCA_964202795.1 Candidatus Planktophila sp.
AACGGTCTTGACTACTTTCTTTTTCTTTTCTTTTTTAATTTCTTCAGTCATATTGCTTCTATTCGTACATGTGCTTTGCGAGCACACCGATAAATGGCAAGTTGCGATACTTCTCATCAAAATCGAGTCCGTAACCAACTACGAAATCAGTTGGAATATCAAAACCCACATACTTCACCGGCACTTCAACTTTTGCCGCCTCTGGCTTACGCAGAATTGCCAAGATATTAACACTGGCCGCGCCTCGTGATTCGAGATTCGACTTTAACCATGAAAGCGTTAAACCTGAGTCAACAATATCTTCGACAATCAAAACATTTCGGCCGGTAATGTCGCGATCGAGATCTTTTAAAATTCGAACTACGCCACTTGATTTTGTACCAGAGCCATAAGAAGAAACCGCCATCCAATCCATTTCCAAATGACGCTGCATCGCGCGAGTTAAATCAGCCATCGCCATAACTGCGCCTTTTAAAACACCAACTAGTAGAAGATCGCGACCTGCGTAATCAGCATCGACTTGCGCTGCCAATTCTTTAACGCGTGCCTGCAGATCTACTTCGCTGACTATTACGCGCTCGATATCGCTTTCAATTACTGATAAATCCACGATGCTCCTTCATTGATATGCCGGGCTTACTTAAATTAGCGGGACAGGAGCGAAAGTCTGCCCGAAATTCGGCAAACCTTCACACCACCCGGGAGGCTACAAGCACCTTGCCCGTGCCAAGAGGTGACAAAGGCCTCAATGGATGCCACGTGATCGGCGGTAATTGAGCCCATTGGAGCTCCTGCAGCATAAATTGCCTTGCGCAAGAGGCGAGTGCGGACTGCCTTAGGAAGCTCGGCCAAAAGAGTAATCTCGAGATCAGCTAGATCGAGCTCAGCTGCAACTTGCGTTGCCCACCCATCGAGCGCATCTGCATCATCGCGCAACAGATCGGCACTGCGCGCAAGTGCTTGAGTAATTCCAGGGCCAATACTTTCTTCTAATTTTGGAAGTGCATCGGTGCGCACGCGAACTCGAGCAAACTGCGAATCTGAATTGTGTGGGTCAATCCAAGGAGTTAAATTATTTTCGGCACAAGCAGCTAACGTTTCCGAGCGAGAGATTTCCAAAAGTGGCCGGCAATATTTGCCAGTACATCGCGCCATTCCAGAAAGTGATCGCGCACCTGATCCGCGGGCCAATCCTAGTAAAACACTTTCGGCTTGATCATTCAGAGTATGGCCAAGGAAAATTAATTTCGCACTATATTTTTCAGCGGCTGAATTGAGTGCGGCGTAGCGAGCTCGACGAGCCGATGCTTCCAAGCCATCAACAAGTTCAACCTCAACTTTAACAATTTCAACTTGTTCGATTCCTAATTCCGAAAGCTGCGCAAGAACTTTTTTAGCTTGATCACCAGAACTTTTCTGTAGTTGATGATCAATAGTTACGCCCACTAATTTAACTAATAAATTTTTTGATTCTGGAACAAGCGCGGCCGCCAGCGCCAAAGAATCAGCGCCACCAGAGACCGCAACTAGAACTGTGTCGCCTGCGCTGCAACTAGATAGGCACTCACGCACAGCACTTCGAATAGCTACCGTTGCTGGGTTTGTGCTCACAGGGTTAAGACTAGACCCGACCACCAAATGGCATTAAGCCCTTAATGCTATAAATATTTGAGTAAATCAAGCCCTTTTTCGTTGAGTTAGCTTCCCACATCATGCCATTTCCAGCGTAAATCGTGATGTGGTGAATGCTTGAGATGGTTCCCTTGAACGAGTAGAACAAGAGATCGCCTGGCACTAGTTCACTAATTGTTACGTGCTTGGTGTAACCCGCATAAAGTGCTGAGTTCAAGCGATCCCAGTTGGGCCAACCTAAGCCAGCAGATTTATATGCGGCGAAAACTAAGCCTGAACAATCAAAGGAGTTAGGTCCTTCGGCGCCCCAAATATATGGCTTGCGCGCTAGAACTTGCTTCTTGGCAAAAGCCACAGCCACATCTCGTTGGGCTTGAGTAGTTCGAATAGTTGAACGGCCCTTGAAGCCAAGATCTGGCCATACTTTTGATTGCCCCGGAGTTTGCGCCGCTTGTCCGGCTTGGGCTTCTTCTAGTAACGCTAACTGACGCTGTTGTTCTAACGTCACTCGAACATTTTTAGCTTTGGCTAATTCCTTAATCAACTGATCTTGGACTGCCCGTAATTTATCCACTTCCTTTTGCTGAAGCGTTTTAGCATCGTCAGCTACTTTCTTGGCAGCAGCAACTTTTTCGGTTGCGGCAATCTGTTTAAGTTTAGCCGCATCTGCCACGACTTTTGCTGCTCGAGCAATAACTTCGGCAGCTTTAAATCTCTCTAGCGCATTTGTATTTTGATCACCAAGTGATTGCAAAATTGTTATTCGATCAATTAGATCTTGGGGGCCGTTGGCACTTAAGAGCGGTTCGATATCACTGAACGTGCCACCCATAATGTAAGCATTTACGGCCAATTTTCCAATTGTTCGATGCGCACTAGCAACTTCCGTAGCGGTCTTACGAGCATACTCCGCTGCGGCATTTGCATCTGCAGTGGCCTTGGCTAATTCAGCTTTTGCTTTTACATAAAGAGCTAACGCTTCATTGGCTTTCACAGTGAGAGCCTTCAACGTCATATTGGCAGCTGCTAATTTTTTAGCCGCTGCCGCTGCCGCTGCCTTCTTCGCTGCTTCGGCTTTTTTAGCAGCTTCAATCTGCGCCAAAGTTGGTTTTGGGCTGGCGGCATAAACAGCCGTGCTACTACCTAGAAAAGTAAGCGCGACTGCGAGCGCAATGAACCGCTTCGACATGCTCCTAGGATAAATGGGGCACCTTGGAAATGAGTTAGAAGCGCCGACGTGTCATTATCTATTTAATTAGATACGTCACGTTGTTTGAACAGTGTCATCACAATCGCAGTACTAGCCACTAAATAAATTGCAACCGTTGTTACTGAGTGGGTATAAGAAACATCCGCTGTGCCACCAACTGCGATTGTGGACATCAAATTCCCAGGCATCCAATTTCCTAAACTTGATTTAACTGCAATGAGAATATTTTCCACAATCAATAACCAGATAACTCCCAGAGAGATAGCGCTGATTGGAGAGCGAAGTAGCAGCCCTAAAATCATTCCCACGGTGCCGAATGCGATCACCGATAAGAGAACATTTCCAAAAGTTTTGGCCAATTCGTGTAGCGCATCAGAAGTTACCCAGGCATCCGTTGCTACTTTTGCTTTCCCCGATAGACCAAAAGCTAGTGACATGCTGACAACTGCGGCCAGAATTACCATTGCAATTGCGAATGAAGCCATTGATACATATTTACCAAGCAACAACTGCATACGACGTGGTTGGCGTACCAGTAAATTTCGCAAAGTTCCGTAGGTGTATTCCTGAGCAGTTTGCGCAGCAAAGACACAAAGGGCGACGATTCCTAATAACCCAGCTGCATTGCTAAAGCCAATAGTTAAGCCACTGGGCAATTGCAATATCTCACGAGAAATCGTGTTGCCGCGATCAGAATTACCTTGTGGGGAATCAATTAACCAGAAAAGTAAAAAGGTAACCAAACCAGTTAAGCCAGCCGATGCCAGCATGGTGCCGAGAAATAAAGTAGGCCGACGAAGTTTGCGCCACTCTGCCTTAAATACGCTAATCATTCGGAATCCCCCGTCATTTCGAAGAATGTTTCTTCTAAGCTTGGCAACATCGGCGATAGTTGCGAGAGGGTTATTCCTGCGGCAAATGCTGATTTATTAAGTTCGGCTGCCCAATCTGCTGGTCCTTCGATATGTGCAACACCACTTCGAATGGTTGATTTATGGCCTGCAGCTGCGGCAATTTCCGAAATCTTTGGCAAATCACTTTCATTTGGCGTCTTAACTAAGATAAATGGTTGTTGTGCCAAAAATAAGTCTTCGATTTTGCCGGCAAATAAAACTTTACCTTTACGCAACATAACTAGATGTTGACTTATTAATTCGAGCTCGGAAAGCAGGTGTGAGGACACAAAGACTGTGGTGCCTTCTTGCGCTAATGATTTCAATAAGTCTCTAATTTCTTGAATTCCTTCGGGATCTAACCCATTAGTTGGCTCATCGAGAATCAACAGTTTTGGATTAGGAAGTAACGCGGCCGCAATTCCTAGTCGTTGTTTCATACCTAACGAATAAGTTTTATATTTCGAATTACCGCGATCGCCTAAGCCAACTCGTTCTAGAAGTGATTGCACGTGATCTGTTCCGTAGCCACCCAAAGTCGCCAATACATTTAAATTTTCACGTCCTGTCAGAGCTGGATAGAAAGCTGGTCCTTCGATCATCGCACCGACGCTGGCCAAATATTTTTCCGGGTGCTTAATTGAATGACCTAAGATTTCACCAGAGCCGCCAGTGGGTGAAATCAAGCCAAGTAGCATGCGAATGGTGGTCGTCTTACCTGACCCATTTGGCCCGACGAAACCACAAACCGTGCCCATTGGTACTTCGAAATTAGCATGCGACACCGCAAACATATCGCCATATTTCTTGCTTAAATCTTGAACTGCAACTGCGAGATTACTCATGCCCACCACAATAGTCCTTCCCCTTACACTTAGCAGATGAGTAAAGATGCCTGGGGTTATCAAGAACCCAACCGCCGTCCTGCCCCGGATTGGGAAGTTAATCCACAAACTTCTCAGGTGCGCGCTGGTTTAACCCGCACTGGTTTTGGCGAGACTTCCGAGGCACTCTTTTTAAACAGTGGTTATACCTATTCTTCAGCACAAGAAGCCGAAGATTCATTTACCGATGAAACAGATCACTTTGTCTATGGCCGTTTTGGTAACCCAACGGTTGCGATGTTTGAAAACCGCTTAGCCGAACTTGAAGGTGCTGAATTTTGCGTAGCTACCGGTTCTGGCATGTCTGCCATGTTTGCATCAATCGCGTGCATGGTTAAGGCTGGCGACCGGGTTGTTGCAACGGCGGCAATGTTTAGTTCTTGTCACGTCGTGCTTACTGAATTTTTGCCAGCATGGGGCGTTGAAGTTGAACTTGTAACAGGTACCGATGAAAAAGTTTGGGCTGAAGCGTTAAGCAAACCGACCAAAGTTGTTTTTATCGAATCACCAAGTAACCCATTAATGGAAATTGTTGATATCCGCATGATTTCTGACTTGGCACATAAAGTTGGTGCAACCGTGATCGTCGATAACGTAATGGCATCACCGATTATGCAACGCCCACTGGAACTTGGCGCCGATGTGGTTATGTATTCAGCAACCAAACATATTGATGGTCAAGGTCGCGTTCTTGCTGGCGCAGTACTTGGCAGCTTCGTATACATAAATGAGTATTTCAAACCATTCTTCCGCCATACTGGGCCATCGTTGAGCCCATTTAATGCTTGGGTACTTTTAAAGTCACTTGAAACTTTGGACATGCGCGTAGAACGTATGGCTACTAGCGCACAGAAGATTGCCGAGTTCCTAACTACCAGACCAGAAATTGAAATTGTTAGTTTCCCTGGCTTGCCATCGCACCCAGGTCATGAATTAGCCAAGAAGCAGATGACCGGCTTTGGCACCACTATCGGGATCACTTTCAAGGGCAGTAAAAAAGATGCGTATAAGTTCATGGATGCCTTGCGAATCATTGATATTTCCAACAATTTAGGCGATAGCAAGTCACTTATTACCCACCCAGCTTCAACCACTCACCGCCGATTAAGCCCAGAAGATCAGATGGCAATGGGAATTACAGCAACTACCTTGCGTCTTTCAGTTGGCTTAGAGCACAGCGATGATCTAATTAAAGATATCGCCCAAGCGCTAACTTAATTTGATTTGGGTTAATCTAATTTAGATTAAAACGGCGGCAACAAGTAATACTGAATACAAACTTAAATAAGTAATCGACCATTGGAAAACTTTGGCAGCAACTTTGCCATAATCTGGATTACTGCCACGAAGTTGGGCAAGCGTTAAAGCGAAAACGCAAAATAGAAGTGCATTAACAATTTGAACCCAGAGTGATAGTTCGGCAAAGTTAATTGTGACAACTGAAGCAATAAACATCGCGATGGTGTGAAACCACATTTGGCCGTGTAAATTTTTCTGTGAGGTAACGCCTGGCAACATTGGAATTCCGGCCGCGTTGTAATCATCTTTATATTTAATAGCTAGCGCCCAAAAGTGTGGTGGGGTCCAGAAGAAAACAACGAAGAAAAATGCCCACGCCACATTCGATAAATCATTAGTTACTGCAGCCCAACCGATTAACACTGGCATGCAGCCGGCGATTCCACCCCACACAATATTTTGCGAAGTACGTCGCTTAAGTGCCATGGTGTAAATAACTACGTAGAAAACAATTGCAATGAACGTTAACCAAGTAGCAAGTGGAGTAGTAAACAGCCAGAAAATAAGCAGTGAAAGAAGCCCAACAATAGTTGCGAAAATAGTTGCTTCACTGCGCGAGAGGACGCCAGTTGCAATTGGTCGTTGCGCAGTTCGCTTCATTAACTTATCGGTTTCACTTTCGATCACCATGTTGAACGCATTCGCACTGCCCGCTGCCAAAGTTCCACCGAGAATTGTGGCGATAGATAGCCCCACCGACGGGATGCCATTTTGGGCCAGAACAAGAGCCGGCAAAGTGGTCACTAGTAAAAGCTCGACCACACGCAATTTCATGAGGTCGAGATAGCCGCGAATTCGAAGATCCGAACTCTTATCTGGCTGATTTACGCTCACAGAGCAAGGCTACTCAGTTAAATACAGAGCGCCCACCGCTAGGGTGTCCAGAAGGCTCACAGGTTGGTGGATTATTTTCAGCTATCAAGGTTTTCGACAACAGCTGTTGCGCTGGGTGAAATACCAGGGACTGGTTTAGCAAATTTAGCAAGCACTTTATCTAGCGCATTCCGTGCCGCCTTTGCAGCCGTATTGTTCTTAGGAATCTGATCAGCGATGGCTACAAAGATATATTCGTGGTCGCCGCCTTGCACATAGCCAGCCATTGAAACAACCCCCGTCAAGAAGCCCGTTTTTGTTCTAACCAAGCCAATAGCCTTAGGAGCACTGGTTACAAAACGATTGCGCATAGTGCCATTAACACCACCTACTGGAAGTCCACCATAAATTGTGCGGTATTTTTCATTGTCATAGGTTTTAAGCAGTAGCTGCGCCAACATTTTAGTTGAAACTCTGTTCAACCTAGAAAGCCCACTACCGTCAACAGCATTTAAGCCAGTCGAATCAATTTCAAGGTTCTTTAATGTTTTTACAAAAGTTTCTTCGATGCCAGATTCAGAATAACCGAAGCCAGCTTTCATTGAGGCATACATGGCCATGCGATTGCCAAGAGTGTTATCGCTCCAGATCAACATCCAGTCCATGATTTGCTGCAGGGGTGGCGATTCAAATTTAGCAATTGACTCTTTCGAATACAGATACGCCTCGGCACTAGTAACTTTCAGTGTGCTCACTTTTATATTGCGAGCTACGAATTGTGCCTTAATAAAATCTAGGTCAACGCTATGCATTTTGGAATACTCGATACGTAACGTTTTTATTGGTGCTCCATTATCGGAATCAAGTTTCTTGAGCGCAGTTTTTACAATTTTAGGAAGAGATACACGACCCATTTTGGTTGCGAGGGTATTGTTTCGTTCCATCCAAGGATCTAGCGAACCTGCAATAATCAAGGTATTCGGTTCAGCTCCGGTCAGAATTTCGGTAGTAAATCGAAACTCTGGAGTTAAATAATCTAACAAGGCTACTGCCGAAATTATTTTTAGAAGCGACGCTGGCATCCGCAACAAATCAGCGCCATTTTCAAAAATAGTTTCGCCAGTCACTGGATCAACTAAGATCAAGCCTGGGTTCGCCAGCGTTTTCGAACTGGCTGCACTCTTTAAAATAGGGCTAATGGTGCTGCTTTTTAAGGCTGCTGGGGCGCCGGAAGTCATAGCTGCTGTAAGCGCAACTAGAACTATGCTGATCGAGGCGAGTGATAACGGGCGCAACTTCATGCTGCGAATACTACTTTCTAATTACTAAAGATAGATTGACCCAATGAGCATGCCGCCAGCCGAAATCGGCCCAGGAGAATTTTTCCCGGTCGTAGGCGTAGGGCCATATCCAAAACCTTGGCCATCTGGCGATCAATACGACTTAGAACTTCTTGAGAATGGTGACCGTCGTAACGTGCTCGACAAATATCGTTATTGGTCAGTTTCCGCAATCGTTGCTGATCTAGATACTAAAAGCCATAAATTGCAGATCGCAATTGAGAATTGGCAACATGATTTAAATATTGGCTCAGTTGTTCGAACTGCAAACGCTTTTAATGTTAGTGCTGTCCATATTGTTGGTAAACGTGATTGGAACAAACGTGGCGCGATGGTTACAGATAGATATTTAACTATCGTGCATCATCCAACTGTGGAAGATTTTGGAAATTATTGTCGCGAAGCTGGCTTACCAATTATTGGAATTGATAACTTGCCCGGAATTTCAAAGCAACTTGAATCAACACAATTGCCAGAAAGTTGTGTTCTGCTCTTTGGCCAAGAGGGTGCTGGAATGAGCGAAGAAGGTGTTGCAGTTTGTGAAGTAGTGCTAGAAATTAACCAGTATGGCTCTACTCGCAGCATGAATGCGTCAGCTGCCGGTGCGATTGCTATGTATCACTGGGCGCTACAGCACTTACCGCGTAATTAAGAGCCTAGATCTTCGCTTTCAACCTCATCGGCAAGGGCTTCGCGAACCGAAATTAAGCGACGATCAATTTCGTCAGCCTCAGTATTTCTACCCAAAATTCGCATAACCGCTGCTGTAGAAGTTTCAATATCTACGATGAATTCGAAGTCTTTTGGATCTTCATCGGTAGCTACAGTTAAAACTTGATCGAGGGTATTTAGGCCTTCTTCGTAGTTCTCTAAGAGCACTTGAGCTTTACCGTATTCGAATAGTGCGTTGTTTGAACGAATATGGTCATGTGCGGTTTCAAAAACATCGAGTGCTTTACGTGCGCGAGTTAAAGCTAAATCGCCTTCACCGAGCGCAACGTGGCATGAAGCAATCTTTTGATCACAACGGGCAACTTGAATTACTTCTTTGTTGCGCTTAAACAGATCACGCGCTTCATAGAAGGAAACAATCGCTTCGCGGAAATTCTTTAGTGAGCGATGCGCGCAACCAATTAAATAAAGATCGTTTGCAGCGCCATATTCATTTCCGTCAAGCAAATGTTCTTGCGCACATTCATCCATGGTGGAAATTACTTTTTCAAAATTCTTAGAGGCAAACCACCACTCGCCCAATGTGCAAGCAAGTTCTAATGCAATAGAAGATTTATTAGCGCGCAAAATTTCAACTGCTTTAGACATTGCAGTAGCGGCTTCTTCCATGCGCTTTAACTGATTTAAGTTATAACCAATTGCGCTATATGCCTGTGCCACGCCTTCAGATGGCGCACTTGCACCAAGTTGATCGTAAATATCGCAAGCAGTTTCAGCGAGAGCAAGAGCTTCGTCATATTGGCCACGAGCAAAAATGCGCGCGCTTAATTCATAATAAGTACTGGCACGTTCAGCGCCTTCAACTTCTGGAATTCGATCCCAGAGCATTTCCTCAGTTACAAGATCTTCTAAGCCTTCGTCATCGCCCATTTGGATCTCCCCAATCGAAGTTTCCTGACTTACCGAGTAAGCGTGACTCTATATCTCCCGCCTGCTTAAATGCGCAGAGTTTGTATAAGACACCGGTAAACAGCCTTGCCAAATCCGACAAAAGGGACAGTTTTTTCAAGTTGCAGATGCGAATCGTTTGCATTAACCTTTGGAAATGCACATTCCAGACGGGTTTATCGACCTTCCTACCTCGGCAATCTTTGCTGCAGCCTCGGCCGGGGCCATTACCTATTCTCTCGTTGGCGCACGCAAACAACTCGATGAGAAAAGTGCTCCTTTGGCTGGGCTAACTGCGGTTTTCATCTTTGCTGTTCAAATGTTGAACTTCCCAGTGGCTGCTGGAACTAGTGGTCACTTGTTGGGCGGGGCTCTAGCTGCTGTTCTGGTCGGCCCGTATGCCGCAACATTGGCGTTAACTGTGGTTTTAGTTATGCAAGGGTTTTTATTTGCCGATGGTGGCTTAAGTGCAATCGGACTAAATGTTTTCAATATGGCAGTTCTGGGAGTTTGGGGCGGTTACGCCGTATTTCTTTTGGTTCGCAAAATTCTTCCCAAGAATAAATCTTCGATCTCAATTGCAGCAGCAACTGCTGGGTTAATTTCGGTACCAATTGCTGCGGTCGGATTTGTTTTTCAATATTCACTCGGAGCAACGGCAACTTTTTCGGTTTCCGCAGTTCTAGGTGCAATGGTCGGAACTCACATTCTCATTGGAATTGGTGAAGCGATCATTACCGCATTAACAGTAAGCGCCGTAATGGCAAGTCGTTCTGATCTAGTATTTGGATGGAAATACAAAAATTCCACTCTTGAAATTCGGAACTAACTAAGATGAGTAATCGTAAATTTATTTTCGTCGGCTTGCTTATTTCAGCGCTACTAGCTGGCGGTGCTTCTTTTTACGCTAATTCAAATCCTGATGGGCTAGAGAAAGTTGCCCAGGATATTGGGTTCATTGAAACTGCCAAAGATAATGCAAACGCTGATACCGCTCTAGCCGACTATGGCGTTAAAGGCGTTGAAAATGAACGCTTATCCGTAGGTGTAGCTGGCTTGATCGGTGTTGTTGCAACTGGTGCGATTTCTGGCGGTTTATTCCTATTGCTTCGTCGTAAGAACCCTAAAAATTAAGGTAGAAACCCGCCATCACCATGGGCATGATGTCGGTGAGCGGCTTTACATCCATCGTCACTCAGTAGTTCATTCCCTGCCTGCGCATCCAAAAATCATTGCTGCTCTACTCTTTATTTTTACAGTAGTTGCGACTCCGATTACTTGGTGGTTTAACTTCTTGGGTTATTTCGTGCTAATCGTTGCTGTCGCAATTACTGCCAAAATCCCGCTTAAAACCCTTTTCACGCGGGCACTTATCGAGATTCCGTTTGTCTTCTTTGCCATCTTGATGCCATTTTTCGGTAAAGGCGAAGTTGTTTCAGTTGGACCTTTTGACCTCTACCAAGAAGGTTTAATTGCAGCTGCTGGAATTTTAATCAAGGGAACCCTTGGCGTGTTAACTGCAATCACTCTTTCAACTTCAACTACGGCTCGTGAAATGTTGCGCGGACTTGAGAAGTTAAAGCTACCTACTTTAATGGTGCAGATTGCTTCATTCATGTTGCGTTATGTAAACGTTGTTAATGACGAGATGGAACGAATGAAGGTTGCGCGTGAGTCACGTGGCTTTACCGCAACTGGAATCCAACATTGGAAAGTTTTGGCCACTGCAGCAGGCGCTCTCTTTATTAGATCTTATGAAAGAGGAGAACGAGTTCATCTAGCGATGCTTTCAAGAGGTTACACAGGTGTATTGCCGCACGAAGAGCCACTCAAACTTTCTAAATCAATTTGGTTTACCGCACTTGCTCTCCCAATTTCAGCTATCACAATTCTCGCGATCAGTTTAGGAATAAACAAATGAGTTCAACCCCTAGCCTATTAATTGAAAACCTCGCCTTTGCTTACCCTGATGGTAATCAAGCTTTGTATGGCGTTAATTTGCGAATTGAAAAAGGTGAGCGCGTTGCACTGCTAGGCCCGAATGGTGCTGGAAAAACCACACTCGTAATGCACATGAATGGAATCCATCCAACTGCTCATGGAAAAGTTGAAGTAGCCGGGCAGTTAGTTAATTCCAGTGATAAAGAGTCAATAAAAGTGATTCGTTCAAAAGTCGGCATTGTTTTTCAAGATCCAGATGATCAGCTATTTATGCCCACCGTTGGTGAAGATATTGCTTTTGGTCCATACAACATGGGCAAGCGAGGCGCTGAGCTTGATGCGATAGTCGATGATGCGCTGCAACTTGTTGGAATGAGCGAGTTCAAAGAACGTCCTCCTCATCATCTTTCATTTGGTCAACGTCGACGCGTAGCTGTTGCAACCGTGCTAGCTATGAAGCCTGAAATTCTTGTACTAGATGAGCCTTCTTCAAACTTAGATCCAGCTAGCCGCCGCGAATTAGCCGATATTTTGCGCTCACTTGATATCACAATGGTCATGGTTACTCATGATCTGCCTTATGCATATGAATTGTGTGAGCGATCAGTAATTCTTTCGGGCGGCATTATCGTTGCTGATAGTTCTACGCATGAAATCCTTACTGATTCAGCTCTTTTGGCCGCCAATCGTCTTGAACTTCCAGTTGGTTTTTCAATTCAATAATCCAAGGTAGAATTAGGCATTGCTTCGACCGAAGCAAAGTACTTCCCCCACACAAGTGCAAAATTGCACTTTCTTGCGAGTCTTATCTCCACCCTGACCAATTTGAGTCAAACCAAGACGCGCTTGTTTACGTCTTGATTGGTGTTGATTTTCTATGGCTCTACAACCACGTACCCCTGCCCCAGGCAAAGCTC
>CAXNJS010000034.1:0-12237 GCA_964202795.1 Candidatus Planktophila sp.
AACGCGGCGGTTCATGCGCTCTTAGTTGATAAGAGTTTCATTAAGGCAGTTAGATCGCCTTGATTTTCAAAGTTAACATATTTTGATACTTGTTCAACGGCCTCAGCTGCCAGATAGCGAGAGGCATTCAAATTAAATTTCTGCATTAACTGCGCTCGATTAAGTGGCGCTTCTTTACTTCCTAAACTTGCAGCGACTCTATGTGTATGAGTCTGGCCATCTTTAGTTTTAACGGTTAGAACAGCAGCAAACGCATTTGGGAAAATCTTTGTTGCTTGATCATCAGCAATTACGTTTACTTTGGCAGCCAGCTCTAAGCGTTCTGGATGGTCCCATGTGCTCTCCGAGAAATCATCAAGGTAAACACCGAGCCCACCGCCACCAAGAAATGCAGTTGCTAACGTGTAAGGCGCTGAGAATTTTCCGTGATAACCAGACTTAGGATGAATCTTCTCTTCGCGCGGCTCACCAATTGTGCGAATTACCGGAGACGCAACACCTAACTCGATACTCACAACATCGGCTGCTTGGAGTCCGCTAGCTCGAAGAGCAAGTGCGCAATCAATTCCCGGATGAGTGAAATGATTTGTTGGATACGGTTTATATGCTGTCTTTAACAATTCCCAACGATCGCCTAAACCATCAAGAAGTGCGCTCGCATCGTATTGACCATCGAGATATGCGTTAAAGAAACCGAAGCGACCTTCTAGAACTGTTGGGGGACCAGTGATTCCTTCGCGCGCCATGCTCGCCGCAACTACGCCACCATGTGCGGCCCAACCGCAATGGATTCGTTTCACTGTGCCACCAGTGCGGTTAGCCTCAATAATTCCAGCGCCCATGCTGGCTGCAATGCCCATGGCATCAGCTATTTTCGAGGCATCTAGACCATACAAAATCGCGGCGGTAACTGATGCACCGATAGTTCCGCAGATCGACGTTGCATGGAAACCTTTTTCAAAGAAGATTGAATTGCCGGCACTTGGAATGTAGGAAGCCATGCCAAGTCGATTAGTGATTTCAATACCGATGGCAACTGAGCGCAGAATTTGATCAGGGGATGCGTTTACTTCTTCAGCTACTGCCAGGGCAGTAGGAACGATGGATGCTGAAGGATGAAGCACTGATGGTAAATGAGTATCGTCAAAATCAAGAATGTGCGCCAAAGTGCCATTAATTAACGCAGCACTTGCGGAAGGCAATTTAAGATGCGAACCAATCACACTTGAAGTTGGCGTTCCGCCCCAGGTAGCAACTACTCGCTCTACGGCGCGATCAGGATCTGATTCGTGTAGCGATTCAGCCCGACCGGCCAAACTATTCCCCAGGACATCTAGGATTCTTTCGCGCGCATCTGCGGCAATATTTGGCGCAAGAACTTTGGTGTTGGCAGCGAACTCAGCTAATAGCTGAACGTGAGTTTTTTCGCTGCTCATGAGATTTATTAAACCAACACAGCCAGTGGACGCGTTGGTGAACCTGTTGCGCCTTGAAGATTAAGTGGCGTTAATACAAATAGGAATTCATTAATGCCAGTTTCAGCTAGTTCATCCAACTTCATGGTCTCAATAATGTGAATTCCGGATTCAACTAAAAAGACTCTATGTACTGGAAGTTCGCGGTGACCGGCACCTGCTGGAATATGTTCAAATGCAATTGTTTCGCCACCGCATGCTCTGGGCTTTTTAGCTGCTAGCCATTTAGCGCCTGCTTCACCAATACCTGGTGTGCCAAGTGATTGACCTTGGTATAGATCCTTATTTTCCCAATTCTTTGACCAACCAGTGCCAATTAGAACTACATCGCCCTCGTTAATTTCCAGGCCAGCTAATTTCTGAGCAGCTTCGAGGTCTGCAACCGTAATCTCGTAATCCGGCCCTAGAACCTCTTTATTAAGGGCTTTGGCAACATTTAGGAAAACGCCGCGGCACAGAAATGGCTTAACAGTTTCAATTCCATACTTACTAAATCCCATATGGCTCATTACCGATTGCGCATCAATACCACCAAATAATTTTCCTTGGAAAGAAACGTGGGCAAGTGCATCGATATGTGTGCCTGCGTGAGTACCGGTAACAATGATGTCGTTAGCTGCCGAACCGCCGGCTGCTGAAGTCACATCGCCATGCCTGCGATCGAGGACCATACGATAGGGAGTGTGATTTGGTGATTGTGGCATGCCGCGAAACATAGGTTGCGAAAGATCGATGACTCTTGCGCTAGCTAGTTGATCCCAGATCTTGGTCATCTTTTTCACTTTCCTTCACTTGGTGCACTTTGCGAGATTATTCCCGCAGCTTCGAGCTCTGCAATTTTGACTTCAGTCAGACCTAAGGTTTGAGCCAAAATCTCGTGCGTATCTTGCCCTTTAGCGCGGCCAGTCCAGTTAATTTCACCTGGCGTTTCACTCATTCTATAAAGAACATTCTGCATTCGAACTGGTCCCAATTTTGGATCTTGCACAGTAGTAATTGTGTCTAGAGCCTGGAATTGTTTGTCAACCATAATGTCGCGAATATCGTAGATCTGGGCAACGGCAGCTTCGGCCTCTTCAAATGCTCGCACAACTTCAGCGGTATCTCGCTCGGCAATCCAGGTCGAAACATAGCCATCGAGTAAATCAGCATACTTTGCTCGCTCGCCACCTGAGGCAAACCAAGGTTCTGCAATAACTTCTGGATGTCCCACTAAATGCATTACGCGCTCTGCAATTGATTGTGCCGAAGTTGAAATTGCCACCCACTTACCATCTTTAGTCATATAGGTATTACGAGGAGCATTGTTAACTGAACGATTTCCAGAGCGAGGTTGCACGATGCCCAGTTGATCATAAACAGTTGGCTGCGGACCCAAGATGGCCAAGATCGGTTCGATAATTGCTAAATCAATTACTTGGCCTTTGCCAAATGCTTCACTCTCTGGATTCTTTTGCGCTGCCAAAGCAATTAAAACTGCCTGTGAGGTAGCAAGGGCGGCGATGCCATCGGCTAATCCAAATGGCGGCAAAGTTGGCGGGCCATTAACTTCACCAGTCATTGCGGCAAAACCACTCATTGATTCGGCCAAAGTGCCAAAGCCGGCGCGATGTGAATAAGGACCAAACTGCCCGAAGCCAGTAACGCGAGCAATGATTAACTTTGGATTAATCGCCATTAGGACATCAGGGCCGATTCCCCAGCGCTCTAACGTGCCAGGACGGAAATTCTCAATGAAAACATCTGATTGCTTAATTAGTTCTTTCAGAATTTCACTACCGGCCGGCTTACCTAAATCCAGTGCCAGCGTTTTCTTATTGCGAGCCAACATGGTCCACCAAAGCGGAACTCCATCTTTGGAATGACCATGTAAACGAACTGGGTCACCCTTTGCTGGATGCTCAATCTTGATTACCTCAGCGCCAAAATCTGCCAACATTGTGGCAGCCATCGGCCCCGCAAACAAAGTTGCGGAATCAAGTACGCGTATACCTTTTAAGGCGCTCAAGCTCGGAACTGATACTTTCCGATTGCGGCTCCGACAATCTTGCCATTTTCTAGAACCTGATTACCGCGCACGAATGTGTCAGTAACTTTGGCAGTCAAAGTAAAACCTTCAAATGGGGTGTGACCTTGGGTTGATTCAGAATCTGCAGCGCGCACTGTGTAATTTACATTTTCATCAACGAGTGCGATATCGGCTTCAAAACCAACGGCGAGTGAACCTTTTTTCTTTAGGCCATAACGCTGTGCTGGTGTGAATGAAGTTAATTTAGTAATTTCTGGGCGAGTTAATCCTCGCTTTAGACCTTCAGTAACCATGCCCGGTAGCAGATATTCAGCGCCACCAAAACCAGACTTTGCCAAGAAGACATCTTCCTTTGGATTTCCAAATTTAAGTTCTTCTTTACAACAAGCATGATCACTGACTACCCAGTCAAGATTGCCAGCTTTAAGATGAGTCCAAAGCGCCTCAACGTCTGCACGTGGGCGAAGTGGTGGATTTACCTTGCCACCTACGCCTTTTGAGTTCTCAATGTCAGCAAGTAAGTGCCCCACAGTGACTTCACGGCGGAAATTGATATGTGGGAAAGTACTCTGCATCATCATGGCAGCTTCAATAGCTTTACGTGAAGATAAATGTAGCAAGTTGATATTTGGTAGTTCAGTCTCATAAGCGAGGTAAGCAGCAATCGTGATTGCTAGCCCTTCGGAGTGTGGTGGGCGAGATTGATGGTATGCCTCAAGGCCGCTGTACTTACCTTCTTCTTCGACGATCTTGGTATACGCACTCATAATTTCAGCGGTCTCGCAGTGCAAGCCGAGAGAGATGGCATCTGCTTTGTCACCAAACTTTTCGCGGGCTGCTTGAACTCCGCGCATAACAAACTCAAAGTGTGCGATGTCGTATCGCTCATCTGGGGGCGTCATTAAGAATGATGACTGATCATTGGAACGCCCATGCAGGCCGTGGCTACCGTAGAACATAAATATCTTGAATGAGCTAACACCAAACTGCGAAATAATTTCTGGAATTTCAGAGATGTGCTGGTTAGTCATTGGCGCTAAGTGGAAGCCATAGTCAATATGAGCGCGGTTCTCGCTGAGTGCAAGAACTTCAGGGAAGAAATCTAAATAACTGCCACCCTTATTTAGGTAGTACTGACCGGTGCGCATGTATGTGATCGCAGTTGTCACGCCACCTTGAGCAGAGGCCTTACTTTCAGAAACTGTGTCTTGATCAAGCGGGTTATAGATACCCCAGTGTTGGTGCGCATCAACTGCGCCGGGATATGCAACGCGGCCAGTGCCGTCAACAACTTTCTTGGCGTTACTTTCACCGAGCCCAGCTGCAATCGCTGTGACAATTCCATCGGTGACTGCAATATCTAGCGGGGTAGCAGATTCGCCATCGTGATTAACTACTTTTACATTCTTAATAAGTAGGTCATGTGTCGCCATCGCCGCACCTTTCACCAAATTCAATCGTTCCGCCTAGTGAAACCTCGTTCCGACACAATACCTGAGATGTGGGGCGCTAAACAAGTGATTGCCCTTCCCAATTCCATTCTATGGTGTTACGGTAGGCGGAACGCGATTCCATTTTCGAGAAAGGAGAGATGTTCATCATGATCTATCTAGTCTACAAAATGCATCTTTCCGAAAAGTCGCGTCGCAATATGAAAGATTTTTGGCATTGGTTAGAAGACCGCGAAAAGTGGTTTTATAAAGAGTTACCAATGGTTAAAGGTGTTCGTTGGTACTACAGCGTAATTGGGGATAGCTACACAATTGAATCTTGGTCAGCTTTTGATGATGAAGCTGGTTTTGGCGACTATCGCAAAGCGCTGGGCACACTAAAGGCAGATAAGGAATGGGAAACCGAACGCGTTTCACAAGATGATTGGTGGGAGTTCATTTCAACTCGGTTGGTAACAGATCCACCCGCAAATATCGGATTCGGAAGAGGTTAAGTAATGGCAGTTGAGAGCAAGTCACAACGAATCGCCACGGTTGAACGTGCTGCAGATGTGCTACTCCTTTTTTCACAATGTGGTGAGCCCGATTTGGGTATCACTGAAATTGCTCGAAACTTAGGCTTATCTAAAGCCGCCGTGCACCGCATACTGGCATCCCTACGCAGTCGTGGTTTTATTGATTTAATTGAAGAATCTCGCCGCTACACCTTAGGCACATCCTCACTTGCCCTTGGCTTAACTTGTTTAGCACAGTTAGATATTCGCTCGCTTGCTGCCCCAGAGTTAGCAGCGCTTTCTAGAGCAACACATGAAACGGCAACTCTTTCAATCAGATCTGGCTTTGAACGACTTTACGTTGATCAAGTTATTCCAAATCGCGAAATTGTTATGTCTGTTGCCAAGGGTATTACCCACCCGCTACATGCAGGTAGTTCATCAAAGGCGTTCTTAGCTTGGATGCCAGAGACTGAAATTTTGCAATATCTAAAACGTAAATTAAAGGTGATAACTCCCGTTACACCAACTGATCCAGCCAAGATTATTTATGAATTGCGCCAAATTCGAACTCGGGGTTACTCACAATCTGTGGGCGAGCGACAACCTGGCTCAGCATCAGTTGCGGCCCCGATCTTTGATCGCTCAGGCACGCCAATTGCAGTAATTAGCGTCTGCGGCCCAGCAGATCGCTTTAAATCAGAGCTTTCCCAATGCGTGCCATTACTTCTTGATTCAGCAGCCAGACTTTCAAAGCGCATGGGCTATATCCCGAAGAAGAAAATTTAAGTTAAATGAAAATCGGTTTAGCAATGGGAGTTGTTGGTATCCCGCTGCCGGAATATCGCGAAATTGCACAAAGCGCAGAAGCAGCTGGTGCATATGCACTTTGTGTGGGTGAGGCCGCAAATGAAAGTATTTCTTCTGCTACATATTTTGGAACCATAACAAGCAAGCCTAAAATTATTACTGCGATTACTACCTGGGTGCGACCGCCCGTTAATACCGCTCTCGGTGCCACGACAATTGATGCGATCACCGATGGCCGATTTGAATTAGGCATTGGAACCATGCCGGATCACTGGAACCGTGAGCATTATCAAATTGATCCAGCTCGACCGGTTGTGCGCATGCGCGAATATGTCGCCGCAATTCGTCAAAGCTGGTTAGCCCATAGCGGTGCTAAAGCAAATATTACTGGTGAGTTTTATCAGATTAATGGATATCAACGTTTAGCAAAACCGTTACGCGATTCGATTCCAATTCACTTAGCCGCGACGCGTCCAGGCATGGCAAAACTTGCTGGCGAAATTGCAGATGGCGTAATTGTAAATTGGTTACATACTTACGAATGGCTACATCAAAGCCTTGAGCCGGCTCTTGCTGCTGGTGCCCAGATTTCTGGCAACACCTGCCAGCGAAGCGCCATGGTGCGCGTTCTGATTGAACCAGATGCGAAAAAGGCTAGGGAAGGGCTTAGACCTTCCTTTGATATGTATCGCAATGTTCCTTACTTCCATGAAATTACTGCAAGTGCTGGCTTTCAAACCACACCAACGTCAGAGTTGCCTGATGAATTAGTAGATGCCATGACTGTTCATGGGTCAATCGAACAAGTAACTGAAATTATTGCCCAGCGATATGGCGGCTGGGCAGATTGGCTGGAGCTAATTCCACCAGGAGCAACAAGTGGCGATGTCCTGAGGACTTCGTATGAAGGGTTATTTGAACTTTTACCGAAATTAAAATCCCTCTAAAGTCATTATTTATCAGTACTTTCCTTAGTAGTTCCAACTAGCGGAACATGATTACGAATTGTAATACTTATATATAGCGCATATTTCTTGCGTTTTATTGCTTTAACCCTTGACCTGGTAGGTGCGAATGCTTACTGTAATGGAACGGTGTTTCGGTGAGCGATACACCTCCACAGTTAGTGATGGAGGAAATGTGTTTAAAAAGAAAGTAATCATTGCTGCAGTTGCAGCAACTGCATTATTTGGCACAGCTGTAACAGCAACTGCTGCAGATAATCCAGGTCTCGTTCCAAAGAAAGTATGGAATTCAAAAGTAGATAAGATTAAAATTGGTTTAGTTGCGCCAATGACTGGCGTTTTCGCAGTTCTTGGAATTTCACAGCGAAACTCACTACAAGTTGTTGCAGATCAAATTAATGCAGCTGGTGGTATCGGTGGCGCAAAGATTGAACTTATCGTTCGTGACGATGGATTAAATCCTGTTGCGGCAGCAAATCACGCTAAAGAACTTGCCGGTGATTCATCAATCAATATGGTTGTTGGACCATCAATCTCTGGTTTCTATCAGGGTGCTGCAACTTATTATGAAGCTGCTAAGAAGTTGAACTGTGCACCTGCAGTAGCCGCTCTAGATTTTACTGACTACAAGTATGGTTTCCGTTCTCAGGATTTCTACAAAGATACCTTGACTGGACTTATGACAATTCTTCAAAAGAAGAAAATCGCTAAGTTTGGAATGATTTATGAAGCTGGTCAGACTGGTATCGACTTTGATGCTTACTACACAGCTCAGGCATCTAAGTACGGTCTAACTTACCTAGGTTGGGAAAAGATCACTTCTACAGCAACATCACACAATGCTGAATTGCAGAAGTTTATCGATAAGGGTGCTGAAGCTGTAAGCATTTCAAATAACGCTTGGGGTGCTTACTCAGCCAAGGCTGCCAAAGAACTTAAATACAAGGGCATCTTGATTGGTGGCTCTGGAGCACAGAACATCGCATTCCACGAAACTGGTGGCGATGACTTTGCTGGAACGCTAATGGCTGCAGTTAACTACCAATGGCCATTGCGCGATAAGTCGCTACAGCAACCAGGTTATAGAGCACACGTAGAGGCCGTAGTTAAGGCAAATGGTTTTGCAACAGGCGTTAAGTCAGGTGCAACATCACCAAACGGAACCGCAATTGCTGCTGACTGTTTATATGCATATGCAGTAGCTGCCAACAAGGTCCGTTCATTGGATACCACAAAGGTTCGCGACGCAATGGAGAAGCTAGATATTCCTGCGAAGATGACACCATCAGGTGCTCGTATCCACCCAGGACCTGAGCACAACTTCTACCAGGCAGATGGCATCAGTGTCTATGAATGGCGCAAGGATGCTAAGGGTTGGTACACCATCGAAATTAACGGTGTAGCACTTCGCTCTGGTGTTTGCCCTGAAGTAGGTTGGCTAGCAAAAACCTCAACAAACGAGCCATTGGTTTGTACAAAGGTTGGATCTAAGCTCATCTATAAAGTGAAGGCATAAAGTAATAACTAATTGAAAGATTAGTTAAATAGTTTAAGGAGTGAGAGTGAGCCGTAAGAATTAAGGCTCACTCTCACTTAACTATAAAATTTTGGTAATTGATTTACAGTTACAGAGAATTTAGAAATTCCATCCTTATAAGAATTGGAACATGATGAGCCTTCAAATTTGGATCGATGGTCTTTTCGTAGGATCGGTTTTTGCGATCATTGCGCTGAGTATGACTATTGTTTATCAACCAACCCGGATCATGAACTTTGCCCAAGGTGAGGGTTTTATCTTAGGCGCAGCTCTTGGTTATCAGATGATGGGTGTCTGGAAATGGCCGTTAATCCAATCCTTGGTGGCCTTGGTTATTGCCGCCGCTCTTATGGGCTTCATTATGGAGCGCATGGTCATGTTGCCGGTGCAGTTATCGGGCAGCAAGTTTGCCTGGATCATTGCAACCTTAGCTGCTGCGATGATCTTCCAATCTGCGTTTAATATTAAATATGTAAATGTCACATTTAGCTATTTCGATATTATCGAAAAAGATATTTCGATTTTTGGCGCTAAGTTATCGATTCAAAAGCTCATCGTTATTTTGATGATGATCGCGGTCTTTATAATTAATGATCAGTTCCTGAAGCGCACTTTGTGGGGGCGCTCTATTCGGGCAATCGCGCACAATCCTGATACTTCAACTATTCTTGGAATTCCAACTAAGCCAGTAATTAAATTAGCTTTTATTGCTGGCACCGTAATTATCGCACTCGTTGGATTTTTGGCATCGCCGGTAATCATCGTGGCACCTGCCGCCGGTCTCTTCTTCACGATTCAAGGTTTCACAGCCGCCATTATAGGTGGCGTTGGTAGCCCGAAAGGCGCAGTCGTTGGCGGCTTAATGATTGGTATTTTAGATAGTGTTGTTAGATCTTGGCTGGGTGGAACTTGGGGATTATTCAGTACTTTCTTCGTGCTGGCCGCAATTTTGATTCTCAAACCTAATGGATTCTTTGGCAAGAGAGTTGAGGGAAGATAAGTGATTTCAACATTTAAAGGTTTAAACCGAGTATTCATAACTGCATCGGTGTTAGCAGTCGCGCTTCTCTATCTCTTTCCAGTATTAGTCAAATCAAGTAATAATCCAAGTTTTTATTTGCAAGTAGTTTCAGTTGCTGTTTGTTCCGCAATTTTAACTATTTCACTGAATATCTGTATGGGATACGGTGGATTACTTTCTTTAATGCACACCGGATTGCAAATGGTCGGTGGCTACTCCATAGCCATACTTGCAGTGAAGCAAGGCTGGAATGGTTGGTTGGCACTAGTTGCAGCCGCTGTGATCGGTGCGATTTTTGCAATCTTGGTAATTCTCATTTCGCTACGAGCGACTTATCTTTATTTCGGCATGATCACTCTGGCGGTTAATTTAATTGCGATGGAGGCTGTTCGACATGGTGGCGAGTTCACCGGCGGGTACAACGGCCTCTTTGGAGTTTTTGCCCCAGGTATTCCAAACGGCATGATGTCGGCTGAAGGTTTCTACCGAGTCATGATCACAATTTTGATTCTGGCCTACATAGTACAACGCAACTTAATCTTTAGTGGTTTTGGCCGAAACACAATGGCGCTGCGTGAATCTTCAGAGACTGCAACAGCCCTTGGAATTTCACCAAATATGCACCGAGTAAAGGTATTCGGCGTATCTGGCGCCCTTGCTGGTTTAGCTGGCGCATTACTTTCTATTCAAATCGGTTATGCAATCGCAGATATTGGTGATTTAAATAATGGCTTGATCTTCTTCGTGGGTCTGTTTTTAGGTGGAGTTGGCACGTTAGCTGGACCAGTATTAGGTGTGGCCTTAGTTGCCATTATTGATTTCCTAATTCGTGGAACTGGGCAATATCGCACTTTAGTTTTAGGATCAATCCTTCTTTTGACCATGATTGTCTTGCCCCGAGGAATCGTGGGCACCTACCGAGCATCTCGTTATGGTTCACCTCGTTCACGTGAAGTGATGCCAGGTGAAGCCGATAACTTCCATTTAGATATCGATGTCAAGAATGTAACTAAAGGCCAAGTTCTGTTTGAGGCTCATGATGTGGTTAAGCATTTCGGTGGCGTGCACGCAGTCGATGGCATCTCAGTTCAGTTCAAGGCTGGTGAAGTTCATGGCATTATCGGGCCAAATGGTTCTGGTAAATCAACTTTGATTTCGGCGATGACTCGTTATCACGAGCTAACTTCGGGAAGAGTGACGTTACTAGGTGCTGAAGCAGATAAGAAACCTTTTAAAGTTGCTCGCGATGGTGTTACACGAGTCTTCCAGATTCCTCACCTATTTGAACGTGTGAGCGTTCTAGATAATGTGTTGACCGGAATGTATCGCCGAGATAAGTACAGCATTTTCGATGCAATCTTCCGCACACCTCGTTACCTAAAGGCTAATTCTCGAAGTGTGGCTGAATCTAAAGCGTTACTTTCACTTGCTGGAATGTTAGGCATGGAAGAACTTGCGGCCGGTTCAATCTCACATGGCCAAAAGCGCTTGCTCGAAGTAATTCGCGCAGT
The DNA here is from genome assembly GCA_964202795.1 of Candidatus Planktophila sp. GTDB lineage: Bacteria > Actinomycetota > Actinomycetes > Nanopelagicales > Nanopelagicaceae > Planktophila. Next base: position 11,294 of record CAXNJS010000034.1, read on the forward strand.
AGCAACTGAGCCAAAGATTTTGATTCTCGATGAACCCGCAACTGGTTTAACTCAAGACGAAATGCATTCGTTAACCAGCTTGATTCGCACCCTTGCAGCTGGTGGAATGTGCGTAGTTCTTATTGAACATAACGTGGCATTCCTGATGGATTTGGCTGACATTGTGACGGTTATTCAAAGTGGCAAAGTTATCGCCGAAGGTACTCCTAAAGAAGTACAGAAGAATGAGCGAGTTCTTGAGGCCTACCTTGGAAATACTGATTTCTCGAAGGAGTTAGCATGAGCGACCTACGCATTGAAGGCCTAACGATCACTTATGGTGGTGCAAAGGCACTCGATAACCTTTCGATTGAAGTTAAGACTGGTGAGTTTGTAGCCCTGCTTGGAGCTAATGGTGCGGGTAAGACCACAACGCTTCGTGCCACATCTGGTCTGATGCGCCCAGCTGCCGGCAAGATTTTCTTTGATGACGTTGAGATTACTAAGGTGCCTGGCCACAAGCGCACGGCTCTTGGCATTGGCCATGTCCCAGAAGGGCGACAGATATTCCCTGACCATACGGTTGAAGAAAATCTACAACTTGGATCTTTCGCACGTCGTAAGCATCGCGCTGAGACCACACAATCAATTGAAGATATGTATGGCTTGTTCCCACGTTTGAAAGAACGTAATAAGCAAGGAGCCGGAACGCTTTCAGGAGGTGAAGCGCAGATGCTCGCAATTGCCCGCGCGCTGATGTCTCGCCCAAAGATTTTGATGCTCGATGAACCAAGTCTTGGTTTAGCACCGCAGCTAGTACTTGAAATGTTTAAGTATCTAAAGCGCCTACATACCGAGCAAGGTTTAACTATTTTGTTAGTTGAACAACAAGCTCGCTTGGCCCTTCAGTTAGCAGAGCGTGCCTACATCCTTGAACGTGGTTCAGTGAAAATTGAAGGTAAGTC
>CAXNJS010000035.1:0-12065 GCA_964202795.1 Candidatus Planktophila sp.
TGGGCAAGGGCTTTTCTAAACTTTTCACCTGCAGAAATCTGCGTCATGCTTGAACTATAACACTTGGCTTTTTTCACCCCAAAAGGGTTCCAGTTAGTGAAACTGCTAACAGTTAAAGGGAAAGCGCCATTTTAATGCGTTGCAAACTAACTTCCTGGCCAAGTAACTCCATAGATTCAAAGAGTGGTGGCGAAATATTGCTGCCAGTTGTCGCAATTCGAACAGCACCAAAAGCGATACGAGGCTTAAGGCCCAACTCTTCAATAAGTGAAGAACGTAGCGCTGCCTCAATTGAATCATGTGTCCAAGTAGTTAACTTCTCTAATTCACTGATACTGCGAGTCAATACCGCTTTAGCCGCTTCATCAGTTACTTTGCTTATGCAATCTTTGGCGACTACAAAGTTTTTAACGAATAAGAAGTTAAGCATTGCTGGCACTTCGGCCAAAGTAACAATGCGCTCTTGAATAATTGGTAGCGCTGCTTTAACTACTGCAATCTCGGCATCAGTTCCGGAAATTACTGCCGCGTTTGTTAGAAATGGCATTGACCAATTTAGGAATTCATCAGGAGTTAGCGCACGGATCTTGTCGCCATTGATAGCCTCTAACTTTTTCATATCAAATCGGGCTGGTGATGAGTGTACTTTGTCGACGGTGAAGAGTTCGGTTAACTCTTTCATTGTCACATTTTCGCGATCATCTCCTGGTGACCAACCAAGCAGCGCTAAGTAATTACAAATCGCCTCAGGCAAGAAACCGCGCTCGCGATACCAAGCAATTGAAACTTCACCGTTTCGCTTTGACAGCTTGGTGTTGTCTTGACCCATCACAAATGGCAAGTGGGCAAATGCTGGGTAGTCCTCTGGCTTTACGCCCATTGCTTGATAAACCCGAATCTGGCGTGGCGTTGATGAAAGCAAATCTTCACCACGCAGAACATGGCTTACTTTCATCATTACGTCATCAACTGCAACAGCTAATGTATAAAGCGGTGAACCATCACCGCGAACCAGCACAAAATCAGGGACAAATTTATGATCGAAAGTTACATCGCCACGAATCTCATCGGTGAAAGTAGTGCTGCCATCAGGCATACGCATGCGCACAACAGCTTCACGACCTTGCGCTTTGTAATCAGTAATTTGCGCATCAGTTAAGTCACGACATTGACCGTCATAGCCAGGCGCAACATTTGCAGCACGTTGTGTTTCGCGTCGAGCCTCTAATTCAACGGGTGTGCAGTAGCAGTAATAAGCATCTTTCTGATCTAGAAACTTCTGTGCCCACTGCGCATATATATCTAATCGTTGCGATTGTAAGTAGGGGCCATTTGGGCCACCAACTTCTGGGCCCTCATCCCAATCCAGCCCAAGCCACTTGAGCGTATCGACTGCGGCTTGAATGTATTCATCAGTAACACGAGTGGTGTCAGTATCTTCAATGCGGAAAATAAAGGTACCGCCGGTGTGCCGGGCGTAAGCCCAGTCAAAGAGTGCCGTGCGAATATTTCCAACATGGAGATCTCCAGTTGGTGATGGCGCAAAACGTACGCGAACTTCTTTACCCACGAGTACTCACCTTATTTGTTAATTCGCCTAAACCATCGATTGCGATAGTAATAGTTGATTTCTCTGGCATTGGACCAATACCTGCTGGAGTTCCAGTAATAATTACATCACCCGGAAGCAAAGTCATTACTTTCGTTACGAATTCTACGATTGCTGGCACATCAAAGATCATCTGACTTAATTTGTCATCCTGTTTAATTTCACCGTTTACGGTCGCTGTGATTCGCTGAGTGCCAGGAATGAAATCGGTATCAATCCAAGGGCCGAGTGGGCAGAAAGTATCGAAGCCTTTAGCGCGAGTCCATTGGCCATCTTTCTTCTGAAGATCGCGAGCAGTTACATCGTTGGCAATCGTGTAACCAAAGATCACATCAGAAACGCGCTCTTTCGGAACATCTTTACAAATACGGCCAATCACAATTGCTAGTTCTGCTTCGTGATCAACTTGGCTAGACGTGCTTGGCCAAACAATGGTGTCATTTGGGCCTATGACTGAAGTATTTGGTTTGATAAAAATAATAGGTTCATCAGGCACTACCCCACCCATTTCAGCTGCGTGATCGGCATAGTTCTTACCAATGCAGACAACTTTGCTACGTGGAATAACTGGTGCCAGTAAACGCACTTTGCTGAGTTCGGTAGTTGCCGCAGTCTTGGTAACGCCGTGATAGATCGGATCTCCCGAAATCACGCTAATTGTGTTGTCATCTTCGAGCAACCCAAAAAGTGGGTCAGTGCCTAGGCCAGTATCTGGGCCAGGGCTAAATCGAATGATGCGCATTAGACAATCTTATCGGGCTCTGCCCCATCATTAGCAAAGAAGATCGCAGCCGATGGCGCAAACTCAGTAATTACTGCAGTCTTGGCACTTCGCTCACCAGTAAAGACCACGGCTTCAATACCACTAATTTGTGATGCCATCGCAACCGTAAATACTGCTTCAACTGCATCTAGCGCTAATGATGGTGATGTCACTGGAACTGCGACATAAGTGCGTCCAGTGTTATCGCGCAGAGCGGCAGCTTGATTAGCGCCACTGCGCTTCAAAGTTGCTTGTGCCAATGTGACTAACTTTTGATCTTCTGGATTACTCAGCATTTTTAACTGGCTCTGTTAACTTTTCGATAAGAACGCTACTAATTCTGCGACGACGACCGATTGGACGTTCTGAAGTAATCGACCAACCTCCCAAATCTACGGTGCTACCAGTAATTGGCACGCGACCAAGTTTCTGCGCCATTAGTCCACCGATGGTGTCAACGTCTTCGAAGTCTTGCGCTTCAATTTCAATTTCAAGTTCTTCGGCTAAATCTTCAATATGTAAAGCAGCCTTTGCGCGAGCTTTGGTCTTTTCATCATTTAACCAAGTGAATGACTCATCACCATCGTCAAATTCATCGGCAATTTCACCAACAATTTCTTCAATAATATCTTCAATCGTAATTAGGCCAGCAGTGCCACCATATTCATCAACCACGATTGCTAGGTGAATCTGATCGCGCTGCATTTCCTTCAACAACTCTGCCGCAATCTTAATTTCCGGAACAAAGGTGGCCGGACGCAAATGCTGTTCTACTCGCTCAGTTGTTTCGGCTTCATGATGATCTAGCGCTCGGCGGGCTAGATCTTTCACATAAGTAATGCCAATAACATTATCGATGTTTTCGCCCACGACAGGAATGCGAGAGAAGCCAGAACGAAGCGCTAGAGATAAACCTTGGCGCAGCGTCTTATCTTTTTCCACCCAAACCATGTCGGTACGGGGCACCATTAATTCGCGCACCAACGTGTCTCCCAGTTCAAATACGGAGTGAATCATTTCGTGCTCATCAGACTCAACTAGGCCGCGCTCGTGCGCTTGATCTACTAAGTCACGAAGTTCGGCTTCATTAGCAAATGGTCCGCTTCTAAAACCTTTTCCAGGCGTGATGGCATTGCCGATTGCAATCAGTAATTTGGTAAGTGGAGCCAGAATAAAGGCTAAGAAATAAGCAACTGTTGCGCCAGCCAGAGCCCAGCTATCAGGTCTTTGCTTACCGAGCGTGCGAGGCCCAACGCCAACCATCACATATGAAACAACCACCATGATTGCAACCGTTAGCGCCATTGCTTGGGCCGATGAATATTCGCGCAACAAGATAACAGCTAATAGAACGGTTGCAGTTAACTCGCAGGTCTTTCTAACCAATAGCACCACGTTTAAATATCTGGCTTGGTCAAAGAAAACTTTCTTTAAAATCGCTCCGCCACGTTTGCTCTCTAGTTTTTCAATCACAACGCGAGAGATCGAAGCAAGTGCTGATTCGGTGCCAGCTAGAAAGCCAGCGAAAGCTAAAAGTGCGATGATGGAAATTATGGGCAGGGGGTTCATTTACTTTCAGCACTCCATTGTTTTACTAGGGATTCTTGTAAGTCGAACATTACTTTCTCTTCCACAGCTTCAGCGTGGTCATATCCCAAGATATGTAGCAAGCCATGGGTGGCCAAAATAAACATCTCATGTTCTGGTGTGTGACCAGCTAAATTTGCTTGCGCTGTTGCAAAGTCAGGTGAAATAACAATGTCGCCCAAAGTTACGACTTCACCTTCGGTTTCAGGCAGATCCATTGGAAATGAGAGCACATCAGTTGAGCCAGGCTCATCCATCCACTTAATGTGTAGCTCGGTCATTTCAGCATCGTCGACAAAAGTTACGTTCAAATCACAATCCGGATGCAGATCTAATTTAGACATCGCAAAAGCCAAGAGCGATTGGATTTGATCCCCAGGTGCTAGCGCTCCTGATTTATTTGTTATTTCAATGGTCATGGATTGCGAATCGAACGCGGGGTTTGGCGCGCTTCATTGAACTTGTCGTAAGCCTTAACAATGTCGCCAATTAAGCGGTGGCGAACTACATCTTCGGCAGTTAGCTCTTGGAAAGAGATGTCATCAATATCGTGCAAAATATCGCGAATAATTGCCAGACCTGATTTAGCGCCATTAGGTAAATCAATCTGAGTAACATCGCCAGTGATCACCATCTTGGAACCAAAACCTAAGCGAGTTAGGAACATCTTCATCTGCTCTGGTGTGGTGTTCTGTGCTTCATCAAGAATAATGAACGCGTCATTAAGCGTGCGACCACGCATAAATGCAAGAGGTGCAACTTCGATAACCCCTGATTGCATTAACCGAGGAATTGAATCGATATCAATCATGTCGTGTAACGCATCGAAAAGTGGTCGTAAATATGGATCAATTTTCTCCGAAAGCGAACCAGGCAAGAAACCTAAGTGCTCACCTGCTTCAACTGCCGGACGCGTTAGAACAATGCGATTAACTTTCTTTGCTTGCAGCGCAGCTACAGCTTTAGCCATAGCCAAGTAAGTTTTGCCAGTACCGGCCGGACCAATTCCGAATGTAATTGTGTTTTCGTCAATCGCATCGACATAGCGCTTTTGGTTTGCCGTCTTTGGCCGAATTGTGCGACCACGATTAGAAACAATATTTAGTGAAAGAACTTCGCCCGGATTATCTTGTGGCGTCTGCGCCAACATGCCGATTGAGCGAATCACAGCATCAACATTTACAGGTTGGCCAGAACGAATGACCACCAATAGTTCGGCGAAAAGCTTCTCTAATTGTTGGCAATCAATATGTGGGCCGCGCAAAGTAATTTCATTTCCACGTACTGTGATATTTACCGATGGGAATGCCGCTTCAACTGCGAGCATGTTTGCATCATTTGCTCCGACCAAGGCAACCATTGGAATTGCGGGCGGAATCGTAATTAAGGTTCTCTCCATGTGTGACATAAGGCTATCTTTAACCGGGCGGCCAAGCCAGACCACGCCCACCTAAAAGATGTAAGTGAGCGTGAAAAACGCTTTGGCCAGCATCGGCGCCAGTATTAAAGACGGTGCGATAGCCAGTTAAACCTTCGGCCTTTGCCAATTGATCTGCCGCTGCAAAGACTGCACTTAGCGCCACCGGTGATTGAGCTGTTAACTCGGCAGCATTTTCGACATGCAATCTAGGCACGATCAAAAAGTGAACGGGTGCCTGCGGGCTAATGTCAGCAAAAGCGATCACTTGCTCATCTTGAAACTTAATTTCAGCCGGAATTTCACCAGCGATGATTTTACAGAATAGGCAGCTCATAGTTAATTAGTTTAGAAGACTTTCAGTAATGAGTTAACGGCAGAGAGGGCGGCTAGTCCCGCGTGTGCTGAGCGCAAAATAGGTCTACCTAGGCCAGCAACATGAGCGCCAGCGGCTGCGAAAGCAGCTAGTTCTTCTTCGGTTATGCCACCTTCGGGGCCGATCACAACAACTACATTTTTCGCTATTGTCTGAGGCGTAATAATTTCACTTAGCTTTACTTGAGCGCTTTCATGAAAAACTAAAGCTAAATCAGCACCTTTAATTAATTCAATCACGCCTTTCTCTTTTACAGTCTCATGCAACTGTGGAATAAATAGCCGGCGCGATTGCTTACTTGCTTCGCGCGCAGTCGTGGCAAATTTACTAATTACTTCAGTGCGACTAATCGAGCGATTAGCCAGCCAAGGCACAATTACATCAGCGCCAGCTTCAGTTAATAACTCAACTGCTTCTTTGGCGCGATCACTCTTCGGTAGTGCTTGCACGACCGTAAATTTGATTTCCAGCGGTTCTTGGCGACCAACTTCTAAAACCGTTGTTTCAAGTGATCGCTTAGTGACTTCACTTACCTGAACATTAGCCCAGCCACCATTGCCGTCTGATACTCGAAAAATTTCGCCCACTTCGATGCGCAGGACTTTAATTGCGTGGTTAGCATCTTCAGAATTAAATGAATAGTTTGCGCCAACTTGGGTGGGCAGATCTGGCACAAAAAATAGAGTTAACATTTAGCGACCGAAAGCGCCACGAAGTTTATGGAAGAAACTTTGGTCGTGATCTTTAATCTCAACTTCACCAGCTTTTTCACCACGGGACTCAGCAAACTTTCGCATTAACTCTTCTTCAGCCTTATTCAATTTAGTCGGGATCTTTACTTCAACATGGACAATTAGGTCACCGCGAGTGCCACGGCGCAGATGAGTCATTCCTTTGCCCTTAACCATAATGGTGGCGCCACTTTGAGTGCCAGTTTTAACTTCCACCTCAATTGGGCCATCTAGCGTTTCAATTTGAACTTTAGTACCCAGCGTTGCTGCTGCCATTGACACTGCTAACGCTAAATGCAGATTATCGCCTTCGCGCATCAAGGTTTCGTGGGCAGTTTCGACTATTTCTACATATAAATCACCCGCTGGGCCACCACCTGCGCCAACTTCGCCACGACCCGACATCTGAATGCGATTGCCAGTTTCAACACCGGCTGGAACTTTAATATCAATTGTTTGGCGAGCACGAACTCGACCATCGCCAGAACATTCGCGGCATGGATTAGGAATTGTTGAACCGTATCCCCCGCAATTATTACAAGGACGCGAAGTCATTACTTGGCCGATAAAAGATCTCGTTACTTGTTGCGTTTCACCACGACCCTTACAGATCAGACAAGTTTGAGGTGTTGAGTTATCAGCACAACCACTACCGGTGCACTTGGTGCAAACAACTGCGCTTTCCAAAGTAATAGTGCGCTCAGTACCAAAGCACGCTTCGTTTAAATCAACTTCGATACGAATCAGCGCATCTTGTCCTGCGCGCATACGTGGACGTGGGCCCCGATTAGCTGTGCCACCGCCGAAGAAAGCATCCATGATGTCGCTAAAGCCACCGGTGTTGCTGAAACCACCAAAGCCACCCATGTTGCTTCCGCCCATGTCATATTGCTGACGCTTTTGCGGATCACTCAAAGTGTCATAAGCAGCAGTAACTTCTTTGAATTTTTCTTGAGTTGCTGGATCTGGATTCACATCGGGATGTAATTCACGAGCAAGTTTACGATAAGCCTTCTTTATTTCATCGCCAGATGCATCACGAGACACACCTAACGCTTGATAATGATCTGCCACTTATGCACCCTCTGTTAAATATCGACTGATGTATCTGGCAACGGCGCCCACTGTTGCCATTGAACTGGCGTAATCCATTCGGGTTGGACCCAAAATGCCCAGTGCGCCAAGAGGTGAATTATCTATGCCGTAGCCAACTGTTACCAAACTGGTCTGCTGCAGATTAACTACTTGCTGCTCGTGGCCAATACGCACCTTTACATTCTCATTGGCATCACCGAGTAGACGTAACAGAACCACTTGCTCTTCCAGCGCCTCTAGCACTGGGTGGATTTGAGTTGAGAAATCCTCACTAAAACGAGCCAAATTCGAGGTTCCAGCTAACACAATCTTCTCTTCTGGGCGTTCCATCGACATTTCCAAAAGTGCTGAAATAAGTAGCGCCACATCTTTGCGTTCGTGCGCAGAGTAAATATCCATAATGCCAGTAATGCGATCAGCAACTTCTGGCAATCGATATCCAGCCAATGCGTTATTAATTTGATTACGCAAGCTGGCAATAAAAATATCATTTACGTCATTGCTTAACTCAATCACTCGTTGCTCAACCCGACCAGAATCAGTAATCAAAATCATCATCATGCGAGATGTTGTAAGTGAAACAAGTTCAACGTGGCGCACCTTTGACTTAATCATCGATGGATACTGAACCACGGCAACTTGCTTAGTCACATCAGCCAGTAATCGAACAGTGCGCATTACAACATCATCAAGATCTAGTGCACCCTCAAGGAAAGTTTCAATAGCACGTCGCTCGGCAGCTGAAAGTGGCTTCACCGTTTCAATGCGATCTACGAACAAACGGTAACCAGAATCAGTTGGAATACGGCCGGCGCTTGTGTGGGGTTGTGCGATCAAACCTTCTTCTTCAAGGACTGCCATCTCGTTACGAATTGTTGCTGGCGAAATACCTAACCCATGACGATCAGCAATTGCTTTTGAGCCAACTGGTTCTTGCGTGGCGACATATTCATCGACAATTGCTCGCAAAATTTCTAGTCGGCGGTTAGACATGAGAAGAATTTCTACTTAGTAATTGCGAGAGTGATTGAAATCAAAGTTAGCAAGAAGAAAGCTGGAAATGCGGTCTTAGCTTTATCAGCGCGGAAATGGAAGAAAATCGCGCCAGCCATGATGCACCAGAGAGAAATAAGTGGTGGATATGCAAAGGCTGGCCACTTAAGCGCTAGAACTAAACCCAGGGCGGCGGCGGCCTCAAATACGCCAGTTACGCGCGCCATCCAATCTGGCACGTTCACATCGCGAGTTCCGCTTAGGCCCTTCTCGTTGCCACTGGCTTTAGATAGGCCAGAGATAAGGAAAATCAGGGCTAAGAATGAAAGAAGGACGACTCTTGTGGTTTCCATAGTGGGTAAAAGGTACTACATAACGATTTCGCGCACGATTCGATCAGCAATCAACCGACCTATCGGCGTTAATTTGATGCGATCACTTGAGGTGTCTAGATATCCCTCTTCGCGATAACTAGCTAATCGCTCTAGCTCTTGCGGCTTTAACATCTCAAAACTTAAACCTTCACGCATTCGAATAGCAAGCATAATTTCTTCATCACGCAACTGTGTACTGTTCATAGTTTCGCGATCTTGTACTGGTGATTCACCAGCAAATAACTTTGTTTTATAAGCAGTTGGATGTTTAACATTCCACCAACGCTCGCCATTTAAATGCGAATGAGCTCCTGGCCCTAGCCCCCACCAATTAGTACTCTTCCAATAAGCAATATTATGTAAACATTCCTTGCCAGGCTTTGACCAATTACTTAGCTCATACCAACTCAAGCCGGCTTTCTCACACAGCGCATCTACCAACAAATACATATCTGCCATCAAGTCATCATCGGGCATAGTTAAATCACCACGTTTAATCTGTGCGGCTAACTTGGTACCAGTTTCAACAATTAAGGCATATGCACTTATATGGTCAATATCCAAAGCAAGCGCAGCTTGAACTGTTTCGCGCCAATCATCTAACGATTCACCTGGCGTTCCATAAATTAGGTCAACACTGATTGATTCAAATCCGACAGCCCTAGCCATACTCACAGCTTTAGCAACGTTCTCTGGATTATGTGTGCGATCAAGTGCTGCTAATACATGAGGCTTAGCTGATTGCATTCCAAAGGAAATGCGATTGAAACCAACAGTTAGATATTCAGCAAGCTTTTCTGCTGTGACTGAATCAGGGTTTGCCTCGAGTGTTATTTCAGCATTAGGAGCTAAATCAAATCGATTGCGAATAGCAGCAATTACTCGACCCAAGTCGGCGGGTGGCAAAAGTGAAGGTGTTCCACCACCAAAGAAGATGGTTGGAACCGGTGAAGTTGGCGCACTTTCTAGTTCCCGTAAAACCGCATCGATATAGTCATTTGAAACGATTTCTAGTGTGGCACCATCTTGTAGCTCGGAGGGAGTATAGGTATTGAAATCACAATAGCCACAGCGCTTTACGCAGTACGGGATATGAACGTAAAACGAGAGGTCGCTCATTTAATTTCCAGCTTTACGCGCGGCCTTAATCTTCTCAATATCCGCATCTGTTGCAAGAGCTGCCACGAAAGCTTCCTGAGGCACTTCAACGCGACCAACCATCTTCATGCGCTTCTTGCCCTCTTTTTGCTTCTCAAGCAATTTACGTTTACGCGAAATATCGCCACCATAACATTTAGCCAAAACATCTTTACGCATCGCGCGAATTGATTCACGAGCAATGATGCGCGAACCGATGGCAGCCTGAATAGGAACTTCGAATTGTTGGCGTGGGATTAACTCGCGCAATTTGCCGGTCATCATCACGCCATAGGCATATGCCTTGTCACGGTGAACGATTGCGCTGAACGCATCTACCGCTTCGCCTTGTAGCAAAATATCAACCTTTACTAGGTTGCCTTCTTCATCGCCTTTTTCTTCGTAGTCAAGGGATGCATAACCCTTGGTGCGAGATTTAAGTTGATCAAAGAAGTCGAAAACAATTTCAGCAAGTGGCAAGGTGTAGCGAATTTCAACACGTTCTTCAGAGATGTAATCCATGCCGAGTAATACACCGCGGCGATCTTGGCAGAGTTCCATGATCACGCCAATGAACTCAGATGGCGCCAAAATAGTTGATCTAACAATTGGCTCGAAAACTGCGGCAACTTTGCCATCTGGGAATTCTGAAGGGTTGGTCACTCGAACATCCCTGCCATCTTCCATCTTCACGTTATAAACCACGTTAGGTGCGGTTGAAATAAGGTTTAACTTTGATTCGCGTTCTAGGCGCTCACGCACAATTTCCATGTGCAGCAGACCAAGGAAGCCACAACGGAATCCAAAGCCAAGAGCTGCTGAACTTTCTGGTTCATAAACAAGGGCGGCATCGTTTAGTTGTAACTTATCTAGCGCTTCGCGAAGTACTGGGAAATCTGCACCATCTAATGGAAATAGCCCAGAGAAAACCATTGGCTTGGGATCTTTATAGCCAGCAAGTGCCTTCTTAGTTGGATTTGTATAAGTCGTAACTGTGTCACCCACACGTGATTGGCGAACATCTTTAACGCCAGTAATTAAATAACCTACTTCGCCAACGCCTAAACCCTTACTTGGCATTGGTTCTGGCGAGATAACGCCGACTTCAAGCATTTCGTGGCGCACGCCAGTTGAGAACATCTGAATCTGATCGCGTGGTGAAAGGTGACCATCGACTACGCGCACATAAGTCACCACGCCGCGATAGCTGTCATAAACCGAGTCAAAGATAAGCGCGCGAGCAGGTGCACTGGCATCGCCTTGTGGTGCTGGGATCTGGGCGATGATTTGATCAAGTAGCTCAGCAACGCCATCGCCAGTTTTTCCAGAGACACGTAAACAATCTTCGGGTTGGCAACCAATTAAATTGGCAAGTTCTTTAGCAAACTTTTCAGGTTGGGCGTTCGGCAAATCAATTTTATTTAGAACCGGAATGATGGTTAAGTTATTTTCCATCGCTAGATACAAGTTAGCCAGTGTTTGCGCTTCGATTCCTTGCGCGCAGTCAACTAGAAGAACAGCGCCTTCGCATGCAGCAAGTGATCGCGAAACTTCATAAGTAAAGTCAACGTGACCAGGTGTATCGATCATGTTTAAGATGTATTCCTGGCCATCGATACCGCTGCGCCATGGCAGACGAACTGCTTGCGACTTAATGGTGATTCCGCGTTCGCGTTCAATATCCATGCGATCTAAATATTGCGCGCGCATATTGCGGGCTTCTACAACTTCGGTGATTCCCAACATGCGATCGGCAAGAGTTGATTTACCGTGATCAATATGGGCAATGATGCAGAAGTTACGAATCTGCGCTGGATTGGTTGCGGCTGGTTGAGGCGCCTTGGCAAGTGAAATTGCAGGCATCGTTAAGCCTTAAAAGTAACTAGTTGCGAATTAACGAACGCCGGCTTTAACGGCAGCTTTTGCCATTGAAGACTTCTTGTTGGCAGCAGTGTTCTTGTGTAGAACACCCTTAGCAACGGC
>CAXNJS010000036.1:0-11019 GCA_964202795.1 Candidatus Planktophila sp.
AGATTTATTAACCTAGCTTTGCGATCGCAGCATCTGAATACTTCTTCAGAGTGCCAGTGATTGCGATGAAGTCTGGCGCTAGATCAGTACATGCTGGAGATGTGATGAGGTTAGCCCAAGCCTTGATCGCTGGAAGCGCAGCCTTATCCTTATAGTCTGAATCACCAAGCATGTAGGTGATGATGCCTAGTGTGTAAGCACCGGCTTCTTTTGTGCTGTAGTCGAACTTGAAAATACCCTTTGAGTCAACTGTTGCTGAACCAAGGAAGGCAGCTGTTGCATCGCCAGTTGGAAGAGCAAAGTTACCTGAAGCATTTGCGATTGCAGCTGACTTTAGGCCGTACTTAGTTCCGTATGAAACTTCGGCGAAAGTAATTGAATACTTTGTAGCTGCAGCTAGTTGTGAAACACCAGCTGAGAAGTTTGCACCAACAATGCGACCGATATTGCCGGCATCATTGATATTTCCTGGGAATGCCGTTACGAATGTATCGTTCTTTGGCTTGTTCCAAAGTGTTGGAGTAACTCCTGAAAGCCAAGCTGTGAAGTTACCTGAAGTGCCTGACTTATCTGCACGGTAAATTACCTTGATTGCTTGGTTTGGAAGTGTGTAAGAAATCTTCTTTGTAGCCTTACGGAGTACTACTGGATTTCCTGACTTATCCTTAACAACATCGCCATTGCTGTCCTTCTTGTAAACAACTGTTGTTACAGTGCGATTGTTATCCTTAGCGATATCAGGATCATTCCACTTTGTGATTGTGCCAGCGAAGATTTTTGCAGTTGTTTCTGGAGATAAATAAAGTTGAGTCTTGGCAGGCAGGTTATGCAGAATCGCAATTGGTGCAGCTGCTGCTGGAATGTGAATCAATGTTGGACGAGCAGTTGAACCTGTGTGAGCAGTATCTGAGAACCAAATCTGTCCTAGTTGCTTATCTGAACCATCACGGCCAGTTCCTGAACCAGTTGCTGCGTATGTAAGTGAGTGACCTGTTGTCTTGCTGAAAACTACTTTACATTCTTCAATTAAAAGAGCTGGGAAGGACGCTCCTTGGCCGACTAAGTCGACTGCCATTGCTGATGGAGCTGTGCTAATCATTAGACCGGAGATCAGTGCGATAACTCCGAGTTTCTTAGAGAGTTTCATTCTCTACCTTTCAGATACTTCCCTATTGGGGCTCACCCTGCGTGAGAACCCGAAAGTATCCAAATCGACCGACTAGATCCCTAAATTTTGGTGAACAACAGTTGAACCTCTGCCTAATAGCAGTCTTACGGCTTTTAGCCGAAACGGCCCGTAACGTAATCCTCGGTGCGCTTATCTCTTGGTCGAGAGAAGAGCTCAGTAGTTGGTGCCACCTCGATTAATTCACCTGGGCCACCATCAGAGAGCATAAACGCTGAGTAATCAGAGACGCGAGCCGCTTGCTGCATATTGTGAGTCACAATCACGATGGTCATGGTCTGTGAGAGCTCAGAGATGGTCTGCTCGATACGAAATGTTGAACCCGGATCAAGAGCTGAACATGGCTCATCCATTAGCAATACCTCAGGTCGAACTGCCAATGATCGCGCAATACATAAACGTTGTTGTTGTCCACCAGAGAGTGCACTGGCGTGCTCGTTTAGGCGATCTTTAGCTTCTTCCCATAAACCGGCTCGGGTTAAGCACTCTTCGAGTAGATCATCGGTATTAGAAACCTTAAGTTGTGCAAGTTTGATACCCGATAGAACATTTTGCCCAATAGTCATTGATGGAAATGGGTTTGGCTTTTGGAAAACCATTCCGATTCGAAGACGAATCTTGGTCACATCTGTTCCTGCGGCATAAATATCTTTACCGCCCAGCAGAACTTCGCCAGCAAGGGCTGCAGTTGGAATAAATTCATGCATCCGATTTAGCGTGCGCAGGAAAGTTGATTTACCGCAACCAGATGGCCCGATCAGGGCAGTCACAGTGCCGGCCGCAAAATCAAGAGTCACATCTTTTAACGCATGCTTTGCACCGAACCAGGCATGAACGCCACGTGCCTCCAGACCAGAACCAAGTGGCTTGGTACCCGGCTGCTTAATTTCGCGCGAAGATGCAACATCGGCAAGTGAGTGAGGTGTTGTCTGTGTCTTCATTTCCTTCTTCTCTCCTGGATTAGGTTCTAAATTTGCGTTTTGTGCCAAATCATCATTATTAGTCATTTTGGCATCTACCGTTTCTGTGATCTTGAGGAAATGTAGCGAGCGATAGTAAATAGTATGAGTACCCAAAGCAGCAGCACAAGCAAGCCAGCCCAAGTACGTTGGGTAGATTCTTCGCTGCCACCTAAGAGGAATGCATTCCAAACATAAAACGGAATAGAGCCCATTGGCCCGGAAACCGGATTGAAGTTTGTTGCATCTCCACCGCCAGAAACTAGAAGAATTGGCGCAGTTTCACCAATAACGCGGGCAATACCAAGAATGATCGCAGTCACCAAGCCACTCTTAACAGCCGGCACGACCACCATTGCAACTGTGCGCCACTGGGTAGCACCTAGTGCTAAACCAGCTTCGCGTAGATCATTTGGGATCAATAGCAAAACTTCTTCAGCAGTTCTGGCCACTGTTGGAATCATCAAAATAGAAAGCGCTAGAGCGCCCATTAGCCCCGAACGTTCTCCGGTAACCGGGTAAACGATACTTGAGAGAATAAATAATCCAGCAACGATTGATGGAACACCTGACATCGCCTGAACTAAGAAACGAATTGGTCTGGCAAATTTACCTTTAATTTCAGTTAGGTATAGCGCAGTCAAAATAGCAATTGGAAGCGTGAATAACAAAGCGAGCCCAACCATAATCAATGTTCCAACAATGGCTGCCAGCATGCCACCTTCTTGAATCGGACTGTTAACAGTTGCCTCTGACATGTCTTGAGTAAAGAGACCCCAATGAAGCCCACGCCAACCTTTACTAATAACGGTTGCCAAAATACTGGCAATTGGAATTATTGCTAAGAAAATCGCAAAACGAGAGATACTGGTCAACAAACTATCTTGCGCAGCTGGTTTTCCGGCACGACGATACTCAGCAATAAATGAAACTGAAACATATGAGAAGAAGAAAGCTGCAACCCAACCAAGTTTGCCGTTTAAACCAGTTACGAATAGTAGAACTAACGAGAGTGCCACGGCGATAAGTAAATTCAGGCCTTTTTGACTGCGCTCTTTAGCAGTTGGCTCCCAAGGTCTTCCGGGCTTTATCGTTGTAGTAGACAATTAACGTCCCACCTTTCCGAGACGGCTTACCAGAATGTTTGCAACTCCGTTAACGACCAGAGTTAGCAAGAAGAGAACTAGGCCGGCAGCCATTAGCGCATTAATTTCTTCGCGATCGGCTTCGCCGAACTTAAGAATAATTAGAGTCGCAATATTTCCACCGGCGCCGAATAAAACTTGCCAGTTAACTTGGTACACAACATTTAGAACTGTGTAAACCGCAACAGTTTCACCCATTGCGCGGCCAAGTCCAAGCATTGCGCCACCAACAATTCCACCGCGGCCAAATGGGAGAACTACCGCTCTAATCATTGCAAAGCGAGTTGCCCCAAGGGCGTATGCGGCTTGGATACGGTCAAGTGGGGTCTGTGAAAATACTTCTCGAGAAATTGAGGTACAGATCGGAATAATCATGATGGCAAGTACTAAGCCGGCAATAAATGGTGAACGAGTAAAGAATGGAACCGGCACATCAAAAACTGGAATCCAACCGAAATACTTATTAAGCAACTTCGCCCAATATTCAGCACTGGGCATTAAAACTAAGAAACCCCAAAGGCCGAAGAGAATTGATGGGAATGCTGCCATTAAGTCGATCAAGCCAATCAAGATGTTACGAATCTTGCGACCGGCATAAAACTCGAGGAAGAGTGCACTTAGCACTGCAATAGGAACGCCTACCAGAACTGCAATGGTTGCAGAAAGGATGGTTCCGACGAGCATCGCGGCAAGGCCATAATCCTGCGAAACGATATTTGAATTCTCGTCTTCAACTACTGACCAATCAGAATTTGTAAGAAATCCAAATCCTTCAACTCTAAGGACACCAAGACCACGATAAGCTAGAAACGCAAAGATCAATCCGAGAATAATCAGCGAAGACATTCCGCCAGTAGTTACTACAAATCGGAAGAATTGATCAGAGCGTCGAGGCTTTGTTACAAGCTCTATGCGGGCTGGTATTTGAGTATCAGTCACGAGTCGAATCTTGCTATTAAGCGGGTTCAGGCAGGCAGATCAAAGGCGAACACAAGATGAACGAAAGGTGAAATTACCGCTTGTCCCCTAGCCTGCTTTAAGGTTGCCCAATGGCTAACGAGCAACCAAATCTGATCTGGATCGACTGTGAAATGACCGGTCTGGACCTCGAAAAGGATGTCCTGGTTGAGATCGCCGTACTTGTGACCGACTCTGAACTCAACGTAATAGGTGAAGGAATTGATCTTGTTATTGCCGCTACGCCTGAGCAATTAGCTGGCATGAATGAATTCGTAACCCAGATGCATACCAACTCTGGCCTAATCACTGAGATCCCAACAGGCATCTCAGTTTCGGCCGCCGAAGATGAAATTATTAAATATCTCGAATCAGCCAGCACGGTTGCGGGCAAGTCCCCCTTAGCTGGCAACTCAGTCAGCGTTGATAGATCCTTCATTGCTCGCGATATGCCGCGCCTTAATGACTACCTGCACTATCGCACCATCGATGTTTCTTCCGTTAAAGAACTTGCTCGCCGCTGGAATGCCAAGGTTTATTTCAACTCCCCAGCCAAGACCGGTAACCATCGCGCCCTTGGCGATATTCAAGATTCAATAGCAGAACTCGCTCACTACCGTGCAAATTTCCTCATTGCCGGCGCACCATTTGCTGCAAGTCAGGCTCAAGCAGGCGAAGCAAGTACAAGTAATTAACAGGTAGAATTTCCTCCACATGGTGGGCGTAGCTCAGCTGGTAGAGCACTCGGTTGTGGTCCGAGATGTCGCGGGTTCGAGCCCCGTCGCTCACCCCACTATTTACTTAGCAGTTGAGATCTCTCAGCTGTTGGGCTCAATCGACTAGAGAAAGCTGGGTTACAAAATGATCTTCGATGTCATCATTGAAATTCCGGCAGGTAGTCGCAACAAGTACGAAGTCGATCATGTAACTGGTGAAATTCGCTTAGATCGCATGCTCTTCACATCTACTCGTTATCCATATGACTATGGCTTTGTTAAGAATACTTTATCCCTTGATGGCGATCCACTAGATGCTCTTGTAATGCTTGATGAGCCAACATTTCCAGGATGTGTAGTTTCGGTTCGCGCGATCGGAATGTTTAATATGACCGATGAAGCAGGCGGCGACGATAAGTTGTTATGTGTTGCTGCTGGCGATATTCGCAAATCTTCATTGCAAGATATTTCCGATGTGCCTGAATTCGAACTTTCAGAAATTCAACATTTCTTTGAGGTTTATAAGGCGCTAGAGCCAGGCAAGAGCGTTACTGGCGGTAACTGGGTTGATAACGCGGAAGCCCAAGCTGAAATAGAACGTTCGCGCAAACGCTTTGACGATTTGCAACACTAAAAAATTAAATCAATCTCAAACTCAAAGACGAGAAGAGAAAGTAAGAAATGAAACTGATTACCGCAATCGTTAAGCCAACTAAAGTCGATGACATAAAAGATGCCCTACACATCGCTGGCGTCCATGGCATGACAGTCTCTGAAGTACGTGGCTTTGGCCGTCAAAAGGGCCATAAAGAGATCTATCGCGGAGCTGAATACACCGTTGATTTCAATGCCAAAGCCCGCATTGAAGTGCTCTCAGATGATGAGAGTTACGAAAGCATTCTTGATCTAATCGTGAAAACGGCCAACACTGGCACAATCGGTGATGGAAAAGTCTGGGTAACTAATGTTGAATCTGTAGTTCGTGTGCGAACTGGCGAGACAGGTAAAGAAGCACTTTAGAGTTCAATTAAGCGCTGATTCGCCACATTTGGTGGATTTCCAAGGTAGACCAATTCGCTGATAGGGTCTGCCAATCGTTAAAGGGTTTGCCCTTTCTCGGGTTGTTAGCTCAGTTGGTAGAGCAGGTGACTCTTAATCACCGGGTCGGGGGTTCGAGTCCCTCACAACCCACTTCGATTTGTGCTCCAGAAGAAGTATTTCCGCAAATATCTAAAGTGATACCCCTTTCTGTTAGCAGCGCGTTAGCAGTAGAGATGTAGCCAAGTTAGATATTTGAAGATCGGTGAGGTAGCTCAATTTGCTGTTATAGAACCGCTGTACTACGTTTTCGCCAACAACGTTTTTAGTGGCCAAACTGGCTGCTAATCGTAAAAAATGTAGTGCTAGTTCAAGTGAAGAGCTAGAGGTAGGAAGATTTAATTCCTACACGTACTTGCCGTAGTGCCAGGCTATTGAGAGTCTGGGGCGTTGTCATCTAAATACCTTTAAGGAGTATTTTCCGATGACAAAAAATATCACTACACCTATATCCCGCCGTTCCAGAGCTAATGGTGAGGGCAGCGTCTATCCAGTTAAGAATCGTAATTGTTGGGGCGCATCAATAAAAAACCTACTCGAAGTTCGGATTACTAAATCCTTTAAAACTAAGGATGAAGCTCATGCATGGTTGCTTGAACAAAAGAAATTGCGCTCGCAAGGACTTTACCTAAATGATGAAAATCTCAAGCAAACCGTCGCTGAGTACTTGCTTGACTGGGTTGAACACAACCGTAATCAGAAAAAGCCTGCAACTACACGTAATTACTCTGAACGAATTAGAAATCAGATTAATCCTCGAATTGGCTATTTAAAGGCCACTGCTCTGTCACCTAGGGCAATCGAAGATTTGATTTCACAGTTAATCTCAGCTGGCTACGCACCAGGAACTATTTATGCAACCTATAGAACACTCTCGGCAGCATATAGTGATGGGGTAAGGCTTGGGCTTCTTTCTCAAAACCCAACAACAAGAGTGAAATTACCTAAGTTAACATCTACTCCAATAAAGCAAATTCCTAGTCAAGATGCTGCCAAGATCTATAGCTGCGCGATGCAAACTCCCAGTATGCATGCACGTGTTGAACTAGGAATGGTTTGTGGTTTACGTCCCGGCGAGGTTCTTGGTTTGCTCTGGGGTGATATTGACTGGACTGAGCGAACTTTAACAATCTCTCGCCAGGTACAGCGGATTGCGGGCGAGGGACTTGTATTCCAATCGGTAAAGCAAGGAAAGCAACGAACTATTGTGCTAACCGATGAACAGATATCTATCCTTAGATGCCATAAGGATTTACAAGATGTTTACCGCCCAACATTTTCAGTCGATGAGGGGCTCATCTTTCCAAATTCATTAGGAAGCAAGCTTGATGATAAGCGTGACTCATACCTGTGGAAGAAGCTATTGAGGCTGGCAGAAGTGAAGAGTTACCAGCGATATCAAATGCGCAAAACCGCTTTCTCTAACCTCTATGCACAGCTTGGTGATGTTAGAAAATTACTGGATTACTCAGGTCATAGCCAGGTATCAACAGTTATGAAGAGTTATGTATTTGCTACCGAAGAAGCAGGTAATGAAATACGTCGCTCACTTGATGCATCTCGACCTTCAAGTAAGGAGCCTAAGTGATATCCCTAAGAGCATCCTTTGCTTATGTTTATTTCCTACATATTGGAACTACGCTCTCAGCGAATCAACTTTCTAAGTTAGTAACGGAGGGGCGAGACGCAATGGCCACAGCGTTAAAAGAGCTAAGACATTTAGGATTATTAGAAACGAAAAAGGTTCACGTTCAAGGCAAAATTAAGACAGTAAGTTATGTTGTGGACCCCGATTCGTGGACCGCAGAAACAGCGGTACTGATACAGCACACAACGCTATATAGCTTATTAAGTACTAATAGCTTATATAGTTATAAGCAAGAAAGAGTTGCGGGCGAAGCCCGCAACCAAAACGAAGATTGAATCAAAATCAATTAGTGAAATACACCAGAGTGTAAATAGTAATATCCGGCTTTCAAAACATTTGTAGTAGTAATTGTTTAAAGGCCGTAGCAGGCGATTTGAGACACTTTGGTAATTGGGCGAATATCTTTTATAGGAAATCCTTATTATCAATACGCAAAATCGATTTTGCCGCGTTTTTACATTCTCAATTATTTCACTCTTATATGATAATAAGAAAAGTTTTGGTATGGAAAGTCGGTTATGCAGCCGGAAAACTTAAAAAGTGTAATGACAGTAGCCCCGGGGGTTAACCAAAATTGATTTTAATTTGCTTCCAGATCTTCTGCCCAGCCGTTGCTTAGATTCTTAGGCAGTAGCCCATGATTGGTTTGGCTGGGCCAAGCTCAATTACCTAGTCTTTATAAGGACCTAGGAATTTATCGCCATTCAGATGCATCAGATGATCCGGATCAGAGCTGAGCCAAACCTCTGTCTCCCATGCAAGATCTTCCAGATGCTTCCTCATGATTTGTCGATCAGGGAAACTTGTAACAAATATTAACTCAGCCTTGCAATCCTTTAGGAGAAGTTTGAATTTTTCTCTACGTGAATAGGAAATAGGTCCAGAAGAAGTTACGGCTTCTATTAAATATAGCCAATTCTTGGATGGACTGTACGCAACAACGTCTGGAAGTTCTCCATCATTAAGTTCAAAAAAACCAATCTTTCTCAAAGTAATCTCATCCTTAATTATGGTTCGAGTTTCTGCATCTCCTACATACAAAACCGCTGGAGAGTACCCATATCTCGGCAGGAATTCTTCGATGATTGCTTTGATTAGTTCGTTATGAGGTCCCGGGCCCATTTGAATAACTTTTCCTCCTGGGAGAGAAACGTCAGTCCTGTTTAGATTTCTAATTTGTTGCATTTGTGTCGCAAGATGGCCCGAATTCTTGAACCAACCTTTTAAGACGCTATCCCATGTGGGTTGTCCAACGTGACGTAAAACTTTGGCTGCTAATGGACTAAGTCCCCAGGCCCTTGTCGGATCATTTTGCGAAGAATCTGGCTTGTTGATGACAACGATGTTTCCATTTCTCGGATCTTTCAGCCATGATCGCCGAACATCATCGTAGGAGCCTGCGGCAATATTTTCACCGTAATGCTTGTTTACAAATGTAATAATCTGGCGAGTGGTTAAAGAATGATCACTAACATCTTGGACTAACTTCCATGGCGTTGCTGGTTTGAGGCCACAACAGGATAAAACTGCTAATGCTCTTGTTGTTTCGCCACGCTTAGTTAATTTTGGTAAACCCATGGCGAGAAGAGCCACCCGAGCCTCTTCAAGCCGAGCATCAATCGTTGATACTTTAGCCATTTAAGCCATTTTCAATAATTGCTCAGTTGCCACATTATCAAGCAGTGCAGAAACCGAATTAGCTATATTCTTGGCAAAAAGTGGCGGTACTGCATTACCGATTTGATTAAAAGCAGAATCAGAACTACCAGCAAATTCAAAAGAATCAGGAAAAGATTGCAACCTAGCTGCCTCGCGAACGTTTATACGCCTACGTTTGCCGTTCTTCAACTTGACTCTATGCATGTCGCCAGTTGCGCCAGCGAGATTTCGACAAGTAAGAGTCCTGGCTGGCCTATCCAAATAAAGATCTCTTGGATTGACACATTTTGAGGCATCTTCGTACTTCTTTATGTACGCATCTTGACTCGCAGTCAAAAACCTATCGTCTGGATTAGTAACTTCGATCAAGTCACCAATCGCATCTCCAACAGTTGCGATCTGAACCGCTTCATCGGGCCATGTCCATTCACTCATATGGCCTACAACTATCACTCTTTCTCGATTTTGAGGCACTCCGTACTTGGAAGCATTTAGAAGCTTGAAGTCGATTTTGTATCCTAATGAACCCAGATCGCTCAGAACAGAATCAAAATAGGATTTATTCTTGTATAGCAACCCTCTAACATTTTCAAACAGAAACAATTTAGGTTTAACTTGAGCCACAGCAGAGATAAAGGCTGGAAAACCATTGCGAACATCATCTACACCTGATTGAAGACCTCCGACAGAAAATGGTTGGCAAGGTGGACCGCCAATTACTATGTCGGCTCTTGGAAACACTGTTTCTTCATTGAGTTTAACTTGTAGACATTCCCCAATTAAGTTCTTGTTATATGTTGCAGCAGCATTGGGATCCATTTCCATACCCAAAGTCTCAAAACCCGCGGATTCAAAACCTAGAGCTAATCCCCCACATCCTGCGAAAAGATCAAGAACCAGCTCTGGCCGGGTAATTTGAGGGGTTAGTTCTTTGTTCAGGTCGTTTAACCACCTAGACACAACTTCACCCCTTTGTCGAAAGTCACTTGAAGAAAAAAGAATACGCTGCCCAACTGACAAATTGCCTCAATTTCCAATCTTAAGCGCAGGTGTTAGTCGAGGTTTGTAAAAGATTTGAACTTACGCCTGAGGTAACTCTGTGGTATCTTTTTGAAAGGTCAAAGAAGCCAGACGCTCTAGCCCTTTAGCTAGTTTGGCACCAACCGCGCTAACCGCGCACGGTGGTCCTATAGGAAGACCTGCTAGCGATGAAAGTCACCGCTAGAAGTGCGGGCCAATCAAACACTGGTCCAGTCAGGACTTATTTAACTATGTCTAAAAAGAAGTATGTAGACACATCTGTAACTGATGCTGTTTTAAGAAAACTAAAAAAAGCACAGGATGAGGAAAAATCACCAAATGCTTACTATAAGTTTAAAACCTGGCTACATTATGCAAATCTAAAGAGCTGGCAAGGACAGCGTTGGCACTTTGCGTACATTAATTACTGTGGTGAAGAGATGCGTTGTACCTGTGGCTTAGCGGTACCCATTAATAGTAAAAGTGATTTGAAGCCAGAAGTATTTAAAAAACTTGGAGTTTTAAACTTAGACCTCGTACAAAAGAGTAAAGGGCATAGGCAACTTCCCACCTTTGAAGGTCAAGTTGATGCATTTATCTACGACTATACATATGTAGGTGGTCTGGCTAT
>CAXNJS010000037.1:0-10492 GCA_964202795.1 Candidatus Planktophila sp.
GGGGAAGGCAGATATTTAACAGCGACCGGGGACTTCGCTTTTTATTTCTTGTCTTACTTAAAGTAATCCACTCAGATCATCTGGCACTTCAACGCTTGCTAAATAAAGCTGCGGATTAAGCAACTCTTCTTGGGTTGGCAAAATGCCAGACCAAATCTTGTCGCGAGTTGAGATATTGCTGAGTTGCGAAATTGATCGCCAGAAAGCACTTGCCTCACGAGCTAACCGGGGGGATACCTCTAGGCCCAGGAGAGATGAAAATAGTTGTTTGGTTGGCGCATTAGTTGCGCGATGGCGACGTAGAGTTTCGCGCAACTTTTCTAGATTCGGTAATCGCTCACCTGCTGCAGTTGTGACGACTTCATCAACCCAGCCATCGATTAGCGCAAGTGCCACTTCTAGTTTTGTTAACGCAGCTTTTTGCGATTCAGATTCTTCTGGTGTAAATAAACCTTGATTAATTGCACTGGCAAATGACTCTGGATTATTTAAATCAATTTCCGCTGAACTAAGTGCGGAAGTGGCTTGGTCTTGAATTGCATCCATATCAATAGTTATTCCGCGGCCATATTCGATAATTGCTTGGCGCAGATATGAAACTAACCACGGATTGTTATCAAAGAGTCGGGCAATTGCCGCTTCGCGCAGCGCATGGAATAAGCGAACTTCGGTGATCGGCACATCAAGATCTTGCGCCCAAGTGTTTATATTTTGTGGAATTAGCGCTGGGTGGGCCGGAGTAATTAGCGGCAAACCAACATCATGTATTCCGGTAACACTGGCGGAAAGTTGACCAATAGCTTGACCTAATTGGGTAGCGATAAGTGAGCCAATGAAGCCTTTTAATAGGCCACCGATCATCTCCATTGAAGCGTGTGCGTTACCAATGCCACCTAATATGTTTTCACCATTTGGGCCTTTAAACATATTGGGATCAACGCCTGCATCGGCCAGAAATTCTTCATTAAGTGACCCATCGGAATTAAATGCTTGGTCGGCAGCTTCACTTGCTTGCGATAACAAACCAGCTAGCGCATCAGCCAAGCCAGCTGCAAGTGGTTCGACGGTTTCTTGCCAACCAGCTAACGAGACATCAACCCAATCGGTGCGGCTTAACGCGATTCGGTTTTCGGAAGTATGCAAAGTGAAATCTGTTTTGTCATCGAGCCAGAGTTGCGCTAGATCTAGTGCAGTTTTTATTTCAGCAACATCATTTGCACCAACTGGTTGCGATCCATGTGCTTGGGTAAATTTCTTAGCAGTGTCGCGCACAATTGTTTTTGGTAGCGGTTCTGGTTTTGCCGAATTTGAAAGTAGTGGATTAATAAATCCAGCTGGGTTGAGGCCAAGTTTTTCGAACTGTTCTTTCATTTGGGCCTGCATTGCTTCAAGAGCTGCGGCAAGTTCGGCAGATTTTTCAGCGTCGTCTGAGTTATCGCTGGGTCCAAAACCAAAAGATGTCATGGCTACCTTTCCAGTGTTGAGCAACTCTTACGATATTCTCTGAAGTAATACTAGTTAAACAACTTTAGTAGGCACTTTCTTCCTGAAACCTCTACGCTAGGCCTATGTCCAACGCCTTCACCGCCTTAATTTGGTGGCTAATTCCCCTTGCTGGCCTTCTTGGCGCGCTGGGTTATGTGCTTTGGGTTAGCAAGTATCAAGGCAAATTTGAGCAAGAAACAACTCGCTCGGTGACTTCTTTCCAGAAGTTCCAAGATTCCTTCCGCGATCAACAGGCACGCGATGTTGCAGCAAAAGAAAAGCCTGTCGACCCAACTGCCTAAGCGCATCCGATGAGATTCTCACCGCTGCCCCGCTTAGTTAAATATTTTCTCGCACTTATTCTGGTCTTATCCCTGTTCATTCCACTGCCATTTGCAATCGTGCTACCTGGCCCAGCAACTGATGTATTAGGTCCAGTTGTTCAAGTGCCAAGTAGATTCGCAAGCAAAGTCCCAACCCCAACTGGCAAGCTAATGCTGACTACAGTTTCGATCTCAACACCGGATGCCAAAGTCTTTGGGTTCGAAGTTTTAGCGCGTTGGATTCAAGCCGATGGGGTAGTTGTGCCGAAATCAGTAATTTATGAACCGAATGTAGATATCGAAGAAGAAAGGAAAGAGAGCTTGGCCGAGATGGATGGCTCGCAGGGCAACGCAATAGCAGCGGCATTTAATTACTTAAATAGAAACGAACCTGATCTAGCGCCTTATTTGCGATCAGGTGAATTAAATGATCAGTTGGTGAATTTTGATTTACCAAACACTGGTGGACCAAGTGGTGGCTTAATCTTCGCCCTCGGAATAATTGAGAAATTAAATAGCGCGCAACTGGTAAATGGCCGCCTAATTGCCGGAACTGGCACCATTAATAAAAAGGGTGACGTTGGTCCAATCGGTGGCATCGAAGATAAATTAATCGGAGCTAAGCGAGCTGGGGCAACGCTTTTTATCGCACCAATTGATAACTGCATCGATATCAGCCATATTCCAAAAGGGCTGCAAGTTGTGGCGGTTTCGACCTTGGCGCAGGCTGTGGCTCTGCTTAAAAAGCCTGCTCAGGCCTTGGCAAAGTTGCCTGCGCTCAGCGGCTGTTCTAATTAGCATTCGACCCTTAAATAGCGCAAAATTGGGTTATCCCAACGGGGTAGGTTTTTTAGAAAATGGAGAAATAGATGAGTTCGAATCCGCAATTTGATTTCGCAAAGAGCTTTGGCCGTAAGTCAGGTGGCCGTCGAGTAAGTCCTCTTTCAATCACTGTCGGAATCTTGGTAGCTGCTGCAATCGCCCTAGTTTCACTTAGTGGTTTTTATGCAGATTGGCTCTGGTACAAATCAGTTGATTACACCAGCGTTTGGTCAACCACACTATTTACTAAGGTGTATCTCTTCATTGGCTTTGGTTTAGTTACCTCGCTATTTGTTCTGTTAAATGTGTTCTTAGCATTCAAACGTCGCCCGGTTTATGTTTCTATGGCAGTCGAGAATGACAACTTAGAACGCTACCGCGCACAGATCGAACCTCTTCGCAAAGTTGCTTTCGCTGGCGTCGGCTTAGCCGTATTTTATTTTGCAGGTTCAGCCGGAACCTCACTTTGGCGAACTTGGTTGCTTTTCAAGAACTCAACTGAGTTTGGTGTTAAAGATGTGCAATTTAATTTAGATATTTCTTTCTACGCTTTCCGTTTGCCATTCTGGCAATCACTAATCTCTTGGGGCTTCTCAGCTCTGATCTTGGCAATCTTGGCATCAGGAGCCGTTCATTACTTATACGGTGGCTTGCGTCCACAAATGCGTCAAGATCGCACTACGCCATTTGCGCGTGCCCAACTTTCAGTTTTACTTGGACTATTTGTTCTACTTAAGGGTGCGGCATATTGGTTTGATCGCTACGCTCTCTCTTTGAAAGAGAACAAACTAATTACCGGTCTAACTTATTCAGATGTAAATGCGTTGCTACCTGCTAAAGCAATCTTGGCTGGCATTGCAGTTATCTGTTCGCTGCTCTTTTTCGCCAATATCTTCCGTAAATCTTGGTTCTTGCCAGCATCTGGCACAGCGCTGCTAGTGATTTCAGCGGTATTGATTGCCGGTGTTTATCCAGCAGCAATTCAAACTTTCCAGGTAAAGCCATCTGAATCATCAAAGGAAGCGCCTTATATTCAGCGCAATATTGATGCCACCCGTGCTGCTTATGATTTAAGTGGCGTTGAAATGAAAGATTACACAGCAACCCTTAAGACTTCTTCAGGTCAGCTAGCAAATGACGCGGCAACAATTGCAAATATTCGCTTGATGGATCCAAATGTTATTTCAGCGACTTTCCGCCAATTGCAGCAGATCAAGCCTTACTACGCCTTCCCAGATTCTCTCGATGTCGATCGCTACACCATTAACGGGGTGCAGCGTGATGCCGTGGTTGCGGTTCGTGAATTAAATATTGATGGTAATCCAAGTCGTAACTGGATCAACGATCACTTGGTTTACACACACGGTTTCGGTTTTGTGGCAGCCTATGGAAATACCGTTGACCTAGATGGAAAGCCAAACTTTGCAGTCGGCGATCTACCGCCAACTAAAGGCCTAGGAGAATTCCAGCCACGCGTTTATTTTGGTGAGAACGTTCCTGACTATTCAATTATCGGTGGCGTTAAGACCGATACCCCAGTCGAGTTCGATTTTCCAGATGACACCGCTTCCAATGGTCAAAAGAATTACACCTACACCGGTGCCGGTGGTGTTCCAGTGGGTTCCTTCTTTAACAAGTTAGTTTTTGCAATAAAGTATCAAGAACAGAAGATTTTGCTTTCTAGCTTGATCAATAAAGATTCTAAGATCCTGTTCGAGCGTAATCCGCGTGAACGTGTGGCTAAAGCGGCGCCATGGTTAACTCTTGATGGCGATCCATATCCTGCAGTTGTCGATGGCAAGATGCTTTGGATTATTGATGGCTACACAACAAGTGCTGGCTACCCATATGCCCGCAAGACCTCACTTTCTGGTTCGACTACAGATGCGCTAACTGCGAATTCAAATTCGATTACTGCACAAGCTGATACCACCGTTAACTACATTCGTAACTCGGTAAAAGCCACAGTTGACGCCTACGACGGCACTGTTTCGCTTTATGCCTGGGATGAAAAAGATCCAGTGCTAAAGACATGGAGCAAGGCTTATCCAAATACGGTTAAGCCAAAGAGCGCCATGTCTGCGCAATTGCTTGAGCACGTGCGCTACCCAGAGGATATGTTCCGTATTCAACGCGACATTCTTAGTGCGTATCACGTGAAGACAGCTGATGCTTTCTATGGCGGTCAAGACTTCTGGCGCGTGCCTCGTGACCCATCAACTTTTGGTGCTAACGCAGGTAACCAACCTCCTTATTACATGACCCTACAAATGCCTGGTGCAACTAAGTCAACCTTCTCGTTGACCACACCTTTCGTTCCACGTGGTGGTCGTGAAAACCTTTCCGCATTTGCTGCAGTAAATTCTGAAGCAGGTCCTAATTACGGAAAAATCACTGTGTTGCAATTACCACGCAGCACAAATATCGCTGGTCCTTCGCAGGTAGCTTCAAACTTTGAAGCTAAACCTGAAGTTGCAAATTCACTTTCACTATTGCGTCAGGGTGGTTCTGATGTAGTACTAGGTAACTTGTTAACTCTGCCAGTCGGAAGTGGTTTGCTTTATGTGCAGCCAGTTTACGTAAGAGCAACTAGCAACACCGCGGCGTATCCATTGCTGCAGAAAGTTCTAGTTTCCTTCGGTGATCAAATTGGTTATGACGACACACTTAAGGGAGCACTTGATCAAGTATTCGGTGGCAACTCCGGAACTACTTCAGCATCAACTCCAACAACATCAACAAGCACAACAACGCCAAAGAATTCAACAGCGCTTTCAACTGCGCTACGTGCAGCTGCTCAAGCACTGAAGGATTATCAAGCCGCAAACTCTAAGGGCGATTTTGCAGCTGCTGGTCGTGCGCTAGATAAATTACAATCAGCACTTGCTGCAGCCGAATCTGCGCAAGGAAAGTAAGTAATAACTAGCCAATTTGGTTATTAACGCTGCACCGCTTACGATTAGGGCAACCGACGCGGGGTGGAGCAGCTCGGTAGCTCGCTGGGCTCATAACCCAGAGGTCGTAGGTTCAAATCCTGCCCCCGCTACTAACGTGAAGTGCCTTTATAGATAACAATCTATGAGGGCACTTTTCTATATCTAGCTCCTTGTAGGGCTATCTGATTCGTAGTGAATTAGTAACTACAAATACTGAACTTAGCGCCATGGCAGCGGCTGCATACATAGGGTTGAGCAAGCCAGCTGCTGCAATTGGAATACCAATCACGTTATACGCAAATGCCCAAGTTAGATTGCCTTTAATAATCCTGATGGTGCTATCTGATAATTGCAGTGCAGCAATAGCCGCGTTTAGATCCGGTCGCATCAAAGTTATATCGGCAGCTGCAATTGCGGTATCGGTGCCAGTGCCCATTGCCATGCTTAAGTCAGCCGCGGCAATGGCAGCAGCATCATTAATACCATCGCCAATCATTAAGACTTTATGTCCCTTGCTTTGTAAATTTGTGATTGCGGCTAATTTACTTTCAGGTGAGGCGGCAGCTGTTACATGGCTGATATCAATACCAACTTTAAGAGCAACAGCGTGGGCTACTCCTGGTGAATCACCAGTTACTAGCCAAGGAGAAATACCCATCTCTTTAAACTTAGCAATAGTTTGCGCAGCATCAGCCTTGATTTGATCCCCGACTGCAAAGACCGCAAGTGCGATGCCATCCCAGGCCATTACCGAAACAGTAAGTGCTTGCGCCTGTGCTGCGCTAACAGCTGCTTGGATATCAGGATGGAAA
This sequence comes from Candidatus Planktophila sp., assembly GCA_964202795.1. Classification (GTDB taxonomy): domain Bacteria; phylum Actinomycetota; class Actinomycetes; order Nanopelagicales; family Nanopelagicaceae; genus Planktophila. The sequence goes on from CAXNJS010000037.1 coordinate 6,379, forward strand.
TCAACACTGCTATGAGCAACTGCTGCAGGTGAACCAATTAAAACTACCGGGGAGTGAATTCCTAAATTAACTCGGCCAGCAGCACCGTTTCCTGGTGAAACCGAGTAATCGGTAACTGTGGTTGCCTTAATTCCTTGGGCTGCGATGTGTTCAGCAATTGCTTGACCAACAGGGTGAGTGTTCTGACTCTCAATTGAAAGCGCCGAAGACAAAATTGTCGCTTCTTTGATTAGCTCTGGATAAATCTGAGCTAATTGCGCAGCTGCACCTAATGAAACTGTGGCAGTACTAACTTTCATCTGGCCGGTAGTTAAAGTGCCAGTCTTATCTAGAAGAACGCGGTCTATTCCGCGCGAAGCTTCCAGCGCACTTGGTGAGGAAATGACTATTCCACGCTGGGCACCGCGACCAGATGCCACCATTAGGGCAACTGGTGTGGCTAAACCAAGAGCACATGGGCAAGCAATAACTAGCACTGCGATACCTGTTGCTATCGCATTAGTTAATTGTGAGTCATATAGATACCAAGCTAGACCTGTGGCAATTGCCACCAAGGTTACGACTGGTACGAAGATAGCGCTAATTTTATTTACCCGAGTTTGAATAGGTGAACGGCCACCTTGGGCAGATAAAACCATTGCAGTGATGCGGGCTAACTCAGTATCGCCGCCAATACGTGTTGCTCTAACAACAATTCGCCCATTGTGATTAACGGTTGCGCCAATAACTTTCGAGCCAGATTTTACTTCAATAGGTAGTGACTCACCTGTAATCATTGAGTTATCAACTGAGCTGTTTCCTGAAATTACTTCACCATCAGTTGCAATTCGCTCACCGGGCTTAACTAAGAATTCATCCCCAACTTGTAGATTAGCAACTGGAATGATTACTTCTTGGCCAGAACGAATAACGGTTACTTCTTTAGTGCCGAGTTCTAGTAATGACTGAAGAGCGCTACCGGCCGAAGATTTTGCTCGTGCTTCTAAGTAACGACCTAGAATTACAAAGAGCAGAACACCCGCGGCAACTTCAGTATAGACATCACCATTGCCAGTTGCGTTGGCATAGATCGACCAACCAAAGGCGGTTAGTGAACCGAGTGAAACCAAGTTATCCATGGTTAACGCACCATTGCGTTTAGGGTTTATAACTACCAAGAAATTATTAAATGCAGCTCGGTGAATTGGAAATGCAACTAGAAGGATAAGCGGTGCAGTTAAACCGATTGCCACCCAGGCTGTTGGTGAATAGAGCGGATGGGCTAAGCCAAATGCATCTAATTGATCATGCACGAACATATCTATTGAGTGATGCCAGCTCATGACCATTGAAATAGCGATAGCTGGAACTGCAAAAAGTATAGATAGAGCTAAAGCCAGCCCAGAACGCTTGCTATGAAGGGCTAATTGCGAGGGGTCTGTAACCAGAGTGGCGCTATAACCGGCACTCTTAATGGCAGCTATCAGTGTCTTCGTAGAAACGTCGTCTTCGGCATTAACGTGCACAGACTCAGTCGCAAAGCTAACGGTGGCCTTAACGCCAGGAATTGAATTCAGCGATCCTTCAACGCTATTTACGCAAGAAGAACAAGTCATGCCACTTACTTTTAGGGTATAGATCATTTAAGTGCCGCCATAACTGTTGGGTGAAGCAAGGTGTTTGTAGAGATACCACTACCGCCAAATGGGCCAGAATCCCCCGTTAGATTTGAAAAAGTTCCGCCAGCTTCGCGCACAATTACATCAAGGGCTGCCATATCCCAAAGTGCAAGTGATGGTTCGGCTGCAATATCTACGGCGCCTTCGGCCACCAACATATGCGACCAAAAATCACCATAGCCCCGTGAACGCGTGCAGTCCACCATCAACTTTTGGAATTTTGTTAAGCGATCGCCCCAGCCTTGAAAATCAGAGTAGGCAATCGAGGCATCTGCAATTTTGCTAACTTTGGAAACTGAAATCTGGCGGGGTTTACCACCATTTAAAATAGTGAATGCGCCATTGCCGCTACTTGCATACCAACGTCGATTTAAAGCAGGAGCACTTACTGCTCCAACAATTACTTTTTCACTGCCATCGTCTTGTCGTTCAACCAGTCCAATGAGTGTTGCCCAGGTCGGAACTCCACGCATGAAATTCTTAGTGCCATCAATTGGATCAATTACCCAATATCGAGCCGCTTCTTTATTTTCGTTTCCAAATTCTTCGCCAACTAAGCCATCAGTTGGTCGTTCTTTAGCTAAATATTTACGCAACGCTTCTTCAGTCGCTTTATCGGCATCAGTAACTGGGGTGTTATCTGGCTTGGTGGTGACAACTAAATCTTGGGCTAAATATCGGGCCATCGTGATTCCATCGGCGATTGCCGCGAGCTCAAGGGCGAGCTCTAAATCTGATTCCAACGAGTATTTTGCGCTCATAATGAGCCTAATTCTATTGCTCGAGCTCAACCTTCGGGGCATCTAAGAGTGAGCGCAAACTAGCAACTCGTGCCGCGCGCACCTCATCGATTACGCCATCTGGTGCTGCCCAAATATCTAATTGGCAACCTGCGCCATGGTGAGCGCAATTGGTCATGCAGGTAGCAGCAATCGGACTCAAATCTTCGAAAGCGGCGACGATGCGATTGGGGTCAATATGCGAAAGACCAAATGCACGAATTCCAGGGGTATCAATTACCCAACCGACTGCGCCAACGTGTGCGGGTGAAAATAGTGGCAATGCAACAGCGCTAGAAGAAGTGTGGCGCCCTCGGCCGGATACATCATTGATTACCCCAGTTGCGCGATCAGCTTCAGGCACGATGGCATTAATCAAAGTTGATTTACCAACACCGGAATGGCCAACTAAAACTGAAATCTTGCCAGTTAACATCTCATGCAATCTTTGCAGATCAGCTTCTTTGCTTTCAGTTTTAATTGCAGTTGTCAGAATTTTCACACCAAGAGTTTTGTACTCTTCCATAAATTCTGGAATCTGACCCAGATCTGTCTTAGTCACCAGAATAACTGGCGCGATACCTTCATTAAAAGCGCTAACTAAGAACCGGTCGATTAAACCGCGACGAGGTGGCGGATTGGTAGCGGCAACCACAACTACTAATTGATCAATGTTGGCAACAATCGTGCGTTCAACTTTGGCTGCGTCATCTACTGTGCGGCTCAGTGAATTGCGTCGTTCAGTGATTGTCACGATACGCGCTAGCGAATCAGTTTTTCCACTTACATCACCAACTAAACCAACTCGATCGCCAACTACTACTGACTTTGGGCCAAGTTCGCGAGCTTTCATGGCCGTGACGATTACGCCATCATCGGTAATGCAAGTTGTGCGGCCGCGATCTACGGCAGTTACTAACGAAAATATGGCATCGTCATGTGCGGGGCGATCTTTAGTACGGCGGCGCGTGCTGCGCGCTGGGCGCACTCGCGCATCAGATTCATCGTATTCGCGCGTACTCATGCAGTAAGTGAACTCCAAAGGCCAGGGAAATCCGGCAAAGTTTTGCGGGTCGTCGCGATATTTTCGACTTCGATTCCAGGCACAACTAAACCAATTGCAGCACCTGCTGTAGCTAAGCGATGATCATCGTAAGTATGGAAAACCCCTGCGTGTAGTGGGGCTGGAGTTATATGAAGTGCGGTTTCTTCTTGGGTCACGTTGCCACCGAGTGCGTTAATTTCATTAGTTAGCGCTGCTAAACGATCGGTTTCGTGTAAGCGTAAATGGCCGATGCCACGTAAATGTGAAGGTGAATCAGCCAATGCACACAAGGCAGCGATAGCAGGCGTTAATTCGCCGACATCATGTAAATCAATATCAATGCCATGAATTTTTCCAGTGCCAGTTAACTTTAGACCGTTACTCACAAATTCAACTTTAGCGCCCATCTGCGTCAAGATATCGCGCAGTTGATCGCCAGGTTGCGTAGTTTGTTTTGGCCAATCAGCAATTGTTACATCGCCACCACAGATCATGGCAATTGATAAGAATGGCGCCGCATTAGACAAATCTGGTTCGATTACAAAATCTTGACCACTAAGTTTTCCGGGCAGTACTTTCCAAATATTATTTGCGGCATCAACTTCAACAGTTGCACCAAAGAAGCGCAACAT
>CAXNJS010000038.1:0-9766 GCA_964202795.1 Candidatus Planktophila sp.
GAAACACCCGGTCCCATTCCGAACCCGGAAGTTAAGCCTCTCAGCGTCGATGGTACTGCACGGGTGACCTTGTGGGAGAGTAGAACGTCGCCGGACTTCTTTTATAAAAAGGGGCGCTTTCACGAGCGCCCCTTTTTTATTTTCTCGACAAATAATTTTAATTGCAATTGCAGGAAGTGAATTCTGAATTCAGTTTCAAAATTTTTTTGTAAAACGAGTGGTTAAGCAATTTAAATTTCAATAGAGATAAGAGAATAAGCATATGGAAGAGCGTCGCGGTAATTCAGATCGACCAAATAATTCTGGTCGTCCATCAAGCGGCCGTCCATCTTCTGGTCGTCCATCAAGCGGTCGTCCATCTTCGCGTCCGGGATCATCACGTCCAGGTTCTGCTGACTCTTCTGGTCGCCCTGCGCGTCCTGATTCAGGCAGACCTTCATCAAGGCCATCAGGACCGAATTCAGATCGACGTCGTGAAGATTTACCGGCGCGCGGTGGTTCATCATCTAGACCGAGTGCACCTGGCCGAAATCGCGAAGGCCGCGATGCAAATGATCCGCGTGGAATTCGCCCAACTCCGATGGATCGCGATCAATCGCGTTTACGTCCAAGAATTTTTGAACCAGATATTCCCGAAGATGTTACGGGTGAAGAATTAGAAAAAACAGCTCGTGCAGAGTTGTTAAGCCTTTCAGCTGAGAACGCTAAAGTAGTTGCCAGACACTTAGTTTGCATCGCTTTGTTTGCTGATGAAGATCCAGAACGTGCACATAAACATGGAGTAGCAGCTGCACATCATGCAGGTCGTTTAGCAGTAGTTCGCGAGAGTGCTGGTTATGCCGCTTATCGTGCAGGCCATTATGAAATTGCGCTAAAAGAATTGCGCGCAGCTAATCGAATTTCCGGAGATGTTTCGGCGTGGCCAGTAATGGCTGATTGCGAACGCGGTCTAGGTCGTCCATTAAAGGCACTCGATATGGCTGGTTCCCCTGAAGTAAAGCGGTTAGATAAAGCTGGCGAAATTGAAATGCGTATTGTGGCAAGTGGTGCTCGTCGCGATCTCGGCGAACTTGATGCGGCAGTAATTACGCTAACTTGTAAAGAGCTAAAAACCGAAGGCGAAGAGTGGGCAGTGCGTTTACGTTATGCGTACGCCGATGCGCTACAAGCTGCTGGTCGCAAAGCCGAAGCAACTGAATGGTTTAACAAATGTGCCGAAATTGATGGCGATGAAATGACTGATGCTCAAGATCGAGCTTCGGAATAGTTCTATCCACAGCAAAAACTTCAGGCTAGTTATATTTGTCAGCCACTAAATAGAAGATTCAACTCCGAGTTCGATTAAGGAGTTTTGATGACTGTAAAAGAGAAGTTGAGCAAGAAAGCTTCCAGAGAAGCTGCAGTTGAGTTGGATTCAACGCTGGCGCTAAATGATGTTTTATTAAGGGGCCGAGTTTCCTCGACGGGAGTTGAGAAAGAGTTGCCCAGCGGTGACAAAGTGGTTGAGTTCCGGATTGTGATTGCCCGAAGTGATGAACTTGGCTTTGACACAATTGATATCAGCGCCTGGAGTTCAAAACTGCGACGTAGCGCCAGTTCGCTAAAAACTGAGGAATGGGTGGAAGTATCTGGTTCGATAAAGCGACGCTTTTGGCGAGGCGCAACAGGGCTAGCAAGTCGTTGGCAGATCGATGCAAGCGAGATCATGCGACTCTAGATGTGGTTCTAGGCTGCTCTAATTGCGCTTAAAAGTACGCAAGGTAGGCTAGCGGTAAGAGTTTGCTGGCATTAGCTGGCAGCCGCAGTAGAGGAGCAACAAGATGGCTAACGATCTATTCGATTCATTGCGAACCTATATCAACAAGGTCAGCGTAAATGAGAAGTCAGCAGCTGAGATCGCTAATTCAGTAAATGCCTGGGTGCGCGAGAGCGGCGAAGCGGTAAAGTTAAAAATTGAAGAAGAAGTCGAGTCCACAGTTCTTCGCATGGGTTTTGTAAAGCGAGCAGAGTTCGAAGCTTTAGCAGCCGAAGTTGCGAAGTTGGGTGGAAAGCCAGTCGTCACTAAATCTGCCAAGAAGGCAACGGCTAAGAAAAGCGCTGCTCCGAAAAAGGCAACTGCCAAGAAGACCACCGCAAAGAAGCCGGTTGCAAAAAAGTCAGCAGTTAAGAAATCAACAGTTAAGAAAAACGCTGTAAAGAAAGCGAGCAAGTAAATGGATCAGCACGAAGTAAATATTGTTGACGAAGTAAAACTAGAACTTAGCGAGATTGATTCACTAGAGGTCTCAGAACATGGTCAACGTTATGAGGCGCTTGCTCAGAAATTACAGCAGGCACTTACCTCGATTGATGGGCTCTAAGACTTAACGGTCTAACTGGTAACTTTTGTATTTATGAAAACTAGACTCGATGCTGAATTAGTTCGTCGCGAACTAGCACGTTCGCGCGATCACGCAGCTGATTTGATTGAGTCTCGTTCAGTTTTGGTAGGCGGGATTCCTGCCACAAAACCAGCAACTCAAGTCGATGCCGAAACTTCTATAACTATCGCCGGCAACCGAGATGATTTTGTTTCTCGAGGCGGACATAAGTTAGCTGGAGCTCTTGATACTTTTTCTGATATCAAAGTTGAGGGAAAACGCTGTCTAGATGCGGGTGCGTCCACTGGCGGTTTCACCGACGTCCTTTTGCGTCGAGGTGCTGATTGTGTAGTCGCAGCCGATGTTGGATATGGGCAATTGGCGTGGGAAATTCAACAGAATCCAAAAGTCGTAATTCTTGATCGCACAAATATTCGTCACTTAACTGGCGAACTAGTTGGCGATCCAATTGACCTAGTAGTAGCTGATTTATCCTTTATTTCTTTGACTTTAGTGTTACCTGCACTAGCTGCAGTTTCAAAACCTGAAGCAGATTACGTCTTAATGGTGAAACCACAATTTGAAGTTGGTCGCGAACGTCTTGGTGCCGGTGGGGTAGTACGAGATCCAGCACTTCGCAAAGCAGCTGTTATTGAAGTTGCCGAGTCTGCATACGATGTCGGTCTCGGAACCCTTGGGGTAACCGCAAGTCCATTGCCAGGACCGGCCGGCAATGTGGAATATTTCTTATGGTTACGTCGTGGTGCACCTGCCATTGATGAAGCAGCACTTGATCGCGCTATCGAGATTGGGCCGCAATAATGAGTCAAAAGCGCACCGCAGTTTTAGTTGTTAATCCATCACGAGCAGAGGCAGTAGAGGCCGCCACGGAATTAGCTGGGTTGCTACAAAAAGCAGATTTCGATTTGTTCACCATCTCTGATGTTTGGATCACTGGGGTTACAAATTGCGCATCGGATAATTTACCTGCCGTCGAAATTGCAGTCGTCCTCGGCGGCGATGGCACTATTTTGCGCGGAGCCGAGTTAACTCGCGAACGCAATATTCCTTTGTTAGGTATAAATATTGGCCACGTAGGATTTATGGCCGAAGTAATTCGTCCTGAAATCACGGCCGTTGCTAAGTCAGTAATTGATAAGAGCTACGGCCTAGATTCTCGAATGGTCCTTGCCTACGAAGTTATTCGAAATGGCGAAGTAATTGATACGGGCTGGGCGCTAAACGAAGTAACGGTTGAACGTCAGCACACCACAATGGTTGAGTTGTTTGTGCAAATCGATGGCCGGCCACTTTCGCGATGGGGCTGCGATGGCTTAATCGCCTCTACTCCAACTGGATCAACGGCATATGCGTTCAGCGCGGGCGGGCCAGTTCTGTGGCCAGAAGTTGAAGCACTTGTTTTGCTGCCCATTTCAGCACATGCGTTGTTTGCTAGACCAATGGTTATTTCGCCGAAGTCGGAAATCGTGGTGGAAATTCAATCCGATGAAGCGCTGCTTTCAGCTGATGCGCTGCGTAAATTCCCACTGGTTAAGGGTGATCAAGTGCGGATTACCCGCGATGCCAGCAAGATTCTTCTCTCACATATTGTGGCAACCACTTTTACTGATCGCATTGTGGCCAAGTTCAAGTTACCGGTTGAAGGATGGCGCGGTGAGTGAACGCTCTTTCCTAAGCGAGATCACAATTAAGAATCTCGGCGTTATTGAATCTGCCACACTTGAGTTTGAACCCGGCTTAACTGTATTAACTGGTGAAACAGGTGCCGGTAAAACTATGGTGCTAACCGCACTTAATTTGATTTTAGGTGGCAAGAGCGATGCAGCCCTGGTGCGAACCGGTCAAGAAAGACTTGTTGCTAGTGGACGCTTTGCGGTTACCAAAGAGATTGCAGATAGTGCAAGTGATAAAGGCGCCGAGCTCGACGGTGATGAATTAATTCTTACTCGCAATGTAAACAGTGATGGCAAAAGTAAAGCAATTGCTGGCGGAATTTCGATTCCAGCGGGCACACTCGCTGAACTAGCGGTTGAGTTGATTGAGATTCACGGACAAGCGGCAAATTTACAAATCACTAAGAGTTCAAAGCAACGCGAGTTACTTGACCGGTATTCCGGCTCGGGGCTGCAGCAGGTCTTGGCGTCTTATCAAATTGAATTAGCTAATTACCAAACTCTTAAAGGTCGCATTTCAACACTTAAAAGTGCTGCCAGTAAACGCGATGCCGAGATCGCAGAGTTGACTGAGTTTACAAATGCGTTTAATAAGCTAAAGCCTAAGAGTGGTGAACTAGCTCAGATTGATGTCGAAATTTCTAAATTAAGTTCGGTCGAAGAATTCCGAGTTGCCATCGCCACAGCTATAGGCGCGGTGGAAGATGAGGAGAATGGCACGCTGACTTCGCTGGGATTGGCGCGTAAAGCACTCGATTCAATTCGCGCGAAAGACCCTGAGATCGAGAGCGTTTTTAGCAATCTATCGGATGCCTTCTTTTTACTAGGCGATGCGAACTCAACTCTCAATTCGTATTTATCATCGCTAGAGGCGGACCCGGATCGCTTAAGCGCCTTGCAAGAACGTAAAGCGGCGCTGAATTCCTGGCTCAAGAAATATGCAACTGCGGGCGACGATTTAGATGCGCTAATTCTAAAGGGCGAGAGTTCCAAGAGCGCTATGGCAGATCTAACTGGTGGCGATGAACTTATTGCTGAATTAGAAAAAGAATTGATCACTGTAAAGAAGTCACTGCTGGCAAAAGCGAAAGAACTCTCTTCGGTGCGAACTAAGTCAGCTCTAACTTTGGCAACTGCAGTTAGCGAAGAGATTCACGCACTTTCAATGCCGCATACAAATTTGATTGTTCAGGTTAACCATCCTGACTATGCAGGCGCTCTAAAGGAATCAGATTTCACGGCAACTGGTTGCGATGAAGTAACGCTTTTGCTGCAAGCTCATAAAGACGGCCCGCTGGTGCCAATTGCTAAAGGCGCATCTGGTGGCGAAATGTCTCGCGTTATGTTGGGGCTAGAAGTTGTACTGGCAAAGGTGCAGCCAGTTGGTACGTATATTTTCGATGAAGTAGATGCTGGCGTAGGTGGCAAAGCTGCGATCGAAGTTGGTCGTCGATTAGCACTGCTGGCCAAAGATGCCCAAGTAATTGTGGTTACACATTTGCCTCAGGTTGCAGCATGGGCAGATTCACATTTCGTGGTCAAGAAAAGTAGTGATGGCAGCATTGTGGCTAGTGGTGTCAACAAACTCGCCGAAGCCGAACGGATTAATGAAATTGCCCGAATGCTGGCTGGCCTAGAAGATTCAGCTAGCGCGCAAGAACACGCCGCCGAACTCTTAGCAATGCGCGCAAACGGTTAAGACGATAGCAATTTACTGATAGGTTTGTATCCCATGAGCGATCATGTGACTAAACACTTATTTGTAACTGGCGGAGTCGCCTCTTCACTTGGCAAAGGACTCACCGCTTCATCACTCGGTCGACTATTAGTCTCTCGTGGGCTGCGCGTCACAATGCAAAAACTGGACCCATATCTAAACGTTGACCCAGGAACCATGAACCCATTTCAACACGGTGAGGTTTTTGTTACAGATGATGGCGCTGAAACGGATCTAGATATCGGACACTACGAGCGTTTTCTCGATACTAATCTCCATGGGTCAGCGAATGTGACAACAGGTCAGGTTTATTCGCGAGTAATTGCGCGCGAACGTCGTGGTGAATATTTGGGTGAGACCGTTCAAGTGATTCCACACATCACAAATGAAATTAAAGAACGTATTCGTGCCATGGCTACCCCTGACATCGATGTAGTGATTACTGAAATCGGTGGCACAGTTGGCGATATTGAGTCACAACCATTCCTAGAAGCCGCGCGACAAATTCGCCAAGAGGTTGGTCGCGATAATGTGTTCTATCTACATGTTTCGTTAGTTCCATATATCGGGCCATCGGGTGAGCTCAAAACTAAACCAACTCAACATAGCGTCGTTGCACTTCGTGCAATAGGTATTGCACCAGATGCGATTGTGCTTCGGTCCGATCGCGAGATTCCCGAAAGTGTTAAACGCAAAATTTCTTTGATGTGCGACGTTGATCAGGCTGCCGTTGTAGCAGCCGTAGATGCGCCATCAATTTATGACATTCCCAAAGTTTTACATGCCGAAGGCCTTGATTCATACGTGGTTTCACGTCTTGGTCTTAAATGCCACGATGTTGAGTGGGGCGTTTGGGATGCGCTGCTTGAGAAAGTACATAATCCTAAGCACCAAATTACTGTAGGCCTAGTTGGTAAATATGTAGATCTACCAGACGCCTATCTTTCAGTAAGCGAAGCATTACGGGCAGGTGGTTTTGCAAACGATGCCAAAATTAATATCAAATGGATTGCGAGCGATGAATGTGAAAGTGAGGCAGGGGCAAGAGCAATGCTCAGCGATGTTGATGCAATCTGCGTTCCTGGTGGATTTGGAATTCGCGGCATTGAAGGCAAGCTTGGGGCTCTCAAGTTTGCTCGCGAGAATAAGATTCCAACTTTAGGTTTGTGTTTAGGTTTACAGTGCATGGTGATCGAAGCAGCTCGCAATCTAGGTGGAATTCCGGATGCTAATAGCGCCGAGTTTGATCCAGAATCTGGCACACATGTGATTGCAACAATGGCTAGTCAAAAAGAAATCGTTTCTGGTCAAGCCGATATGGGCGGCACAATGCGACTTGGTTTATATCAAGCCGAGTTAACGCCTGGTTCGATTGTTGCAACAGTTTACGGAGCAACTTCGATTTCAGAGCGTCACCGCCATCGTTACGAAGTGAACAATAAGTACCGCGATCAAATTTCGAGTGCTGGCCTTATTTTCTCAGGGATTTATGAGCAAGAAAACCTCGTGGAGTTTGTTGAATTACCTAAAGAGGTACATCCTTATTACGTGGGAACACAGGCGCATCCAGAACTTCGCTCACGTCCCACTAAAGCTCATCCGCTATTCACCGGCTTGGTGGCAGCGGCAATTGCTGGAAAGAAATAGTTTCCAATGAAGGATTAGCCATGCAGGTCGGCATACCAAAAGAGATTAAGGTCCACGAGTCGCGAGTAGCAATTACTCCCGATGGTGTTAGCGAGTTAGTTCGCGCGGGACACGATGTTTTCATTGAAACAGGTGCTGGTCTTGGCTCAGCGATTACTGATGCTGATTTCATTGCCCATGGCGCGAAGATATTGGCGTCTGCCGATGAAGTTTGGAACTCTGCAGAATTAATCTTGAAAGTTAAAGAGCCAATTGAAGTTGAATACTCACGAATCAAATCTCACCACACCCTGTTTACCTACTTGCACTTAGCTGCCTCAAAGCCTTGTACCGATGCACTTATCGCTAGTGGTTGCGCAGCAATTGCGTACGAAACCGTTGAAAAGGATGGCCAGTTGCCACTGCTTGCGCCAATGAGTGAAGTTGCCGGGCGAATGGCAACTCAAGTCGGTGCCTATTCATTGCAGAAACCAAATGGTGGCCGCGGTGTTTTATTGGCTGGCGTACCCGGCGTAGCACCAGGCAAAGTTGTTGTAATCGGCGGGGGAGTTGCCGGCCTCAATGCCGCCGTCATCGCCATGGGAATGGGCGCCGATGTAACTGTCCTTGATCGCTCGATCCCACGGATGCAAGAGATTGATTCACTTTATGGTGGACGTATCAAGACTCTGTTTTCTGCGCACGCTTCGATTGAACGTGAAGTATTGCAAGCCGATCTTGTTATTGGCGCAGTTCTAGTTCATGGAGCCAAAGCTCCAAAGTTAGTTAGCAACGAACTGGTTTCACGAATGAAACATGGTTCGGTCTTGGTTGATATTGCAATTGATCAAGGTGGATGCTTTGAAGATTCCAAGCCAACTACTCACGCAGAGCCAACCTTTAAAGTGCATAACTCGATTTTTTACTGCGTTGCGAATATGCCTGGGGCAGTTCCAGTGGCGTCAACCTACGCGTTAAGTAACGCCACCATGCCTTACACGCTGGCTCTAGCTAATCTTGGTTGGCAGAATGCGATTGCTAAAGATCTAGCATTGGCAAAAGGTTTGAATATCAGCGGCGGAAAAATTCGTTATCAAGCGGTAGCGCAGGCTCATGCCTATGAGTTTTCGCCAATCGGTTAATAACTTCCTCGATCACTTACGGATCGAGCGAGGTTTAGCCGCAAATTCAGTCGCAGCTTACGAACGCGATCTACGAAAGTTAGTTGAGTACTTCGAAGCAGAGTCGGTAGATACCAACTCAGTTAGTAGTTCGACCATAACTAGTTTTGAAAGTTCTTTGAAAGCTCATGAATTAGCACCGTCTAGCATCAATCGAATAATGAGTGCAGTTCGCACTTTCTACAAGTATCAAAATCGCGAACATGGAATCGTTGATCCGACTACCGAAATTGCACATAACAAATCTGCCAGGCGGTTACCTAAAGCGCTAACAGTTTCTGAAGTCACCTCTCTTATCGATGCTGGACTTAGAGAGGGAGATGTAATCTCTCTGCGTGATCATGCGATGCTCGAACTTCTCTACAGTTCAGGGGCGCGAGTTAGCGAAGTCATCGGCATTAATTTAAGTGATTTCGCTAAGTCCAATTTGAATGGCGATGAGATAACGACTTTGCGTATACGTGGCAAAGGCGGCAAAGAGCGGATAGTTCCGTTGGGAAAGTTTGCCGTAGCGGCTATCGATAATTACTTAGTACGTACTCGTCCTGATTTAGCTGCAAAGTCTGGGCGCAAAGAAAGTTCAAGGAATAGCGCACTTTTTCTAAATCAAAAAGGAACTCGTATCTCAAGGCAAAGCGCCTGGCAGATTGTGCTGACCGCAGCTGAACGAGCTGGAATAACGAGCAAGGTTTCACCGCACGTGTTCCGACACTCTTACGCGACACATCTGCTCGATGGTGGCGCTGATATTCGCGTAGTTCAAGAGTTGTTGGGACATGCCTCAGTCACGACTACTCAGATTTACACTCTTATAACGATCGATAAAATTCGCGAAAGTTATAGTTCAGCGCACCCAAGAGCACGCTAGAAGAATGGCTTTGTGTCAGGTCTTGTTCGGACTCGTTTAACCATCTAGCCTTGCCAAATGAAACAATCAGCCAAGGTAATAGTCCGACTCCTAGTGCCTGCCTTTTTGCTCACTGCGATTGTTCTTCCGATTGTCCCGGCCGTGGCCGCGGCAAAAGCTGGCGGCGCATGTCCGAAACTTAATTCAACGTCTATAGTTAAAGGTTATAAATTTACATGTATTAAGTCCGGCAAGAAGTTAGTTTGGAGTAAAGGTGTAAAGGTTGTCGTTAAGGCAACACCTACTCCAACACCTACTCCAACACCTACTCCAACACCTAC
>CAXNJS010000039.1:0-9694 GCA_964202795.1 Candidatus Planktophila sp.
GTACGTGTTGCGAAAGAATTAGCTGCGCAAAACCCAGAATGGGTTTTTCTCTATCAATATGGCAACCCAGCAAATACCGAAGCGCACTATCGCGGTACTGGTCCTGAGATTTGGCAAGATCTACCAACAGTTACACATTTTATTGCTGGACTTGGAACTACTGGAACCTTGATGGGTGCTGGTAAATATTTACGCGAGCAGAATCCCGATATTGCAATTATTGCAGCCGAGCCACGTTACGGCGAAGTTGTTTATGGGCTACGTAATATCGATGAAGGTTTTGTGCCCGAACTCTACGATGCATCTGTACTCACTAGACGCTTTTCGGTCGGTGCTGAAGATTCAGTACGACGAGTACGAGACTTATTAGAAGTCGAAGGAATCTTTGCCGGAATCTCAACGGGTGCAATTTTGCATGCCGCCCTTGCTATGGGCAATGAAGCCATTGCAGCTGGAAAATCGGCTGATATCGCCTTTATTGTCTGCGATGCCGGTTGGAAATACTTATCTACTGGTATTTATGGCGCCGCAAGCGAAGCTGCTACTGAAGGTCTAGATACCCAGCTTTGGGCGTAAGCCTTCGTTTATTTACCGCTCTTTTCACCTCGCCCGTTAGACTTCAACACATGAGTAACGCGCCTATCGGAATCTTTGATTCTGGCGTCGGCGGATTAACTGTGGCTCGCGCAATTCTTGATCAGCTACCAAATGAATCCACTCTTTATATCGGCGATACAGCGCGCGGCCCATATGGCCCACGTCCATTAGCCGAAGTACGTGAGTTTTCACTTGAACTAATGGATTTCCTTGTTGCCCAAGGCGTGAAGGCAATTGTGATTGCGTGTAATACCGCAAGTGCTGCCATGTTGCGTGATGCTCGTGAGCGTTATTCGATTCCGGTAATTGAAGTTATTCAACCGGCAGTACGTCGCGCAGTTGCCGCAAGTCGATCAGGTCGAATTGGCGTAATCGGAACTAGAGCAACCATTGATTCAGCTGCTTACTTAGATGCATTTGCTGCTGCGCCACATTTAGAGATCACTTCAATTGCTTGTCCTCGCTTTGTTGAATTCGTCGAACGTGGCGAAACTTCGGGTGCTGAAATTACCAAGATTGCCAAGGAATATTTAGCTGAAGTTATGCAAGCTGATGTAGATACTTTAGTTTTGGGCTGCACGCACTACCCACTGCTAACTGGTGTTATTTCATATGTGATGGGCAATAACGTCTCGCTAGTTTCTAGTGCTGAAGAAACTGCCAAAGATCTTTATCGCATCTTGGTGGAAAGCGATTCCTTGCGCACTGATAACAGCACACCAGCAACACATCGTTTTCTGGCAACAGGGGAGGCAGCTGCTTTCGAAACGTTAGCACGACGATTCTTAGGCCCAGAAGTTGGTCAAGTAGAACATCAATCTTTGAGCTAATTATTCACTAACTAAAAACGGAGACAACTGAGGAAATGATGACAACCACACGTAATGATGGCCGGGCAGTAACTGATCTGCGCGAAATTAAGATCACTCGCAAGTGGCTTGATCACGCTGAAGGCTCAGTATTAGTTGAGTTCGGCAAAACCCGAGTTCTCTGTGTTGCCTCATTTTCACCAGGTGTTCCTCGCTGGTTAAAAGACAGTGGTACTGGCTGGGTTACTTCCGAATATGCGATGTTGCCTCGCGCAACACACACTCGCTCTGATCGCGAAAGCGTTAAAGGTAAATTGGGCGGTCGCACCCAAGAGATCTCTCGTTTGGTGGGTCGTTCTTTGCGCGCCGTCATTAACACCAAAGAACTTGGCGAAAATACCATTGTCATTGACTGCGATGTTTTACAAGCCGATGGCGGAACTCGCACTGCTGCAATAACTGGTGCCTACGTTGCGCTAGCTGATGCAATCGCATGGGCAAAGAGTCAAGGTCACATTAAAGCAACTGCTAATCCGCTATCTGATTCAGTAGCAGCTGTAAGCGTTGGCATAGTTGGTGGAGTACCGATGCTTGATCTTTGTTATGAAGAAGATGTGCGCGCAGATACTGACATGAATGTGGTTTGCAGTGGCGATGGCAGATTTATTGAAGTGCAAGGAACTGCTGAAGGCGTGCCATTTGATCGTGATCTGCTAAATCAATTATTAGATTTAGCTGTTGCCGGTTGTAAAGATTTAGAAAAACTTCAAACTGCTGCATTAGCTAAATAATAAGCAGTAATAAATTTCTCAAGGAGAACGATGAAAGATTTAGTTTTAGCTACGCGCAATAAAGGCAAGATCGAAGAATTCCGGCGCATCCTCGATGAGTTAGCACCCGGAAGCATTCGGTTGCTTGGGCTAGAAAAATTTCCAGATACCAGTGACGTCGATGAGACTGGCGAAACTTTCGAAGAGAATGCACTACTTAAAGCTCGTTCAATTTGTGCTGAAACTGGGCTACCTGCGATAGCTGATGACAGTGGCCTCTGTGTTGAAGCACTTTATGGCGCACCTGTAATTTATTCGGCACGATTTGCGGGTACGCGCGGTGATGATGCTGCAAATAACGCAAAACTTTTGCAAGAGCTAATACATGTGCCCGATGGAAAAAGAACTGCGTACTTCATTTGCGTGACGGCACTTGTTATGCCCGATGGCCGCGAAACCACCCGCGAAGGGCGTTTTTATGGCTCAATCAGCCATGAACCGATCGGTAAGAATGGCTTTGGGTATGACCCGCTATTTCAGCCTGATGGATTAAGTATTTCCAGCGCACAAATGAGCGCTTCTGAGAAAGATGCCATCAGCCATCGTGGAAAATCGCTGCGCGCAATAGCCCCGTTTGTCTTAGAAATGCTCTAATCGCTGAGGTAACCTTGGCTTATCCGAGTGCGTTACTTGCGCGCGTACCGCTACCCAAGGAGTTAATGTGGCTGTAAAGAAGAAAGTTGCTAAGAAAGCAACAAAGAAGGCCCCTGCTAAAAAAGCTGCGGCTAAGAAGCCAGCTGCTAAAAAAGCTGTAGCCAAGAAGAAGAGCGCGGCTAAGAAGCCAGCTGCTAAAAGAACTATTAAGAAAGCTGCTGCTAAGAAGCCAGCAAAGAGAGTCGCTAAGAAAGCAGTTGCCAAGAAGAGAGTTGCTAAAAAAGCTGTAGCTAAGAAAGCAGCTCCTAAGAAGCGGGTAGCAAAGAAAAAAGCTGCTACGAAGAGAACTTCTGCTGCAACGCTTAGAGTTCCAGCAGTTCCAGTTACTTCATCTGCGCCTCGTGCTGCAGCTCCAGTTGCTCCTGTTCGTCCAGCAACACCTGCTGCTAAACCACAACAAGGCGCATCGAATCGCGTTGTAATGGCAGTAATCGTTGGTATTGCACTATTAGCTTTTGTAGTTTGGTCGCAATCATCTTCAAAAGAGGACGATGCAGCGCCAGCACCGATGGCAACTGAATCAACGGAGGCATCTGCAACTCCAACTGAATCAGCATCAAGTGGTGCCGCAGTTGAGACAATCGAAGCACCAGCAAAGTTTGTAGCACTTAGCACAGCCGATGGAATCACTTTGCGTTGGGTTGCCCCCGCAGCAACAGATGGTTTAACTGGTTACTTAGTTGAAATTGCGCCAGATGGAAAAGAATGGCAGAGCGTTGCCACAGTTCCAGCTGATCAAACAACTTTAGATATGGCTAAGAGTAAAGGTGGCTGGACTCAGTTCCGAGTTTCTAGCGTTTACTCAGATGGTCAAGTAGCACCAGCAAAGATTTTCGGACTGTCTGGTCAATACAAGTAATAGTTAATTAGTAAAAAAGACTTCGAGTAATTCACTCGGGGTCTTTTTTATTTCTATCTTCTACTTATCTAAGGCTTCAGCAATCGCTGCCACATAAACCGTGATTCCAGCAGGCCTTAGATGCACACCATCAGGTGCGAAATACTCCGGATGATTTTGCGAGATGGTGGCCCAATCGACTACTCGAGCTCGTGGATAAGCAGCTGCATACTCAGCAATTAGGGCATTGTTCTCATCGCGCCATGGCCGTGGCACGGCAGTGTTAACAACAATGATCTGACTCTGATTAGCCACTTCAGCAAAAACTTCTGCAACTTGAGTTCGGGTAAGTAAGTTGTTATTTCCTAAGTTGAAAATTATTGGGGCATCACCCACGGATAGCTTGTCACGTTTTATAACTTCTAATAGCTCAGGTGCTTGTCGGCCAACTCGAGCATTTATTAAACCGATTGTGCGCAGATCACCAAGTTCATAGCGAATACCTAGAATGACGGAATCGCCAGTAACCCAGAGATCAGGTAGTCCAACAGTTGAAATTACCGGTGGCTTTTGTGCAGAAGGTTTAAGTTCTTGGGTCAATTCTATTTTAAGTGCAGCAGCCTCCTGGTCGGCAACTGAAATCGCATTTGCACTTATTGCTGTGGTTGCCGAGAGAAGTGCAATGGTGCCAACTGCGACCGAAATCTTTTGACGAACGCGAACTTTTTTAGTTCGGTACTTCATTCCCCGGAACCAAGATTCAACAGCGCCACTTCGAACTGGTAGTTCCACTAATCGTAATGAAATGTCAGCCAAGGCCAAAACGATTAAGAAACGCACTGTGTAGAGCGCCCAATCTTGTCCAGCTATATCAACGCTAGGGCGAGTTAATTGGAAGACAATCCAGTGCCATAAGTAAATTGCATATGATCGCTCGCCAATCCAAACCAAGGTGCGAGTGCGCAGTATTGGTGCGAAGCGAGATGCCGGGTGCACAATAGAAGTCAGAATTGCGCAACCAAAGATTCCGGCAAGCGGGAAAGCAATTCGATAAAGCGTGGGATCGTTCTCGTTAATTAATAAGAAAGCACCAAGAATTCCAATAAACCCAATCACGCCAATGCCATCAACGAAATCTTGCGCTCGCTGAGTTACTTCACTTTTTAAGTTTTGGGGAATCCAGCTAACTGCCAGAGCCGCCCCTAGGAATAAGCCAATGCTGTGGGTGTCGGTGCCAAAGTAAACATGGCTAACTTGCGAACTACTTGACGCGTCGAGTGAGAGCGAGACAATAAATAGCGTGATACCTGAAATTGCAGCGATGGTTAGCGCAGCCCCCGGAATGCGCTTCTTACCAAACCACTTAAGAATAAGTAACAGCACCAACGGCCAAACTAGATAGAACTGGGCTTCAACGGCCAATGACCAAGTGTGTTGCAACAGCGGTGGGCGACCAATGGCCTCAAAGTAATCAGTATCGCGAAAAACTAGCCACCAATTCATACCGCCGAAGATAGAAAAGGGTGCGTCACCAACTAAACGTCGAGTTGTTTCAGGTGCCCAAATCCCAACAAAAATTGCCGTTCCAAAAATCATAAAGAGCAGCGGTGGCAGCAATCGTCGCGCGCGCGCCAGATAGAAAGCGCGTAGATCTAATCCGCCACTGCGCTGAATTGAATCGAGCAGCAGGCGAGTGATTACATAACCAGAAATTACAAAGAAAAGATCGACACCCAGAAATCCACCAGGAATCCAAGAAAAACCTAAGTGGTAAAGCATTACTGCGATTACCGCAACAGCGCGTAAACCATCGATCGCAGGGATATGGGTGATCCCACGTTTTTTTGATGACATAACTTTTGGTAATCGGTAAGAAACTACTTACGTTTTGCAGCAGCTTTCTTTACTGGTTTCTTAGCCGCAGCCTTTTTCGCAGGTTTGCGAGTGCTGGTCTTTGCTTTCTTTGGTGCCTCAATTGCTACCTTAGTGCGTTCGCTGGCAACACGAATTGGGCCACGGCTAATAATTGTGTCATCAGCATTTAAGTTCTGAAGAACTTGCTCTTGTAATTGTTCTAACCGCTCAAATGAACTCTGCAGACGAGCACGCGATTGTTGAATTGCACTTTCGGCCTGGTCAAGAGACTGGGTCTGTATTTTGTATAGACGTTCAGCTTCAGAAATTACACTGGCAAGCCACTGGCGATAACTTCCGACTTCACTGGTTGCTTCGGTAATGATGCGTTCGCCTTCGCGACGCGCAGCTGTTGCCAGCGTACTAATCTCGCGCTTCTTATTCTCAAAAAGTGTTTCGGCTTCAACTTCAGCCTTTGCAACCATTTCTTCTGCTTCAGATTCAGCTGCTTGTAAATACTTGCGGCCACGAGTTTCAGCTCCGGAAAGAACTGAACGTGCTTTCTGTTCGGCATTCTCGAGCGCATCTTTTGACGCACGATTTGTCTCAGTGACTAAGCGATCAGCAGCAGCTTGCGCTTTTGCTTCGCGAAGTTGTGCCGACTTAATCATGGTCATGGCAGTTTCAGTTGCCAGAATTTCAAATTCTTCTTTTGATAGCGTGGTGATATCGCGGCGCGAACGCAGATCGTTTAACTGTGCTTCAAGCTCGCGAATACGATCAACCGAATTTGGTTGACTGCTCTCTTCGCCTTTAAATCCAACCCAGTTAAGGAAGGAGTTCTTCTCAGCCATCGATACCTCTTTATGCTCTTTAAACACTTACGGAAGGCTTAGATTAGAGCAAAAGCGCCATACCTAAAAGTGGGGTTAGCGCAGGGCTGATGCGGGCTGAAAATGGGCTTAATTAGCGGGATCTATAAACGGCAACACAGATTGCCACATATTGCGAGATCCAAGCGGCAAGTACGAAGATATGGAAGAGCTCGTGAAAACCAAAGTATTTCGCCTCGCGCCCTGGTCGCTTGAGTGCGTAGAAAATTGCCCCAATTGAGTAGAGCAAGCCACCGAAAATAATTGGCAAAATAACCCACCAGCCACCTGCTCGATAGAGATGTGGCGTATAAATAATTGCAACCCAGCCGAGTACTAAATAGTTAGCAACGTATAGCCAACGTGGCGCACCAACCCAGAAGATGCGAACAGCAACACCAATTAAAGCGCCAGTCCAGATAACCGAAAGCAGAATCGTACGATCGCGACCTTCAAGCAAAGTAACTGCGAAGGGCGTATATGAACCGGCGATTAACAAATTGATATTGGCATGATCCCAGCGACGCCAGATTTTCTTCTTTGCCGGTGACCACGGAACTCGATGGTAGATAGCTGAAACACTAAATAATAAAATTGCCGTTAACGAATAAAGTGCGATCGCAAATTTTACTGAGCTACGACTAAGCAGAAATAGAACGAGTGACGCAATAATTACCGCAGGAGTTGCCCCCAAGTGAAACCAACCACGCAACTTTGGTGGCGGTACCGGTTGACTCATTGCCACGCTCGCTCTCGGCTAGTTAATTTAAGTAGAGCCTAACTCTTTAAAGACAACCATGGTCTAGTTTGGATCAACTAGCGTAGATCACGCACAGATTTAACGAGCAGCGACAGCAGAGCAACAACGCACGTGATGCCACCAGTCCACCAAAGCGCATTTGAAACGCCTATCGTGGCTGCAATTGGGCCGGCAATGACAATGCCCAGCGGGGCAATTCCGTATGAGCCAAAGGCATCGTATGAAGTCACTCGTGAGAATGATTCCTCTGGAATATGTTTTTGCATTGAGGTATTCCAGTTGACCATAAATATTTCGATAGCAAAACCGGAAAATAGTGCGCCGATGATCGGGAAAATAATTGGTAACTCGAGGGCAATAGCGAAATCCCAAAGTGCTGATGTGGCAATTAAAAGCATTGATATTGCCAGTGGTCTAGGGAACTTAACTTTTAATGCAACGGCGCCACCTATCATCATGCCCACCGTTAGCGCTGCCAAGTTATATGACCAATGTTTCGGGCCAGCATCGCCTTCGTTGAAAGCTAACGGACCTAAGACTTGCAACATAGATTCAAAGCAAGCATTGATTGCGGCAAAGGTAACCACCATTGCAACAACCCAAGAACGCGAAGAAAATTCAATCCAACCTAGTTTTAAATCATGCAACATCGAATTCTTTTCGCGCACAGGCATTGCCGGTAAATCAATATTTAAAACTAAAACGCCGGCAATAAAGAAAGTTATGGCATCAATTAGTAGCGCCCAGCCAGAACCGTAAAGAGTAACCATTACGCCACCGAGCAAAGTTCCGGCAATAAACCCGATGTTAGTCATCAGGCCAATTACGGCATTGCCATGTTGCAGCTTTTCTCTCGGCAAAATCTCGGGCATAACGCCAGACATTGCCGGCCACCAAAGGGCATTTAGAACGCCAAAGAGCGCACCCATTAAAGCTAATAACCAAACTGATGGGAACCCAACAATGAAAGATATTGCACTTACTGCAGCAAAGAATGAACCAATTATGTCAACGGTTCCGACGATGCGATTTCGTTTAAAACGATCACCGATAACGCCACCAAATAACATAAATGCAATCATCGGCACAAAGCGTGCTGCCATTACCAAACTTAAGTCACTGCCATCGGCACCCGGAATACTTAGAACTCCAAAAGCAAGTGCAATTGGAGATAAACCATTTCCAAAGTTAGAAATGAATCGTGAAATTGCCAATGAGGTAAACCCATCGTGTGAACGGAGATCTTTAAGTTGTGTAAGCATTAATTAGTTCTCGCCTCGTAGCGCCTTTTCAATTTGGCCAATGTGATCAAGCGGGTGCCCGGTATATATACGGCACCATTTCTCGATACTAAATGGCCCACTCTCAGAGTGCTGGCCAGACTTTGTTAGATCAGAATCAGTTAATCGCTCAATCATGATCAGCGATGATGAGCGCACCGCACTAAATACTTTCACAGCGAAATCAATTGGCAGCGTTGCATAACCAAGTACAGCTGAATCTCCCCAAGCGTTTTCATCGTAACCTTGAATTGAAGTTCCTTCAGGTTCGGCAATTAAGCGGCGAATGCGCGCATATGACTGTGCTTCAGAATCTGCCATGTGGTGAATAACTTGGCGCGCAGACCAACCCTCAGGATGTTTAGTATCAAGCTGATCACTCGGAATACCGGCAATAAGTTTTTCAAAAGCTTCAGTGCTTTGGCGGTATGCCACTGCGATCTCTTTGATACTCATATCAACTCTCCTGAATAAAGGTTAAGAGTTGAACTATAGATTGAATTAAATAATCTCCGCCAACAATTCCGTTACGCGACGCTTGATTTCATCACGGATTATGCGTACAGGCTCAATACCTTGCCCAGCTGGATCTTCCAGGACCCAATCTTCATAGCGCTTACCTGGGAAGAATGGGCAAGTGTCACCGCAACCCATGGTGATAACAACGTCTGATTCTTGAACAGATTCGGTAGTAAGAATTTTAGGAACTTCATGAGCAATATCAATTCCAAGTTCAGCCATCGCTTCAATCGCAATGGGATTAATAGTTTCTTTAGTTGCTGAGCCAGCTGATAGAACTCGAACTTTTCCGCCAGATAGCGAAGTCATAAAACCTGCTGCCATCTGTGATCGGCCGGCATTGTGAACACAAACAAAGAGAACTGTTGGCTGCTTTTTTTCATCGCTCATGTTTTAAATAATAGACCCAAGAAATCGAGATGCATTACTGCTTAAATGAACATCTGGCTAATGAATTTAGGAAAGCGTCATAGCTAAGAATTAAAATAAGGAATTAACATGGGTGATTTCTAGAAATAGAAGCAAATAAAATAATGTGTGCGGGAGGCGGGACTTGAACCCGCACGTCCGAAGACACAGGTTCCTAAGACCTGCGTGTCTGCCATTTCACCACTCCCGCTTAAGAGTGCTTACCTAGCCGTGCTGGTCAACTTCTGTCCGAATGCTGTCCGCTAGATACTG